>NZ_DLOE01000059.1:12940-123632 GCF_002479615.1 Arsenicicoccus sp. UBA7492 | reverse complement strand
TCGTCGCCGGTGACGGCGGCGTCACGCTCGGAGCGCCACAGTCCTTGGTGCGCCTCGGACAGGACCGACACGAGCTCGTCGAAGCCGGCCGGGTCCGCCTCGCGCAGCACGTGGGCCTCGGACCAGAGCAGGACGATGCGGCGGGTGCGCGGCCACCACAGGTCGAGGTCGCGCAGGGCGTCGACCAGTCCGTCGAGGTTGACGGCGGCCGACCCGGGCAGGCGCAGCGCGGCGGCGACGGCGGCCTGGCCCTGCCTCATCGTCGTGAGGTGGTCACCCTTGATCGGCACGACGGCGAAGTCGTCGTCGAGCAGCAGCGCTCGCGCGCGTGAGGCGTCGACCGCCTCGTGACCGATCCACCACACGCCGGGCGCCAGCACCTCGGCGTAGCGGCGCAGGCGGCGAGGCACCGTGACCCACGTGTCGATCGGGTTGGTGGACATGAGGAACCTCCTAGCGCGGACACCGGCCGGGCCCGTGGCCTGATCTTCTCGTCAGTGTGCCCCCGGCGGCGGCGCACGTGCGGGACCTGCCCGCCATGCGGCCCGTGGCACCCCCAACCAGGTGATCACGGGACATCGGGGCTACTGCTGGTGGCTTTCACCACCAGGAGTAGCCCCGATGCCGGTGCGGGGCGTCCCGCCATACGACGCTGGGTGCGGGGGCGGTCAGCCGCCGACGCCGGCCTTGCTCTGGTCGGTCGTCTCCTCGATGGGGAGGCCGGCCTTCTGCGAGCTGCCGAGCACGGCCGAGACGAGCGCCTCGGTGGCGGCGATCGAGCTCAGGTCACCCTTGGTGATCTGGTCCTTCATGGTGGTGGTCTGGTCCTTGAGCCTGCCGAGCGGTCCGCCGATCGCCTGGCAGAGCTGCGGGTCGGCCTTCACGTTCTCGTAGGCGTTGCTGATCAGCTTGACGTCGAGCGCGGCCACGGCGACGGCCTTGGCGATCGCGGTCCGGCGTCCCTGCGCGCCCTGCTGGAAGGCGCCCTCCTGGTAGGGCTTGTAGATCCAGCGGTGGAAGGTCCCGGCCGCGAGACCCACGTCGGCGACGAAGCGCGTCTTGGCAAACTTTCGCGTGGCCTCGGTCGGACAGTCCGCGGGCGCGCTCGTCGGCGTCGCGGTCCCGGTCGCCGCGCTGGACGATGCGGCCGAGGCGGACGGCGACGCGCCGGCGGCTGCGCTCGTCGTGCTGGTGCCAGCGGTCGTGGACGTGCCGCCGCCGCACGCCGACAGGGCCAGCACGGAGGCGCAGACGGGGGCGAGGACGGGCGCGGCGAGGCGCAGGCTGCTACGGGTCATGACGCCCATCCTGTCAGCCGAGGCGGTCGACCAGCTCCGAGGCGTGGCCGACATAGGTCTGCGGGGTCATGGCGGCGAGCCGCTCCTCGACCTCCGTGGGCAGCCCCAGCCCGCGCACGAACTCCACGAGCTCGGTCTGCCCGATGCGGCGCCCGCGGGTCAGCTCCTTGAGCCGCTCGTAGGGGTTGTCCATCCCCGCGACGCCCTGCGCCCCGAGCGCCCGCATCGCCGACTGGACCGGCTCGCCGAGCACCTCCCAGTTGCCGTCGAGGTCGGCGGCCATGCGGGCCGGGACCGCGTCCAGACCGGCGAGGCCGCGAGCGACGTTGTCCAGGGCCAGCATCGAGTGGCCGTATGCCGTCCCGACGTTGCGCTGCATGGAGGAGTCGGTCAGGTCGCGCTGCAGCCGCGACTGCACCAGCGTGGACCCCAGCACCTCGAGCAGCGCGCACGACACCTCGAGGTTGGCCTCGGCGTTCTCGAAGCGGATCGGGTTGACCTTGTGCGGCATCGTGCTCGACCCGACCGTGCCCTGACCGCGCACCTGGGCGTAGTAGCCCATGGAGATGTAGGTCCAGAAGTCCGTGCACACGTTGTGCAGGATCCGGTTGAAGCGGGCGGTGTCGGCATACAGCTCGGCCTGCCAGTCGTGGCTCTCGATCTGCGTGGTGAGGGGGTTCCACGTGAGGCCGAGGCCCTCGACGAAGCTCTCGGAGATCGCGGCCCAGTCGGCCTCGGGGACGGCGGCGAGGTGCGCGCCGAACGTGCCGGTCGCGCCGTTGAGCTTGCCGAGGAACTCCTGCCCCTCGATGCGCCGCAGCTGCCGACCGAGGCGGTGCGCCATGACGGCGATCTCCTTGCCCATGGTCGTGGGCGTGGCCGGCTGGCCGTGCGTGTGGGCGAGCAGCGGGACGTCGCGCAGCTCGCGCGCCATCGCGGCGAGCTGGTCCACGACGGAGCGGGCCTTGGGCAGCCACACGTCCTGCACCGCGCCCTTGACCATGAGGGCATAGCTGAGGTTGTTGATGTCCTCGCTCGTGCAGCAGAAGTGGATGAGCTGCTTGAGCTGGGCGGCGTCCTCGGGCGCGATCCGGTCGACGCGACGCTGCAGGTAGTACTCGACCGCCTTGACGTCGTGGACGGTCTCGCGCTCGATCTCGCCGAGCTCGGTGACGTCCTCGGCCCCGAAGTCTCCGACGATCGCCCGCAGCTGCGCGACCTCGGCGTCGGTGAGCTGCCGGACGCCGGGCACGACCTGGTGCTGCGTGAGGTGGATCAGCCACTCGATCTCGACGTGCACGCGCATCCGGTTGAGTGCTGCCTCGGACAGGTGGTCGACCAGCGGCGCGACGGCCTTGCGATAGCGACCGTCGAGGGCGCCGAGGGCGATGGGAGGGGTCACGTCAGCGAGGGAGGCCATGGTCGTCATTCTGCCAGCCAGGCCGTATGCCGCCCGCCGCTCAGTCCTCGTCGGGCAGGTCCCGGCGGTCGGACTCCTCGAGCTGGGCGCGAGCGGCCTTGCGCCGGCGGGCGTTGTCGATCAGCATCCACACGGTGCCGACGAGTCCCCCGCCGACGGCGCCGACCAGCATCGATCGGAGCCAGCCCCGCTGGTCGCCGCTCCCGGCGGGTGTGCTGAGGTCCGGGGACCAGTTCACGGGCAGCACGCCGTGGCCGTTCGTGACCCAGTAGTAGGTCGCGAGGACCCAGACCAGCACGGTGCCGAAGCTCGCGATGGTCGCCCACGTCGTCAGCCGCCCCGACCCTCGGCTCCCGAGCGCCTGGATGTCGACCCCCTTGGCCTTGGCGTAGCCCGTCATCGTGAGGGAGATCAGCACGGCCAGGATCCACAGGGCGAAGCCGACGGTGGGCAGTCCCGTGAGGGCCAGCACGATCGTGAAGGCCATGAGCGCGACCAGGCCGACGGAGGCGGCGAGGGACGAGGCCGCGAGGACGACCGCGCGCTCGCGCTCGTCGCCGTAGGTCGGCGACTCCAGGTTGAGGAACCGGTCGCCGAGCCGCTCGAGCCGGCCGGGCCGTGTGCTGCGCTGGGTCATGCGTGGTCCTTCTGGTCGAGGGTGAAGATCTCCTCCACCGTGGTGTGCAGGGCGCGGGCGGTGCGGAGGGCGAGATAGACGCTGGGTGCGTAGTCGCCGCGCTCCATCGCCACGACGGTCTGCCGCGAGACGCCGACGCTCGCGGCCAGGTCGGCCTGCGTGAGGCCGGCGGCCTGGCGGCGCGTACGCAGCGGGCTGTCGGGCATCGCCCCTCCTGATCGCCGATGTCAAGGATGCTTGACTTCTCGACCGTATGCCGGGGGCGCCTCGCATGTCAAGGATCCTTGTCATCCGCCGGACCTACCTGAGGTAGTCACACTCGCCTGGCGTGCTAACGCCGGTCGATGTGACTACCTGGGGTAGGTCCGCATGCAGCAGGGGCGCCGACGGTGTCGTCGGCGCCCCTGGCGCTGGTGCTCTCGAGGAGGTCCGCAGCGGGTGCGCTGCCGGCTGGTCCGCCGCTCGGCCTCGTGGGCGTCGCGCCGTTCCTCTCGGGTCGACGCTCGTGGTGGTGAGGCCGGCCCGGGTCGTCGAGATGGTGTCCCGTCGACCCTGCTGACCTCGATCAGACCGTATGACGATCAACCTGCGCAACAGCCAACACCGTCATTGGTCGATATGATCGATCCGCGCGCGGCGAGGTGCGCAACATCGATCAGACCGACCACCGCGCGAGGGCGTGGTGGGACAGGAGGCGTTCATGGCCCTGGACGAGACCGACCGTCGGATCGTGCTGGCGCTCGACGAGGATCCCCGCATGACGGTGATGCTGCTCGCGCAGCGCACCGGCCTCGCCCGCGGCACGGTGCAGGCCCGGCTCGAGCGGCTGCGCGAGGACGGGGTCCTGCGACGGCACTCGTCCCGCGTCACGCCGGAGTCGTTGGGCTACGGCGTCTCGGCGCACGTGGCGGCCGAGCTCGACCAGCACCAGATCGACGCCGCCATCGCGTCGCTCAGCCGCATCCCCGAGGTCGTCGAGTGCATGGCGCCGGCCGGCGAGACGGACCTGCTGGTCCGCGTGGTGGCCACCGGCCCCGACGACCTCTATCGCGTCTCGGAGCTGATCCGCCTGTCGCCCGGCGTGATTCGCACCTCCACCACGATCTACCTGCGCGAGGTGATCCCCTATCGCACCGACCTGCTCGTGGCCCAGGGCGTCGCAGCGCAGCATCGCCCGCGCCGTGGCCGGGCCACCGGGCGGCGACCCCCGACGCGGTAGGCCCCTCCGCCATACGGCCCAGGATCCCCAACCGCCCGATCAGGCCTTCACCATTGGTCACCAGTGACGTTGTGGATCGTTCAATCGGGCCCCGGGACGTCATTGGTGACCAATGGCGCGTGGAGGGGCGACGAGCAGGGCTCCGCGCGGTGCGGGTGGCAGGATGGCGGCATGCCAGCCGAGTCGTTCTACAGCGCCTACCACCACGGCTTCGCGCGCGTGGCCGCCTGCACCGCACCGACCGCGATCGCCGATCCCGCCCGCAACGCCGACTCGATCGTCGCCGTGGCGCGCGAGCTGCACGACGACGGTGTGGCGCTCGGCGTCTTCCCCGAGCTCGCGGTGTCGGGCTATGCGCTCGAGGACCTGCTCCTGCAGCAGCCCCTCCTCGAGGCGGTGGGTCGCGAGCTCACCCGCATCGTCGACGAGACCGCTTCGCTGACACCGGTGCTCGTCGTCGGCGCCCCGCTCGCCTGGCGCAACCGGCTCTACAACTGCGCCGTCGTCATCCACCGCGGACGCGTCCTCGGCGTCGCCCCCAAGTCCAACCTGCCGACCTACCGCGAGTTCTACGAGCGGCGGCACTTCGCACCCGGCGACGACGTCCGCGGCGAGATCGAGGTCGCAGGCGTCCGCGTGCCGTTCGGCCCGGACCTGCTCTTCGACGCGACCGACGTGCCGGGCTTCGTGCTGCACGTCGAGGTGTGCGAGGACATGTGGGTGCCCGTGCCGCCGTCGGCCGAGGCCGCGCTCGCCGGCGCCACGATCCTCGCCAACCTGTCCGGATCCCCGATCACGGTGGCCCGCGCCGAGGACCGCAAGCTCCTCGCGCGCTCCGCCTCGTCGCGGTGCCTGGCGGCGTACCTGTATGCCGCGGCCGGCGAAGGTGAGTCGACCACCGACCTGTCCTGGGACGGGCAGACCTTCGTCTACGAGAACGGCGACCTGCTCGGCGAGTCCGAGCGCTTCCCGGCCGGCCCGGCCCGCTCCGTGGCCGACGTCGACCTGGAGCGGCTCGTGGCGGAGCGGCTGCGGCAGGGCACCTTCGACGACAACCGCCGCACCCACGCCGACCGCGTGTCCGCCTTCCGCACGGTCGAGTTCGCGCTCGAGCCGCCCACCGGCGACATCGGCCTGCGGCGCAAGGTCGACCGCTTCCCGTTCGTCCCGGACGAGGCGGAGCGGCTGGCGCTGGACTGCTACGAGGCCTACAACATCCAGGTGTCCGGGCTCGAGCAGCGGATGCGGGCGATCGGTCAGCCCAAGGCCGTGATCGGGGTCTCGGGCGGCCTGGACTCGACCCACGCGCTGCTCGTGTGCGCGCAGGCGATGGACCGGCTCGGGCGTCCGCGCAGCGACATCCTGGCCTACACGATGCCGGGGTTCGCGACGACCGAGCACACCAAGACCAACGCGCAGCGCCTCTCCGAGCAGCTCGGGGTGACCTTCGCCGAGCTCGACATCCGGCCGGCCGCCACGCAGATGCTGACGGACTTGGGCCACCCCTTCGGGCGCGGCGAGGAGGTCTACGACGTCACGTTCGAGAACGTCCAGGCTGGGCTGCGCTACGACTACCTCTTCCGCCTCGCCAACCACCAGGGCGGCATCGTCGTGGGCACGGGCGACCTGTCCGAGCTCGCGCTCGGCTGGTGCACCTACGGCGTCGGCGACCAGATGTCCCACTACGGCGTCAACACCGGCGTGCCCAAGACGCTGATGCAGCACCTCATCCGCTGGGTCGTGACGTCGGGCCAGTTCTCGGACGAGGTGGGGGAGACCCTGACGTCGATCCTCGGCACCGAGATCACGCCGGAGCTCGTGCCGACGCGCGAGGGCGAGAAGCCCCAGTCGACCGAGGCATCCATCGGCCCCTATGCGCTGCAGGACTTCTCGCTCTACCACGTGCTGCGGCGCGGCTACCGCCCGTCCAAGATCGCCTTCCTCGCGTGGCACGCCTGGCACGACGCCGAGGCAGGGGAGTGGCCGCCCGGGTTCCCCGAGGACCAGCGGGTCGCCTACGACCTGGCCGAGATCCGGCGCTGGCTCGAGGTGTTCTGCAAGCGGTTCGTGACGCAGCAGTTCAAGCGCTCGGCGCTGCCCAACGGCCCCAAGGTCGTCAACGGCGGCTCGCTGTCACCGCGCGGCGACTGGCGCATGCCCTCCGACGCCTCGCCGCGCCTCTGGCTGACCGAGCTGGAGGCCAACGTCCCCACCTCCTGACCTACCTCAGGTAGTCACATCGACCTGGGTTGGCACGCCAGGTCGATGTGTCGAACCCAGGCGGATCCCTGGCGCGTCCTCGTCGGGTGGAGAACGCCACCCATCACGGTGGCCGAATCCACCCGTTCCCTGGCTCGTCGTCATCGGGTGGAGAACGCCACCCATCACGGTGGCCGAGTCCACCCGATCGTGCGGGCGGGCCGGTCCTGACCCCTCCAGCCCGTATGGCGAGCCGCCCGCCGCCCCTCGTGGCCACCGCATGACGCGAGCCCGCGCCTCGGGTGCGCTGGGTGCGCTGGGAGCGCTGACTGTGCACGGTGCGGGGCGTGGGGGGCGTGCGGGGGCCGCGCTGGGAGCGCTGACTCTGCACGGCGCCGGCGTCGTGAACGTGCAGATGTGCGCTCCGAGCTCACGAACGTCCGATTTCGGCGCCTGAGACCGGCAGTTCGTGAGCTGCGAGCGCACGAACGCTGTCGGGAGCGCTCCGGGCAGGCGGGCGGCCTGACGTCGGCGAGATGTCCGGCCGGCACCGCGGCCAGGTCAGTCGTCCCCGGTGATCGACAGGCCGCGCAGGCGGTATGCCGCCCACGCGGTCCCCGCCACGAGCACCACGCCCGACGCGATCCAGGCATAGCCGAGGGGCGCGCTGTCGACGCTGATCACCGACATGTCGCCCGCCCAGCCGGCGATGCGGGTGCTCCACGACCGGATGCTGAGCCAGGAGATGCCCTCGAGCAGGGTGGCGAGGGCACCCTCCCAGACGAGGAGGTACATCAGGCCCCACACGACAGAGTGCTTGGTCATCGACGACAGCGCGAGGAACAGCGCCGAGTAGGCCACGGACGCCACCGCCGCACCCACCCCCCACCCGAGCGCCTTGCCGAGGTCGGTGTGGTCGAGGACCAGCGAGGCGAGCATCATCGGCACCGCCCCGAGCAGCAGCGTCGCCGTGATCGCGGTGATGAGCTTGCTGACGACGATGTGCCAGCGGGGGATCGGCTTGGACAGCAGGTAGGCGATGGTGCCGTCGTCCATCTCGTTGCCGAGCAGCTGGGCGGCGACGAGCAGGGCCAGCATGGGGACGACGACGGCGAGCCCGAGCCCGGACATGACGGCGCGTCCGAGGGTGCCGTCGGTGGACTGCGGCTCCCCGCCGGCCAGCCGGGCGAGCAGGCAGACCGCGAGGAGCACGAGCGGCAGCGCGAGCAGCCCGAGGGATCGGCTGCGGCCGAGCAGGGAGGAGAAGGCGAGGCGGATCACGGTGGGATTCATGAGGACACCAGGTAGGAGAAGACGCTCTCCAGCGACTCGTCGGTGGGGCTGACCTCGATCAGGCGGACCGAGAGGTCGCGCGAGACGCGGGGCAGCACG
The DNA here is from genome assembly GCF_002479615.1 of Arsenicicoccus sp. UBA7492. Taxonomy (NCBI): domain Bacteria; kingdom Bacillati; phylum Actinomycetota; class Actinomycetes; order Micrococcales; family Intrasporangiaceae; genus Arsenicicoccus; species Arsenicicoccus sp. UBA7492. The sequence goes on along the minus strand of NZ_DLOE01000059.1, from coordinate 115,467 downwards.
TGGGTGAACCGGCCGAAGTCGACGGCCTCGACGTCCAGACCGCCCTTGGGCCGCAACGAGACTCCGCGGACGCACGGGTCGGCGACCAGGGCGGCGGCGAGCCGGCGGTCGTCCGACGAGCGGACGACATAGTGGTTGGGTCGGTCGGTCATGAGACGCCGTATGGCGCCGAAGTCGCCGCTCGCCGCGTGGCGTCCGGCCACCACGACCTCGATCTGCCGGGCGACCTGCTCGACTTCCTCGAGGATGTGCGAGCTGAACAGCACGGTCCGGCCCTCGGACCCCATGCGCCGCAGGAGCTCCATGAGGTGCATCCGCTGGCGTGGGTCCATGCCGTTGAAGGGTTCGTCGAGCAGCAGCACGGCCGGGTCGTGGACGAGCGCGCTGGCCATCTTGATGCGCTGGCGCATGCCCTTGGAGTAGGTCCGGATGACCCGCGACGCCGGGTCGTTCATCTCGACGAGCTCCATCGCGGCCTCGGCGGCGGCGCCGGGGTCGGGCAGGCCGTGCAGCTCGGCGTTGGCCCGCACGAACGCCCGCCCCGTCAGGTGCTCCATGACGGACTCGCGCTCGGGCACGAGCCCGAGGTGGCGGTAGACGCCGGGGTTGCGCCAGGTGGGCTCGCCGTCGAGCGTCACCGACCCCGCCGAGGGGGACAGGAAGCCCGACATGAGCGCGATCAGGGTGGACTTGCCGGCGCCGTTGGGGCCGAGCAGGCCCGTGACTCCGGGTCCGATGTCCATCGTGATGTCGTTGACGGCGACGAGGTCGCCGAACCAGCGCGAGACCTGGTGCAGGGCGAGGGTGCTCATGCCGACCCCACCTTCGCGTAGCGGCGCAGGAGCAGCGCCGTCCCACCGAGGATCACGAGGGCCGCGACCCCGAGATAGACGGCCCCGTCGGCGAGGTCGCGCGGGGGTGCGAGGTTGGGCGCGAAGTCGAACCACCAGGTGCCGAGACCGCCCACCAGCGTCCACGGGCTCAGCGCGCCGGCCCACACGCCTTGGATGGGGGTGGAGCCGTCGGCGGACTGGGCGATGGCGGCGATCGAGTTGGCGACCCCCGAGCTGACGAACAGCGTGGCGACGATGGCCACGACGGCGATCCCGCGCCGGGTCGTGAGGCTCGACAGGAGCCCCCCGATCGCCGCGAGGAGGGCGGCCAGGAGCACCAGCAGGGGCAGGGTCTTGAGCATGTCGGTGGTCTGGGCCTGCCAGGGGAGCCGGCCGAGCAGGGCGCCCAGCCACAGCACGATCACCGGCAGCGTGACCACGATCAGGATGGCGGTGAACAGCGACGCCAGCCGGGTCAGGACATAGGTGCTGCGCCGCATCGGCCGGGCGAGGTAGAGCGGGAGGGTGCGGAACCGCAGGTCCCGCGAGAACAGCACGGGGGCCTGCGCGGCGACGAAGATCGCGGTGATCGTCTGCATGGTGTCGGCGTAGCGGTCGTAGGTCATCGGCAGCCGGTCCAGCTTGATGAAGACCGTGATCGCGACCATCACCAGCGCCGGGAGCACGGAGACGGCCAGCAGGCCGAGGGGCAGCAGGCGGGATTTCATCGACCGGCCGAGGCCGAACGCGTGCCGCAGCCCGAGCACGTAGAGCGAGCGGGCGACGGCCCCCTCGTCGAGGCGCTCGCCGTCGTAGCCGCGGTAGCCGAGGTCGTGGATGCGGGCGGTCATGGCTGCGGCACCTCCTCGCGGATGGCGAAGACGTCCTGGATCCGGTGCCGTCCCTCCTGGATGCGCACCAGCCCCAGGTCGAGATCGATCACCGTGTCGCGCACCAGGTCTCGTATGTCGACCCCGCCGACCTCACCGCTGGGTGGCGGCACGACCTCGACGGCGTTGTCGACGGGGTGGCACTGCAGGCCGCGCTCGGCGAGGGCCTGGCCGAGCCGGTCGCGGTCGGTCGCGGTGCCCAGCACCTCGACCAGCAGGGTGCCCGTCGCCTCGGTGAACTCCGACGTCGCCGAGGACCGCAGCAGCCGCCCGCCGTCCAGGACGATCACGTGGTCGCTGACCCGCTCGAGCTCGCCGAGCAGGTGGCTCGTGACGAGCACCGAGATGCCGAAGTCCGTCCCGATCCGCCGCACCAGGTCGAGCATGTCGTCCCGGCTGGCGGGGTCGAGGCCGTTGGTCGGCTCGTCGAGCAGGACGAGGTCGGGGTCGTGCACGAGCGCCTGGGCGAGCTTGGCCCGCTGCTTCATGCCGGTGGAGTAGCCGCCCATCACGCGGTAGCGCTCCTCGGCCAGCCCCACGTGCCGCAGCACGTCGGCCGCCCGTTCCCGGGCCACCGTGTGGGGCAGGCCCGACATACGGCCCATGTGCACGACGAACTCGCTGGCGCTGACGTCGGCCGGCAGGCAGTCGTGCTCGGGCATGTAGCCGACGCGGGCCCGGATCGACGCGCCCTCCGAGCGCACGTCGTGGCCGAGCACCTGCGCGTCGCCGCTCGTCGGGGGCAGCAGCCCCAGCAGCACCTTGATGAGGGTCGACTTGCCGGCGCCGTTGGCGCCCACCAGGCCCGTGACCCCGTCGCCCACGTCGAGATCCAGATCGTCCAGCGCCCGGACCCGGGGGTACTCCATGGTGATGCCGCGTGTGCGGATCACCGGGGTCCCCCGGGCGACGCTCTCCCCCTCGGCTGTCATGCTCCTCACCCTAGGTGGGGCTCCTGGGGGCGGCCTATGGGTGATCCCCCTGACCCGCCGCGGGCCGAGGCATCGACCGGCCCTGGTTCCCCAGGCTGATGATCCCGCCGGGGGTAGGTCAAAGGGGTGGCGGGGCGACCCGGCGGGCTGCGAGGGTGGCGAGGTGGGACACGTCGACCTCAACCAGATCTCCTTCACCCTCCCCGACGGGCGGCCGTTGCTGGACGAGGTGAGCTTCCGGGTCGGCGACGGGGCGGTCGTGGCGCTCATCGGCCCCAACGGCACCGGCAAGACCACCCTGCTGCGGATCATCGCGGGGGACCTCGACCCGCACGGCGGCGCGGTGACGCGCAGCGGCGGGCTGGGCGTGATGCGGCAGTTCATCGGGTCGGTGCGTGACGACTCGACCGTCCGGGACCTCCTGATCGGCGTCGCGCCCCAGCGAATCCGCCTGGCAGCACAGGCGGTCGACGCCGCCGAGCTGCGGATCATGGAGGTCGACGACGAGCCGGCGCAGATGGCCTACGCCCAGGCGCTCGCCGACTGGGGCGACGCCGGCGGCTACGAGCACGAAACCGTCTGGGACACGGTCACGGTCGCGGTGCTGGGCGTGGGCTTCGAGCAGGCGCAGTGGCGTTCGGCGTCGACGTTGTCCGGCGGCGAGCAGAAGCGGCTGGTCCTCGAGGCCCTGCTGCGGGGCCCCGACGAGGTGCTCCTGCTCGACGAGCCCGACAACTACCTCGACGTGCCGGGCAAGCGGTGGCTCGAGCTGCGACTGCGCGAGACCGCCAAGACGGTGCTGCTCGTCAGCCACGACCGAGAGCTGTTGAGCCAGGCGGCGACTCGCGTCGTCACGCTCGAGCCCGGCGCGGCGGGAGCCAGCTCCTGGACGCACCCGGCGAGCTTCGCCACCTGGCACGAGGCCCGGGCCGAGCGCAACGCCCGCCTCGAGGAGCAGCTCAAGCGCTGGGACGAGGAGCATGCCAAGCTCCGGCAGCTCGTCCTCATGTACAAGCAGAAGGCGGCCTACAACTCGGACATGGCCGCGCGCTACCAGGCGGCGCAGACGCGACTGCGCCGCTTCGAGGACGCCGGGCCTCCCGAGAAGGTCGCCCGCGACCAGAACGTCCGCATGCGACTCACCGGCGGGCGCACCGCCAAGCGCGCCGTCATCTGCGAGCGGCTCGAGCTCCTCGCGCCGGATCCGCAGGCAGACCAGGCGGATTCGCTCATGAAGCCGTTCGACCTCGAGGTCTGGTACGGCGAGCGCGTGGCCGTCCTCGGCTCCAACGGCTCCGGCAAGTCGCACTTCCTGCGGCTGCTGGCGGCCGGCGGATCCGATCCTGACGTCGAGCACCGCCCGGTCGGCGACGCGCGACCGCCCAGGGTCCGTCATACCGGCGTCGCACGGCTCGGATCCCGGGTGCGCCCAGGGTGGTTCGCGCAGACGCACGAGCACCACGCGTATGCCGGACGCACCCTGCTCGACATCCTCCACCGAGGCGACGACCACCGTCAGGGTCGCACCCGCGACGAGGCGGCCCGCGTGCTCGACCGCTACGAGCTCGCGAGATCCTCCGAGCAGACCTTCGACTCGCTGAGCGGTGGGCAGCAGGCGCGCTTCCAGATCCTGATGCTCGAGCTGTCCGGGGCCACCTTGCTGCTGCTCGACGAGCCGACCGACAACCTCGACCTGCACTCGGCGGAGGCGCTCGAGGAGGGCCTCGCGGCGTTCGACGGCACGGTGCTCGCGGTGACGCACGACCGGTGGTTCGCACGCGGCTTCGACCGGTTCCTGGTGTTCGGCGCGGACGGTGAGGTCTACGAGTCGGACGAGCCGGTGTGGGACGAGACGCGGGTCCGCCGCCGCCGTTGACCCGGTCGTGTGCCGCGAGGCCCCGGCACCCCGGGGTGGGTCAGGGGCAGAGCTGCTGCGCCAGGAAGCCGCGCGCCGGGGCGGCCTCGCCGTCGACGTGCAGCGCCTCCCGGCTGTTGCGACCCCACAGCGCGAGATAGAGCTCCACCGCCTCGCCGCGGATCTCGGCGACCGACTCGCCCTCCTCGCCGCGCCCCGCCGACACGACCCCGTCCGCCTCCTGCACCCACCACACCGATCCCGTGTCGGTGGCGCGGATCTGCAGCGGCAGGGGCAGCGCGGTCTGCGGGTCCTCGATCCGGCGCGGCACGAAGAGGTGCAGCAGCTCGTCGATCCCGTCGTCGGCGACGTGGTCGCTGATCTCGGCCTCGATGCCGTGGGCGCGCGCCAGGTCGACCCAGTGGATCGTCGTCTCGTGCAGCTGCCGCCGGATCCAGAATCCCACCGTGCGGTCGTCGCGGTCGAAGGTCCAGCACCCGGCGGCGGGGTCGGCCTCGCGCAGCCGGTCCAGCATGCGGCGGCCGCAGTCGGCATACCACTCGCCCAGGGTCAGGTCTCCCTGCTCCCGCTCGCCCATCGATGGGCGCTCGGTGCCGCGGGTGGCCTCGACGGTCCAGAGATAGACCCGGCCCAGGTGGTCGACGACGTCCTCGACCGTCCACCCGGGACAGGTGGGGCACTCGACCTCGGCGGCCAGGTTGGTCCCGTTGGCCGAGATGGCATCGACGGCGGCCGTGAGGGCCGTGAGGCGCTGCGCTGCATCCATGGCCCTGACCCTAGTCAGTTCGCGCCGGACCTGCCGCCGGTCGACCGGACTTTCCTGCCTGGACGGGTTCGGTCGGGGGTCAGTCCTCGTCGACGTGGTCCGGGCGGATGACGCTGAACACCTCGCCCTGCGGGCCCTCGAGCACGGCCAGCTGCCCGAACGGCCCGTCGACCACGTCCATCAGCACCCGCCCGCCGAGCCGCTGGACGGCCGAGACGGTGGCGGCGGGCACGTCGCTCATGAAGTAGGTCATCCAGTGGGGGCGGAACTGGTCGCCGTACTCGTCGCCGATGCGCCCCAGCCCGCACACCAGCCGCTCGTCGGCGGTCACCACCTGCGCGTAGGCGAAGGACCCGTCGTCCTCCTCGATCACCTCGTAGGAGTGGCCGAAGACCTCGCCGTAGAAGCCCATCGCCTCCTCGTGGTCGCGCACCATCAGCTCGTTCCACACCAGGGACCCGTGCTCGTTGTAGCGCTCGGCCCCGACGAGGCCGCCCGCCTGCCACAGCCCGTGGTGGGCGCCGGCGGGGTCGACCAGGAGGGCGATCCGCGCCTGGCCCGGGATGTCGGTCGGGGCGAGGAGCTGCTCGGCACCGTGCTCCCGCTCGAGGGCGGCGACGCGGTCGGTGTCGTCGACGGCGAGGTAGGTCGTCCACACCGCGGGCCACGGCGCGGTCGGCGGCTTGGGCCCGATCCCCGCGACCCGCCTGCCGTCACGCAGCGCGAGCAGGTAGCCGTCGTGCCCCTCCTCGATCTCCCACCCGAAGAGCGTCGCGTAGGTCCGCGCCGCCGCCCTCGGGTCGTCGCACATCAGGTCCGGCCAGCAGGGCGTGCCGAGCGGCCAGGGGGTCTCGCGGACGGACATGGGTGCTCCTCGGCAGTCTGGCTGGTCCAGTTGTTCTGGCGGTCTGGTCTGATGGGTGGCCGGGCGGGTCGGTCGGTGGCGACGGGGTCCAGTCCAGCAGAGCGGGTGCGGCTTGTCAGGCAGATCGAGCCCGTATGACGCCGCGCGCCGCCGCACCGAGGGGTCGCATAGTCGCGCGACACGCCGTGATTCCCGGCATCTGCGACCCCTCGGCGTCCGGCGAGTGGGCGTCCGGCGCCGTTGCCGCCCGGCGAGTGCGCGACCGGTGCCGGCCCGCGGCTCAGGCGTCGAGCTGCTCGCGCACGTGCTCGACGACGCCGCGCATCGCGGCCTCGACCTCGTCCCGGCACCGGTCGAAGCCCGCCGCGTCGCCGTAGTAGGGGTCGTCGACCTCCAGCGTCCCCGCCGCGACCGCGTCGTCGTCGAACTCCCGCATCAGCCGGACCTTGTCGCGGTCCTGCTCGGTCGGGGCGTGCCGCCGCAGCTCGCGCTCGTGCCCGCGGTCGGCGACGAGGACGAGGTCGCGGTCGGCGTACCACGCGTGCTGCCACTGGCGGGCGCGGTGGGCGGAGCCGTCATACCCGCCGCTGGTCAGCGAGGTGAGGGTGCGCGGGTCGGCGCCGTCGCCCTCGTGCCAGCCGCCGGTGCCGGCCGAGTCGACCTCGACGCGGTCACCCAGCCCGGCCTCGTCGAGCAGCTGGCGCAGGATCACCTCGCCCATGGGGGAGCGGCAGATGTTGCCCGAGCAGATGACGCAGATGCGGTAGTCGGCCATGCCCGCCAGTATCTCGCGGTTCTTTGTGCTGCCCTATTGACACAAAGGCGTAGCAGGCGCACAGTTCTTTGTGTCAAACATCTGACACAACCGGGAGGTCGTCATGCTGGCTCTCTATCCCCTGCTGGTCGTGGTCGTCGTCCTGGTGGGCGCCTGCCTGCTGGCCGCGCTGGCCCTGACCCTCGGCGGTCGCGCGGTGGTCGTCGACGGCCATCTCGGACGCCTGCTGCGTGCGCAGGACCTCGTGCGTCGCTCCCGTGTCCTGGCCGTCCTGCTCGGCTTGCTCGCGGTGGTGGCGCTGGCCGCCACGGGCCGCGGCCGGCTGATCGCGACGGCGCCGGTGGCCGGGGTGGTCGTCGGGCTGCTCACCCTGGTCCTCGGTCAGCTCTCCATCGGTCGTATGGCGACCGGCCCCGCCGCGGGGCTCGAGCACCGGCGGGTCAGGGACTACGTCCCGCGCGGGCAGGCGGTGGTGTCGGGGGTCCTCGCACTCGCCGTGCTCGGGGCCGCGACGATCGGGCTGCGGCTCCAGGATGCCGACGGGCAGCAGCTGTCCTACGCCTGCACGACGCCCGAGGGCTGGGCCGCGAGCGGGGGCTCGAGCCCGTGGTTCGGGTCGTTCTATCTCGCCCCGGCGCTGCTGGTCTGGCTCGTCGGTCTCGCCGCCACGGCCTGGGGCCTGCGCCTCGTCGCCGGGCGGCCGCGTGACGGCAGCGACGCCGACCTGGTGCGGGCGGACGACGCGCTGCGACGGTGGTCGGCCGGGGCGCTGGTCGCGGGCGCCGGGCTGGCCTCGGGGGCGCTCGCGGTGCCGGCCCTGCTGATCTCCTGGATGCGTCTGGCCCACGCCGGGGACGGGATGTGCGCGACCAACCCCTTCGGCGCATCCGGGACCGTCGTCGGTGCCGTCGCCGCGGTCGTGGGTGTGCTGACCCTGTGGAGCCTCGTGAGGGTCCTTGCCCCGCACCGGGACTCGCTGGTGGCGCGCCTTGCCACCGAGGTGTCGGCATGAGCGTGGGTCTGCGGGTCGACGCGGGCGACCCCACGCCGCCCTACGAGCAGCTGCGGCGTCAGGTGCTGGTGCACGTGGCGAGCGGCGTCGTGACCGAGGGGGCCCGGATGCCGCCCGTGCGGCAGCTGGCCGCCGACCTCGGGGTGGCGGCCGGGACGGTGGCGCGGACCTACAAGGAGCTGGAGGCGTCTGGGATCGTGCGGACGGCCCGCCGCGCCGGGACGACGGTCGCTGCCGGTGCCGCAGAGCTCGCCCGCTCGTCGCTGGTGGTGGCCGACTCGGGGCCCGGGCTGGACGAGCTGGCGCTGGGTTTCGTCGCCACGGCGCGCGCCGCGGGTGCGGACGACGGGGTTATCGAGGCGGCCGTGCGGTCCGCCCTCGCGCGTCCCTGACCCCCCGCGCAACCACGAAGATCGTGAGTGTTTCGTCCAACATTCTTGGACGAAACACTCACGATCTGGGGGTTAGGCAGGGGTTTTGGGGCAGAGGCGGCGGGGTCGGGATCGGCTCAGCCGAGGCGCAGCTCGCGGTCGAAGCCGTCCACGGCGTCCTCGCGGTGGCTGACCATCACCAGGGTGCGACCCTCACGAGCCGCGAGCAGGTCGTCGAGCACCTCGGTGGCCGTGGCGTGGTCGAGGTGGGCGACGGGCTCGTCGAGGAGCATCACCGGCCGCCCGGACAGGATCGCGCGGGCCAGCCCGAGGCGGGCCCGCTCGCCGCCGGAGACCCCACGGTGGCCCGTGCCGAGCAGGGTGTCGAGCCCCTCCGGCAGCGCGCGCAGCCACCCGCCGAGCCCGGCTCGTCCCAGCGCCACGGTCACCTCCTCGTCCGAGGCGGAGGGGCGGGCGAGCCGGAGGTTCTCGCGCACGGTCGAGGCGAAGACGTGCGGCTCGTCGTCCAGCACCGCCACCCGCGCGCGCAGGGACTCGACAGAGGCGGAGCGGCTGTCGACCGCGTCGAGCCGATAGCTCCCCGAGGCCGGGTCGAGGTGGGTGGCGAGCACCGCGAGCAGCGTGGACTTGCCGGATCCGTTGGGGCCGGTGATCACCACGGACTCGCCGGGCTCGACCGCGGCCGCCACCGGCCCGACGGCGTCGCGGTCCGCCGTCCAGCGCGCCGTGACCTCGTCGATCGTCAACCGCGGGGGTATGCCGCAAGCCCCCGGCGCCTCGACGGGCCCGTGCTCCCCGAGGGGCAGGTCCTGGGCGAGGAAGGCGTCGAGCCGGACCCGGCTGCCGTCGGCGCGGGCCCAGGCGCCCATGGCGTCCGGCAACGGCGTGAACGCGTCCGCCGCCGCCACGGGGGTCAGCACGAGCAGGGCCGCGATGGCGTCGTTGAACCCACCCGCCACCAGCCCGTGCGCGTGCACCGCCATGGCGATCGTGCCGGCACCGCAGGCGATCCCGGTGAGGGTCATCCCGAGCGCCCGGCCCCGGGCGCGTCGCGCGTTGTCCGCAGCCAGCCGGGCCTGCGCGGCCTCGATCCACGACCCCGACGCCGAGGTCGCCCCGATCGCCTGCAGCTCCAGCGCGTTGGCGGTGACGAGGCCGGCGACGCGGGCCACCTCGGCCCGGGCATCCAGCCAGTCCCGTTGCGCCGCGCGCTCGCTCGCGAGGACGAGCCAGGCGACGAGCCCGCAGGCCACGAGCACGGCCGCGACGATCGCCGCCCCCACGTAGGAGAACAGCGCCGTCGCCAGCACCGTCAGCAGCCCCGCCACGAGGGACCCGAGGACGGGGACGACGACGCGGATCTCGGCATACACCCGGTCCTCGAGGTCGTCGACGGCGCCGCCCAGCACCTCGCTGCGGGACCGCCGTCCGAGCCGGGCGGGGGTGAGGGGCACGAGGGCGTCATACGCCGCGACCCGCTGGTCCGCCAGGTCACCGAGCGCGGCGTCGTGCGACCGCACCCGCTCCCAGTAGCGGAACGCCGGCCTGGCCATGCCGAACGCCCGCACCGCCACGATCGCCGCCATCAGCGTGAGGATCTGCGGCCGGTGCGAGGCGGCGACGATCAGCCACCCGGAGGTCGTCGTGAGCGCGATCCCGCTGGCCGTGGCCAGACCGCCGATCAGCGCGGAGCCCCGGATGCCCGGGGGCGTTCGCCATACCGAGCTCATCGCGCGACCTCCTGGACGACGGGGGAGAGGGTGACGTGCTGGTCGGCGTGCGCGACGAGACTGGGGCGGTGCGTGACGACGACGACCGCCCGGTCGCGCGCGAGCGAGCGCACGACGTCGTCGACGAGCGCGGTGGACGCGGGGTCGAGGTGTGCGGTGGGCTCGTCGAGGGCCACGAGCGGCGCCGTCGACAGCAGGGCCCGCGCCATCCCGAGGCGCGCCCGCTGGCCCGCCGACAGCCCGAACCCGTCGTCCCCGAGCGGCGTGCCGAGCCCGTCCGGCAGCCCACGGACCAGGTCCTCGAGCCCGACCTGCCGGAGCACCGACCAGAGCCGGTCGTCGTCCGCCTCGTCGGCGAGGGTGAGGTTGGTCCGGATGGAGCCAGCGGTCAGGAAGGGGCGCTGCGTCACCAGGCGCGACGGGACGAGGGAGGCTGTGCCCGTGGTGGGTTCGCGCAGCCCGCAGAGGAGCTCGAGGGCGGTGGTCTTGCCCGTTCCCGACGGCCCGGTGATCACCGTCAGGCCCGGCGCCGCCGTGAGGGTGAGGTCGTGCAGGACGTCCCGCGTGGTCCCGGGATAGCGGTAGGTCACGCCCTCCAGCCGGGCGACCCCCGTGCCGGGACGTGACCGCTCGGCGGTGGTGGCGGCCGTCGCCGTGAGGATGTCGTCGAGCGCCTGCGCCCCGTCCGCGGCCGAGTGGAACTCCTGACCCACGCGCCGGATCGGCCAGTACGCCTCGGGCGCCAGCAGGATCGCCGCCAGCCCCGTGCCGAGGCCGATGTCGCCCCAGGTCAGGCGGATGCCGACCGCGACCGCCACCAGCGCCACCGAGATCGTGGCGAGCAGCTCGAGGGCCGCCGACGACAGGAAGGCCAGCTTGAGCGTCGCCACGGTCGCGGTCCGGTGCCGCTGCGACACCTCGCGGATCGTGGCACTCTGCCGGCTCGCCCGGCCGTAGGCCGACAGCGTCGGCAGCCCCCGCATCATGTCCACGAAGTGCCCGGCGAGGGTGGCCAGGGCCCGCCACCGCTTGTCGGAGGCGTCGGCGGTCGCCTTGCCGATCAGCGCGGCGAACAGCGGCAGCAGCGGCAGCGTCAGCACGACGATGAGCGCCGACCACAGGTCCACGAAGGCCAGCGTCACGACCGCCAGCACCGGCAGCACGGCGGCGGCCACGAGTGCGGGCAGGTAGCGCGCGACATACGTCTCGACGCTGGTCGCCCCCTGGGTGGCGAGGGTCTGAGCCGCGGCCGGCTCGGGTCGCTGGTCGGCGGACCGGGCCAGCCACGTGCGCAGCAGCAGCGTGCGCAGGCCGGCGCTGACCTCGGTGCCGGCCCAGGACGAGACGAGCTCGGTCGCGCCGGTGAGCAGGGCGCGCACCACGAGCACGGCGGCCAGGAGTCCGAGGGGTCCCCACAGGGCCGTATGCCGTGCCACCGCCACCACGACCGCCGCCACCGCGAAGGCCTGCACGATGGCGGCGACGCCCTGAGCCACCCCGATCGCGCCGAGGGCCAGGACGGGTCGCCGGGCACCGGGCAGCAGCCGCAGCAGGCGGGGGTCGAAGGGCTTCACGTGGTCGTGCTCCTCGTCGTCTCATCCCCCACAACGATCGTGAGGGTTTCGCCCAACATTGTTGGACGAAACCCTCACGATCATCGGGAGGTGCGGGCGGACCCGGCGGACCGGGCGGACCGGGCGGATCAGCGGTCCCGGTGCGCTCCGCCGACCTCGCCTGCCGCCACGTGCTCGGCCTCCAGCTCGCCCACCTCGCGCGGCTCGTGCGCCGGTGGGATGTGGTGGGTGGAGATGCGCTTGCGGAAGATCCAGTAGGTCCACGCGGTGTAGGCGAGCACGATCGGCGTGAAGACCACGGCGGCGCCCGTCATGATCTTGAGCGTCAGGTCGGTGCTGGCGGCGTTCTCGTGGGTGAGGCTCCAGGCCGGGTTGGTCGAGGAGGGCATCACGTCGGGGAACAGCGCGGTGAACAGCGCCCACACGGCGAGCGCGATCGCGGCGGCGGTGCCGGTGAAGGCCACCCCGTCACGGCCGAGGCGCGTCATGAGCAGGCCCACGACGAGCGCCACGGCGGCGAGGACCGCGAGGATCCACGAGCCGGTGTTGCCGGTCAGCATCATCACCCAGACGAGGAAGACGACGGCGACGACGGCCGCGGCGATGCCGACCTTCCAGGCGAGGGCCCGCGCCTCCTCACGGATCTCGCCGCTCGTCTTGAGCGCGACGAAGACCGCACCGTGGGTGAGGAAGAGCAGCAAGGTGGTCACGCCGCCGAGCAGCCCGAGCGGGTTGAGCAGGGTGAACAGGTTGCCGGTGTACTCCTTGTCGGCGTTGATCGGGACGCCCGCCACGATGTTGGCGAACGCGACGCCCCACAGCAGCGCGGGCAGGAACGAGCCGACGATGATGCACAGGTCCCAGTTGCGACGCCACTGGTCGTCGTCGCGCTTGTGGCGGTACTCGAAGCCCATGTTGCGGATGATCAGGGCGACCAGGATCAGCAGCAGCGGCAGGTAGAACCCGGAGAACAGCGTGGCGTACCAGTGCGGGAAGGCCGCGAAGGTGGCGCCGCCCGCCGTGAGCACCCACACCTCGTTGCCGTCCCAGTGCGGGCCGATGGTGTTGAGCAGGACGCGGCGGCGGTTGTCGGTGTCGAGCTCGTCGCGGCCCTTGCCGAGGATCGGCAGGAGCATGCCGACGCCGAAGTCGAAGCCCTCGAGGACGAAGTAGCCGGTCCACAGGACGGCGATGAGGATGAACCAGATGACGGTGAGTTCCATGGTGTCTCTCCAACGTCCTCAGTAGGCGAAGACGAGGGGCTTGTCCTCGCCGCTCTCGGCCGGGGTGTCGGTGTCGGCCGGCTCCGCGCCGACGCGGGTGTACTTCAGGAAGAGCTTGACCTCGACGACCATCAGCGCGGCATACAGCAGCGTGTAGACGGCCATCGAGACGAGCACGGACCAGGCGGGCACGGACGGGCTGACGCCGTTGGCCGTCGTCATCTCGCCGAAGACGATCCACGGCTGGCGACCCACCTCGGTGAAGATCCAGCCGAACGAGATCGCGAACACCGGCAGCAGCGGGCTCCAGATCACGACGTGCCGCCACCAGCGGCCGCTCGGCGGGGTCGTGCCCTTGCGGGTCGCCCACAGCGCCAGCGCCGAGAGCGCCATCGACACGAAGCCGACGCCCATCATCAGGCGGAAGGTCCAGTAGGTCGTCGGGATGTTGGGCACGTAGTTGGTGGCCTGGTCCGCCGTGCGGGCGTTTCCGGCATACCTCTGCTGGTAGTCGGCCTGGACGTCGCGGATGCCCTTGACCTCGCCGCCGAACGACCCGGTCCCGAGGAAACTGAGCAGGCCGGGGACCTCGATGACGCGGGTGGCGTTCTGCCCGTCGAGGGAGCCGATCGTCAGGATCGAGAACGGCGCGGACTTCTCCGTGCGGTAGAGGCCTTCGGCGGCCGCCATCTTCATGGGCTGCACCTCGGTCATGACCTTGCCCTGCAGGTCGCCGGTGACGACGACGCCGAGCGAGGCGACGAGGGAGACGATCGCGCCGACGCGGACGGCCTTGCGGTACATCTCGCGGTCACGGTCGGCGATCGGGCCCCGCCGCAGGTAGTGCCACAGCGCCACGCCGACGACGACGGCGCCGCCGGTCATGTAGGAGCTGAGGATCACGTGCGGAAAGGTCACGAGCTGGACCTTGTTGACCAGCACCGCGACGAAGTCGGCCATCTCAGCGCGCCCCGACTCGGGGTTGAACCGGTAGCCGACGGGGTTCTGCATGAACGAGTTGGCGGCGAGGATGAAGTAGGCGGACAGCACGGTGCCGATGTGGACGATCCACATCGTCCACGCGTGCAGCCGCTCCGGGATCCGGCCCCAGCCAAAGATCCACAGGCCGAGGAAGGTCGACTCGAGGAAGAACGCGAGCAGCGCCTCGAACGCCAGCGGGGCGCCGAAGATGTCGCCGACGAACCGCGAGTAGTCCGACCAGTTCATCCCGAACTGGAACTCCTGGACGATGCCGGTGACGAGACCGAGGGCGAAGTTGATGGTGAACAGCTTGCCCAGCCACTTGGTGAGCCGGAGGTACTCCGGCTTGCGGGTGCGCACCCAGGCGCTGTGGTAGCCGGCGACGATCGCCGACAGGCCGATGGTGATCGGCACGAAGAGGAAGTGATAGACGGTGGTGATGGCGAACTGCCATCGCGCAAGGTCCAGGTTGTCCATGACATCTCCGGAGGTCAGACCTTTTGGTTACCCGTCGAGCCTACCCACGGCTACTGGCGGGTCGGACCCGGTCGTGCCTTTGCAACCTGGCCGTGACCTGCGGTTTTTGACAACACGGGCGTTGTGCAAATCGGCGCCGAGCCCGTATGCCGGTCCGCCCGTGAGGTATTCGCGGCACCGCCAACCCCAACGACCCGGGGCCTCGGAGACCGCTTGTGACAGAGTTCACAAGCGCCAGGAGGTATGCCGGGCCCGCCCCCTCTCGCTAGCGGCCCGGGCTCGCGACAGAGTGGTCGCGAACCCGACGTCAAGGGGTCGTAGACGTCGGATATGTGACCACTCTGCAGCCCCCGCCGCCGGCACGCGCCGGAGAGACCAGTCAGCTGGGGTAGCCCTCGGGGTTGCCGGACTGCCAGCGCCACGTGTCGGCGCACATGTCGTCGACGGTCCGGGTGGCCTGCCACCCGAGCTCGCGGTTGGCGCGAGAGGGGTCGGCATACGAGGCTGCGATGTCGCCGGGGCGACGAGGGGCGACCTGGTAGGGGAGGTCGCGGCCGACGGCGCGGCTGAAGGCCGCGAGCATCTCCTTGACCGAGGTGCCGTGCCCGGTGCCGAGGTTCCAGGTGGAGACGGCGTCGTCGACCTGGCCGAGGCGGTTGAGGGCGGCGACGTGGCCGGCGGCGAGGTCCTCGACGTGGATGTAGTCGCGCAGGCCGGTGCCGTCGGGGGTGTCGTAGTCGTCGCCGAAGATGTTGAGGTGCTCGCGCCGCCCGACGGCGACCTGGGCGATGAAGGGAACGAGGTTGTTGGGGATGCCCTGCGGGTCCTCGCCGATCGTGCCGGACGGGTGGGCGCCCACCGGGTTGAAGTAGCGCAGCAGCGCGATCCGCATCTGCGGGTCCGCGACGGCGACGTCGCGCAGGATCTGCTCGATCATCACCTTGGTCCAGCCATAGGGGTTGGTGGCCGACGTCGGGAAGTCCTCCTTCATCGGGACGGGCGCGTCCTCGCCGTACACCGTTGCGCTGGAGGAGAACACGAGCTTCTTGACGCCGTGGCGCTGCATCGCGCGCACGAGGGAGAAGGTCGAGTCGAGGTTGTTCTCGTAGTACTCGAGCGGCTTCTCGACCGACTCGCCCACGGCCTTGAACCCCGCGAAGTGGATGACCGCGTCGAACTGCTCGGTGGCGAACAGGTGCTCGGTCTTGTCGCGGTCGGTCAGGTCGAAGCCGTGGACCTCGATCGGCTGCCCCGCGAGGGCCTCGAGCCGGGCCATCACGGACGGCTTGGCGTTGGAGAAGTTGTCGACCACGACCACGTCGTGGCCGGCGGCAAGGACCTGGAGGGTGGTGTGCGAGCCGATGTAGCCGGCACCACCGCTGACGAGAACGCGCATGGCTCCCACCCTAGGGGTCCCGCTGACGGCCGCGCTGTGCGATGGGTCGAACGATAGGGATAAGGTGTGCCTAACTTAGGCAACCCTGATCGACGATTGGACCCGCTTTGTCTCTGTCTCGCCGCTCCCTGCTGGTGCTCACGTCCGCCACGCTCGCCCTGGCCGCGTGCGGCTCCGGCTCAGGCGGCTCCGGCGCTGGAGCCGAGTCCGGCCAGGCCTCGTCCGGCGCCGCGTCGCTGGGCTCGGGCGGCGCCGAGCAGGGTGCCTTCCCGGTGACGCTCAAGCACAGCTTTGGTGAGACCACGATCACCAAGGAGCCCACCAAGGTCGCGACCGTCGGCTGGGTGGACCAGGACATGGCCGTGTCCCTCGGCGTCGTGCCCGTCGGCGCCACCGCGATGACCTGGGGCGGCAACGCCGCCAAGTCCACGGACTGGTTCGACGCGGCCGTCGCCAAGCTCGGTGGCAAGGCGCCCACGCGCTACGACGACACCGACGGCATCCCCGTCACCGAGATCGCCAAGCTCGCGCCCGACGTCATCCTGGCCACGGGCTCGGGGCTGACCAAGGCGGACTACGACACGCTGTCCAAGGTCGCCCCGGTCGTCGCCCAGCCCGGCGCGCCCTGGGTGACCCCCTGGACCACCTCCCTGGACATGGTGGGCAAGGCCCTCGGCCGCCCGACCAAGGCCACCGCCGTCCGCGCCCAGACCGACAAGGTCGTGGCCGACGCCAAGACGGCCCACCCCGAGCTGGCCGGCAAATCCATGGTCTTCGCCTACCTCGCCACGACAGACCTGTCGCAGATCGGCATCTACGGCAAGGAGGACAACCGCGTCCGCGCCCTCGAGTCGTTCGGCCTCACGAGCGCGCCGATCGTCGGCACCGCCGTCAAGCCCGGCCAGTTCTACGGCAACGTCTCCGCCGAGCAGGCCTCGACGATCCAGTCCGACGTGCTCCTCACGTATGCCGACAAGCCCGCCGACATCGCCTCGTTCAAGGCCAACCCGCTGATCGGCCAGATCCCGGCGCTGAAGTCGGGGCACGCCTATGCCGAGGTGGACAAGCAGATCGGCCTGTCGGTCACCAACCCCAGCCCGCTGTCGATGCCGTTCATCGTCGACAAGTACCTCCCCGGCGTGGTCAAGGCCGTCAAGGGCGCATGAGCCGGGCCGTCCCCGCGCCGGTCGCCGTCCGGGCCCTCTCACCGCTGCTGGTCCTGCTGGTCGCGCTCGCCGCGTCGCTGCTCGTCGGCTCGCGGGCGGTGGCACCCAGCGCCCTGCTCGACCCGGCCGACCCGCTGCACGCGATCGCGATGGCGCGCGTCGACCGGACGGTGCTGGCGGTCGTCGTGGGCGCGGCGCTCGGGCTCTCGGGGGCCTGCTTCCAGGGGCTGACGCGCAACCCCCTGGCGGACCCCGGGATCCTCGGGGTGTCCGCCGGGGCGTCGCTCGCGATGGTGGTGGCGATCAGCATCGGCGGGCTGTCCGCGCCGCTGGCGCACGTGGGCGCCGCGTTCGTGGGGGCAGCGGTCGCCGCGATCGTCGTGCACCTGCTGGCGGCGGTGTCGCGCGGGGGCCTGCGGCCGGGCTCGGTCACCATCGCCGGCGCGGCCGTGACCGCCGCGCTCACCTCGGTGTCGACGGCCCTGCTGCTGGGGGACCACGGGACGCTGCAGGCGTTCCGCTTCTGGCAGGTGGGGACCATCGGTGGGCGCGACCTCGCTCTGCTCGCCGCCGTCGGTCCCGTGCTGGTCGTGGGGGCGGTGCTGTCGCTGGTCCTCGCTCGGCGGCTCGACGCGCTGGCGCTCGGTGACGACGCCGCCGCGGCCCTCGGCACCCACCCCACCCGCACCCGCTGGGCCGTGGGTGCGGTCGCCGTGCTGCTGGCCGCCGGTGCCACCGCCCTCGCCGGGCCCGTGGGCTTCGTGGGTCTGCTGGTCCCGCACGCCGCACGGTCCGTCGTCGGCCCGGCCCACGGTCGCGTGCTGCCGCTCAGCGCCGTGCTGGGGGCGGCGCTGGTGGCCGCCGCCGACACCGTGGGACGCGTGGTGCTGCCGCCGTCGGAGGTGCAGGTCGGGATCATGACGGCGATGGTCGGCCTGCCCGGTTTCGTGTGGGCCGTGCGACGGGGGCGGCTGTGAGCACCCTCGCCGTGCGGGAGCCCGCGACCCGCGAGGCGCGACGTTCGTTGAGCCGGCGCGCCCACCACCGCGTGCTCCTCGTCGTCCTCGCGGTCCTCGCGCTCGGCCTGGCCGTCGCACGAGCCCTGCTGGGGGACCTGGTGATCCCCGTCGTCGACGCCGTCGCGATCCTGCGGGGCGAGGTCATCCCGGGGGCGAGCTTCATCCTGATGGAGAGCAGCCTGCCCCGGGCCGTCCTGGCCCTGCTCGCCGGTGCTGCGTTCGGCGCCGCCGGCGCGACCTTCCAGACCGTCCTGCGCAACCCGCTGGCCAGCCCCGACATCGTCGGCGTCGGCATGGGCGCCTCGGCCGCCGCGGTCGTCGGCATCGTGGTGCTCGGCGTCAGCGGGCCGACGCTGTCTCTCCTTGCCGTGGCGGGGGCCCTGGTCGTGGCCGTCCTCGTGCGGGTCGTCGCGCAGTCCACCGGCGAGCGCCTCGTCCTGGTCGGCGTCGGCGTCTCGTCGGTGCTGGCCTCGGTCGTCCACTACCTCTTCACCCGCGCCGACGAGTTCGACACCCAGCTCGTGCTCCGATGGCTGACCGGCAGCCTCGGCCAGGCGGACTGGACGACGATCCGGTGGCTCGCCGTGACGTCGGTCGCGGCATACCTGCTGCTCTGGGTCGCGAGCCGGGACCTGCCCGCGCTGCAGCTCGGCGACGACCTCGCGCTCGGGCTCGGCGGGCGGCGCCACGCCGCGGACCTGCTCCTCGCCGTCGGCGTCGTGGTGCTGGCGCTCGCGGTGGCGGCGGTGGGGCCGATGGCCTTCGTGGCGTTCATGGCCGGGCCGATCGCCCGGGCTTTGGACCGCGGTCGCCCGACGATCGTCGGCGCGGCCCTCGTCGGCGCGGTCGTGGTGGTCGCCGCAGACCTGATCGGCGGCCACGTGATCCCCGACGTCCACCTGCCCGCCGGCGTCGTCACCGGCGTCACCGGCGCCCCCGTGCTGCTCTGGCTGATGACCCGCGGCCGTACCGAAGGAACCCTGTGATGACCCGACTGGCCACCCGCGACCTGACCCTCGGCTACGGCGGGGAGCCGGTCGTCCGCGACCTCACCCTCGAGATCCCGGACGGTCGCGTGACCGTCGTCGTCGGCCCCAACGCCTGCGGCAAGTCGACGCTGCTGCGCGGTCTCGCCCGCCTGCTGCGCCCGCGCTCCGGAGCCGTGCTGCTCGACGGACGCCCCATCCACGAGCAGCCCACCCGGACCGTCGCCCGCACCCTCGGCCTGCTGCCCCAGCACCCCGTCGCGCCCGAGGGGGTCACCGTCGCCGAGCTCGTCGGCCGCGGCCGGCACCCCCACCAGGGGCTGTGGCGGCGCAGCTCGGCGCACGACGCCGAGGCCGTCGAGCGGGCCCTGGCGGAGACGGGCACCAGCTCGCTCGCCGACGCCCCGGTCGCGGAGCTGTCCGGTGGCCAGCGTCAGCGCGTGTGGATCGCCATGGCCCTCGCCCAGGAGACCGACCTGCTGCTGCTCGACGAGCCGACGACCTATCTCGACCTCACCCACCAGATCGAGATGCTCGACCTGGTCGCCGCCCTCAACGCCGAGCGGGCCACCACGGTCGTCATGGTGCTGCACGACCTCGGCCTGGCGGCGCGGTATGCCGACCACCTCGTCGCCATGCGGGCCGGCGTCGTCGCGGCGCAGGGCGCACCCGCCGACGTGCTCACCGAGGAGATGGTGCGCGAGGTGTTCGCCCTGGACGCGCGCGTGATCGCCGACCCCGAGTCCGGGACCCCGCTCGTGGTGCCCCGCTGCTCGCCCCACCGCCCGTCCTGGACGGCGTCCGACCCGCGTTCCGGGCGTTTCCGGCATACAACCGGTTGGTCGCCCAGGGCCACGGGCAATGAGAGGGTGAGTGCATGGTCAACCGGCCGCGAGGCCAGGAAGGGGCGCACATGCCCACCACCGTCAAGGGAGTGATCTCCCGAGCCAAGGGCGAGCCGGTCGAGCTCGTCGACATCGTGATCCCCGACCCGGGGCCGGGCGAGGCCGTCGTCGACGTCCAGGCGTGCGGCGTCTGCCACACCGACTACCACTACCAGCAGGGCGGGATCAACGACGAGTTCCCCTTCCTGCTCGGGCACGAGGCCGCCGGCCGCGTCTCGGCCGTCGGGGAGGGCGTGACGGAGGTCGCCGTCGGGGACTTCGTGATCCTCAACTGGCGCGCCGTGTGCGGGGAGTGCCGGGCCTGCCGCCGCGGGCGTCCGTGGTACTGCTTCGCCACGCACAACGCCAAGCAGCGGATGACCCTCACGGATGGCACCGAGCTGACGCCGGCGCTGGGGATCGGGGCCTTCGCGGAGAAGACGCTGGTCGCGGCCGGTCAGTGCACGCGCGTGGACGAGCGCGCCGGCGCCGAGGCGGCGGGTCTGCTGGGCTGCGGCGTCATGGCCGGGCTGGGCGCCGCGATCAACACCGGCGGCGTCGGTCGTGGCGACTCCGTGGCCGTCATCGGCCTCGGGGGCGTCGGTATGGCGGCCGTCGTCGGCTCGCGTCTCGCGGGCGCGGCCACGATCATCGGCATCGACCCGGACCCCCGCAAGCGTGAGAAGGGGCGCTCGATGGGGGCGACGCACACCATCGACCCGGCCGACGGCGACGTCGTCGAGGCGGTGCGCGCGCTGACGGACGGCAACGGCGCGGACGTCGTCATCGAGGCGGTGGGTCGCCCCGAGACCTACGAGCAGGCGTTCTACGCACGCGATCTCGCGGGGACCGTGGTGCTCGTGGGGGTGCCGACACCGGAGATGCGGATCGAGCTGCCGCTGCTCGACGTCTTCGGTCGTGGCGGGTCGCTCAAGTCCAGCTGGTATGGCGACTGCCTGCCCTCTCGCGACTTCCCCATGCTCATCGACCTCTACCTGCAGGGGCGGCTCGACCTGGACGCGTTCGTGTCCGAGACGATCGGGCTGGGCGACGTCGAGGAGGCCTTCGCCACCATGAAGCGCGGTGACGTCCTCCGCTCGGTGGTGACGCTCTGATGGCCGGCGACGTGCAGGTCCAGCAGCTCGTCACGTCGGGGACGTTCTCCCTCGACGGGGGCACCTGGGACGTCGACAACAACGTGTGGATCGTCGGCGACGATGACGAGTGCGTGGTCTTCGACGCCCCGCATGACGCCTCGGCCATCGCCGCCGCCGTCGGCGAGCGTCGGCTGGCGGCGATCGTGTGCACGCACGCGCACGACGACCACGTCAACCAGGCGGCCGCTCTCGCGGAGGCCACGGGCGCCCCGATCTGGCTCAACCCGCACGACCTCGAGCTGTGGCAGCAGACCTATGACACGCGCCAGCCCGACGAGGACATCGTCGACGGCACCGAGATCACCGTGGGCGGGGTGACGCTGCGGGCGATCGCGACGCCGGGGCACACGCCGGGCGGTACCTGCTTCTACAGCGCGGAGCTGGGGCGCGTGTTCAGCGGTGACACCCTCTTCCAGGGTGGCCCGGGCGCGACGGGGCGGTCGTTCTCGTCATACGACACCATCGTCGACTCGATCCGCACCAGGCTGTTCACCCTGCCCGACGACACGATCGTGCACACCGGGCACGGCCCGGACACGACCATCGGCGCCGAGCGGGCCGGCGCCGACGGGTGGGAGGACCCCAGCGCCGCCTAGGGTGTGGCCATGGCCTACTACGCAGTCCGCTACTCCTACTCCGACGACCCCCGCCTCGACGAGATCCGGCCCGAGCACCGCGCGTTCCTCGGCCGGCTCGCCGAGGCGGGGTCGCTGCAGGCGTCCGGTCCCTACGTCGACGTGAAGCCGGCGTCGGCGCTGCTGATCCTCCGCGCCGACAGCGCCGACGAGGTGCGCTCGCTGCTGGGGGACGATCCCTTCCAGCAGCACGGCCTCGTCGCCGGGATCGACGTCACCGAGTGGAACCCCGTCATCGGCGTCTTCGCCGCCCAGCCCTGACCCGCCGGGGGCCGAGGCATCGGCCGGCCTTCGTTCGCCAGGCTGATGCCTCGGCCCCCGGTAGGTTCTGGCCATGAGCGAGCAGCAGGGCACCGACGTCGACGTCGACTGGGCCGTCGCCCGGGACGCCAACCGCGCCAACTGGGACGAGCGGGCGGGCCTGCACGAGGTCGCCTACGGGATCGAGCGCTACGCCGAGGACCCGGCATACCTCTCCACCGTGGTCAGCGACGACCTGCCCGCCCTCGCCGCCCACCTGCCGCAGGGCTCGCTGCGCGGCCTCGACGTCGTGCACCTGCAGTGCCACATCGGCACCGACACCATCAGCCTGGCCCGCGCCGGCGGTCGTATGACGGGGGTCGACTTCTCGCTATCGTCGCTGGCAGCCGCGCGTCGGCTCGCCGCCACGACCGGGACCGAGGTCACGTGGGTCGAATCGGACGTGCTCGACGCCCGCGCCGCCGTGACCGGTCACTTCGACGTGGTCTACACCAGCATCGGCACGATCGGCTGGCTCGGCGATCTCGGGCGTTGGGCCGACCAGGTGGCGCGAAAGCCCTGACGCGCCTGTTGGCCCCACCCCGCGGCATCGGGTGAGTCTGCTGCGGGTAGACGAGCAGTGAAGTCACCCGATCGCGACCGGGAAGGTCAGGGTCGGAGGGCGGGTAGGACGGCGGCGGCCTTGAGCAGCATCTCGTCGGTCTCGGCCTGCGGGTCCGAGTCCAGGACGATCGCCCCGCCCGCGCCGATCTCGACCTGCCCGTGGTGCATGACGGCGGTGCGGATCACGACGGACAGGTCCACCGCGCCGCTGCGGTCGACGAAACCCAGTGCCCCTGAGTAGATCCCGCGCGCCCGCGTCTCGAGCTCGTCGATGATCTGCATGGTGCGGTGCTTGGGGGCGCCCGTCATCGACCCGCCGGGGAAGCACGCCTCGAGGGCGTCGATCGCGGTGCGGTCCTCGGCAAGCCGCCCGCGCACGGTCGTCACGAGCTGGTGCACGGTCGCGTAGGACTCGACGTGCATGAGTCGAGGCACGTGGATCGTCGCCGGGTCGCAGACGCGTGACAGGTCGTTGCGCAGCAGGTCGGCGATCATGAGGTTCTCGGCACGGGTCTTGGCGTCGGCGGCGAGATCGGCTGCGGCACGGGCATCGTGGGTGGGGTCGGTATGACGCCTTGCCGTCCCCTTGATCGGCTTGGTCGACACCTCGCCGTCACCCGTCACGTGCAGGAACAGCTCGGGGCTGGCCGACAGGACGTGCCGGTCCCCGAGGCGCAGGTAGGCCGCGTGCGGGGCGGGGTTGAGCTCGCGCAGCCGCAGATAGATGTCGAACGGGTCGTCGTGCGACTCCGCGAGAACCGTGTCGGTGAGGCAGATCTCGTAGGACTCGCCCCGTCGCAGCGCCTCGAGGCAGGTCTCGACGTCCTGGCGGTACTGCGCGACGTCGCGAGCGAGATGCGCTGTGGGGCGGGGCGGTTCGTCATCCGGCCATGGCGCTCGGGTGATCCCCGGAGCGCGAGAAGCCGCGCCCGACAATCGATCTCGCGCCCATGCCGCCCAGGCGGCAGCGGAGTCGCCGTGCGCGACCAGCCAGGCGTCGCCGGTCTCGTGGTCGAGGGCGAGGAGCCGGTCGCAGCGCATCCACACGGCGTCGGGGTGGGGCGACGTGTGGCGGTTGGTGGCGCCGAGGTCGCCCTTCAGCTCGTAGCCGAGGTAGCCCACCCACCCGTCGACCAGCTCGAACGGCGCGGCATCCTCGGGCGGCGCGGCATCCTCGGGCGGCGCGGCCCGGCGCCGCAACGCGTCCAGGATCGTCCCGTCCTCGCGGCGGCTGCGGCCACCGGCGGTGACCACGACATGGCCCCGGCCGACGTCATACGTCAGCACCTCACCCTCCGGCCCGGGCGATCCGAGATAGGAGAACCGGGCCAGACCGGGCTCGGCCCGCGCGCTGTCCAGCCAGCAGGCCCAACGGGATTCGCCGAACAGCGCGGTGTAGGCAGCGCCGGGGTCGACGGCGAGACCGAGCGGTTCTACGATCATGTCGTGAGCTGCTCTGGCAACGGCCCGATGGTCTCCTCGAGGGCGGTGCGGAGCAGGTCGTCGAGCCCGGACGTGACGGCGCCGTGCGGGGTGTCGCGGATCGCGCCGTCGGGCAGGACCCAGCTCGTCACGGCCTGGACCCCGCGTGCGGCATTGACCGCCCAGACGGGCTTGTCGAGCAGGGCGTCGACCGAGACGCGACCGCGCGTCAGCGGGTGCGGGGTGTCGGCGAGGGCGGTCTCGAGGCACTCGATCGTGACCGAGGGCAGGGACAGCTCGTCGAGCGGGCGCGTGACGAAGTGCTGGCCGTCCCACCACACCAGGGCTGAGTAGGTCGCCTCGACGGCCTCGGGCAGCCGCTCCTCGACCCGCCACAGCAGTGCGTCGTCGGCGCCGAGCTCGCGTGCCCGCAGCTGCAGCTGGCGCTGCACGACCAGGTCAGGGCCCTTGATGTGCGGCCACTTGCGCGGGTCCGGCACGTCGGCGATCCACAGCGAGATCTGGGTGGGGGTGTCGCTCGCGGGCCGCAGCCACAGGGCGACGGCGTCGTTGTAGGCCTCCAGCCGCGGAAACCACCTGTCGGCGCGAGGGATTCGTGCCAAGACCTCGTCGACGACGACGTCCAGGTCCTGGAAGTGCACGAAGAACTCGGCCGTCGCGGCGAACCGCTGGATGTGTCGCTCCGGGCGCCGCGACCGCCCCTCCTGCACCAGCCAGGAGTCGATCACCTGCGGGGGGTGGTCGCCCGGAGGCTGCGGGCCCCACCACCAGCGCTCGCCGTCACGGACGGCCTCGGTCTTCTTCACGGGCGCATCGTGTCATGTGTGCCGCGCCCCCTCCGCACGGGCCGCCGCCCCTCGCGTCAGTCCGGTCCTGGCGAGACGACCTCGAGCCCCGCCGCCGTCGCCGCGTCGATCATCCGCTGGTCATAGCTCACCACCGCGGTGAGGTCCTCGCCCAGCTCCAGAGCGGTCGCGACGTGGATGGCGTCGAGCGAGCGCAGCACGCCCGGCGGCAGCCGGCGGGCCCGCTCGGCCACGGCGGGGGTCAGCGGCAGGATGACCAGAGCACGTCGCAGCGTCTCGGCGACGGACGCCGCAGCCCCGCCGACCTTGGCCATGCTCCTGCCGAGCTCCACCTCGCCCACGATGGACGTGGCGAGCGGCTGGGGAGCGTCGGCCAGCCACCGCCTCAGCGCGAGCGACTCGGCCTCCGTGGTGCAGAGCTTGGCCAGTGCCGACGTGTCGAGATAGGTCGCCATCAGAAGCGCTCGGCCCGGCCCTCGTCCAGGATGGCCTGGGTGTCGGTGCCGTCGTTCGGTGCGGGCTCGATCTCCCAGGCCTTGATGCTCGGATCGGCGGGGGGATGGGCGCCGTGCTTGCGCACCAGGTAGTCGATGCGCTGCTCGAGCGGCGACAGGGGCACCAGCCGCGCCATCGGGTGGCCGCGGTCGGTCACGAGGATCTCTTCGCCCGCGTGCGCGGCGGCGACGTAGCGGCTGGCGTGCTGCCGCAGCTCCCGGATGCCGATGGTCTGCGTCATACGAGCAAAGGTAGCACCTGGAGTGCTACTCGCGGTGGCCGGACGGTGGTCAGGACATCCCGCGCTCGTCCACGATCCGGCGCGCCTTGCCCACCGACCGCTCGACCCCGCCCTCGGGCAGGATCTCGATGCGGGCCGTGGTGCCGATGCGGGACTTGATGTGGTGCTTGAGCTCGCGCTCGATCGCCCGCTTCCGCTCCTCGCCGACGCCGTGCTGCGCCTCGATCCGGATGGTCAGCTCGTCCATGCGGCCGGGGCGGGTGAGGACGCATTGGAAGTATGGCGAGAGCCCCTCGATGCCCAGCACGATCTCCTCGATCTGGGTGGGGAAGACGTTGACGCCGCGCACGATCATGAGGTCGTCGGTGCGCCCGGTGATCTTCTCGAGGCGGCGCATCGCGGGGCGCGCGGTGCCCGGCAGCAGGCGGGTGAGGTCGCGGGTGCGGTAGCGCAGGACCGGCATGGCCTGCTTGGTGAGCGACGTGAAGACCAGCTCGCCCTGCTCCCCGTCACTGACCGGCTCGTCGGTCAGCGGGTCGACGATCTCGGCGAGGAAGTGGTCCTCCCACAGCGTCAGGCCGTCCTTGGTCTCGACGCACTCCTGCGCGACGCCCGGACCCATCAGCTCGGACAGGCCGAAGATGTCGGTGGCGTGCATGCCCACCCGCTCCTGGATCTCCTGGCGCATCGCCTCGGTCCACGGCTCGGCGCCGAACAGCCCCAGCTCAAGCGAGGTCTCGCGCGGGTCGATGCCCAGCGCCTCCATCGCGTCGATCATCGACAGGAAGTAGGACGGGGTGACGAAGATGATGCGCGGCCTGAAGTCCTGGATGAGCTGGATCTGCTTCTCGGTGTCGCCGCCCGACGCCGGCACGACCGTGCAGCCCAGGTGCTCCGCGCCGTAGTGCGCGCCGAGGCCGCCGGTGAACAGGCCGTAGCCGTAGGAGATGTGGGCGAGGTCGCCGGGCCGTCCGCCGGCGGCGCGGATGCAGCGGGCGACGAGGGTGGCCCAGGTGGTGATGTCCTCGCGGGTGTAGCCCACGACGGTCGGCTTGCCCGTGGTGCCGGACGACGCGTGGATCCGCACGACCTCCTCGCGCGGCACGGCGAACAGCCCGAAGGGGTAGTTGTCGCGCAGGTCCTTCTTGGACGTGAACGGCAGGAGCCGGACGTCCTCGAGCGCCGTGATGTCGTCGGGGTGGACCTGGCGCTCCTCGAGCTGGCGGCGATAGTGGGGGACGTGGTCGTATGCCGACCGCACCGTCCTCTGGAGGCGCTCGAGCTGGTGTGCGCGGAGCTCGTCGACGGACCAGCGCTCGGCGTCGTCGTAGAGGTCGGGTCGCTCGTCGATGGGGGGCAGTGTCATGTCCACTCCTTCGTCGTGGCCTGCTCGGGCGATGGCTGCGCCGCTCAGGCGCTCGGTCGGGGCTTGAGGGCGCGGGAGCGTCCACGGAAGTGGGCGATCAGCGCGCCGTCGCTCTCGCGCGTGACGGTGACGTCGGTGATCCCGTTGCGGCCGTAGCGCGCTCGCTCGATCCCCTTGGCGAGCAACACGTCGCCCAGCGCGGCGGAGCGGATGAAGTCGATGTCGCAGCCCGCCGCCACGGTCAGCTCGCCGCCGGCGTTGCAGGCGAGGGCGAAGGTCGAGTCGGCGAAGGTGAAGATGTAGCCGCCGTGCATGATGCGGTGGCCGTTGACCATGGTGTCGGTGACGGCCATGCGGGTGCGGGCCCGGCCGAGGCCGTCGACCATCGACACCTCGACGAGCTCGATGCCGAGGTGTCGCGAGGCGCCGTCCTCGTCCCACATGGTGCGGACGTGGGCCAGATCCGGATCCAGCATGCGACTCCTTCGTCGTGACCTACCGGGGGTAGGTACATCAGCCTGGGGAACGAAGGCCGGTCGATGCCTCTACCCCCGGTAGGGGCATCAGCCTGGCGTGCGAACCCCGGCGGATGTGCCTACCTGAGGTAGGTCGTGGGTGAGGGCCTTGGACGGCCGGTAGCGGCCGCCCGGATAGATCGCGGCCAGCTCCTCGAGCTGGTCCTTGATCACGTCGAAGCCGATCTCGCGCCCCCACTGGATCGGGCCGCGCGGGTAGTTGGTGCCGAGGCTCATCGCGGTGTCCACGTCCTCGGCGGACGCCTCGCCGCGCACCACGACCGCCAGGGCCTCGTTGACCAGCATCGCCAGTGTCCGCGCGACGGGATCGGTCCGCACCGGACCGCCCACGAGCAGCTCCACCGCGGCCTCGTCCGGTGACGCGTCCAGCGCCCGGCCGTTCTCGTCATACCGATAGACGCCGTGACCCGTCTTGCGCCCCAACGCTCCTCGCGCCACCAGGTCCTGCTGGTAGGCCGTGGGCTCGTAGCGCGCGTCGTGGTCGGTCTGCTCCCACACGGACGTGCCGACGGCGAGGTTGACGTCCTGCCCGATGAGGTCCGTGAGCTCGAACGGCCCCATCTTGAAGCCCGCCCCGCGCAGCGCCGCGTCGATGGTCGCCGCGTCGGCGATGCCCTCGGCGACCATCCGCTGAGCCTCGCCGTAGAACGGCCGCGCCACCCGGTTGACGATGAATCCCGGTGTGCTGGCGCACCGCACGGGCGTCTTGCCCCACGCGCGCACCAGCTCGCAGGCCTCCTCGACCGAGTCCGCGCCCGAGCGCGCGCCCCGCACGACCTCGACCAGCGCCATCAGTGGCGGGGGGTTGAAGAAGTGCAGGCCGATGATGCGCTCGGGGTGCGCGATGCCCTCGGCGATGGCCGTGATCGACAGGCTCGAGGTGTTGGAGGCGAGGATGGTGTCGGCGTCCTGGCGGGCGGCCAGCGTGGCAAAGATCTCACGCTTGACCTCGAGGTCCTCCACCACCGCCTCGATCACGAGCCGGCAGGCCGGCAGCGACCGGACGTCCTCGGCGGCCTGCAGCCGGCCCGCGGCGGCAGCGGCCTCGTCGGCGGTGATGCGGCCCTTGTCGGCGAGCCGGCCCAGCGTCGCCCGCAGCCGCTCGATCGCCTCCTCGGCGGCGCCGTCTCGCGCGTCGACGAGCACGACCTCGTGCCCGGCCTGCGCGGCGACCTGGGCGATCCCGGACCCCATCGCCCCGGCCCCGACGACCGCGATCCGCCCCGTTGCGGGCGTGGTGCTCGACTGCTCGCTCGCGTGGTCACTCATGCACGCATCGTGGCACGTCGGCAGCCTCGCGGCGAGGCGAACCCCTCGTTAGGATCGGGACGTGACCACCCAGGCAACGACGCCCAGCCACCCATTCCTCGACGCCCACGCCGCGACCCTCGACGAGGCCGCCGAGGCGCTGCGCACCCGCAGCTTCTACTCCCGCTATCCCGCCTCCCCGAGCCCCCGCGTCTACGGCGAGGGCTCCGCCGAGTCCGGCCTCGCTGCGTATGACGCGCACGTGGGCTCCGCCTTCGCGCCGCTGGACGACCAGCCGTCGACGGGCGAGCGGGTGGGCGACGAGGTGTCGCCATACGGCCCGACCCTCGCGATCACCTATCCCGTGCTCGACATCGACGAGGCGCTCCCGGCGGCGCGCGCGGCCATGCGCGCCTGGCGTGACGCCGGTCCCCGGGTCCGCGCGGCCGTCTGCGTCGAGATGATCGACCGGCTCAACAAGCGGTCCTTCGAGATGGCCAATGCGGTCATGCACACGAGCGGTCAGCCGTTCGTCATGAGCTTCCAGGCCGGTGGCCCCGAGGCGCAGGACCGCGCGCTCGAGGCCGTGACCGCCGCCCTCGTCGAGCAGGAGCGCATCCCCGCATCCGTGACCTGGGAGAAGCCCGCCAAGGGCGAGCCCCTGCGCCTGCAGAAGGACTACAAGGTCGTCGGCCGTGGCGTCGGCCTGGTCATCGGCTGCAACACCTTCCCGACGTGGAACGCCTACCCCGGCATCTTCGCCTCGCTGGCCACCGCCAACGCCGTCGTCGTCAAGCCCCACCCGCGCGCGATCCTGCCGCTGGCCATCACGGTCGCCGTCTGCCGCGACGTGCTGGCCGAGGCGGGCTTCGACCGGGCGCTGGTGCAGCTGGCCGCGGACCACGACGGCGGCACCCTCGCCAAGGACCTCGCCGAGCGCGACGAGATCGCGATCATCGACTACACCGGCGGGCCGGGCTTCGGCGCCTGGCTCGAGACCGAGGCGGCCGCGCGCGGCAAGCTCGTCTACACCGAGAAGGCCGGCGTCAACACGATCGTCGTCGACTCCACCGACGCGCTGACGGCGACGCTGGGCAACCTCGCGTTCTCCCTCTCGCTCTACTCCGGGCAGATGTGCACCGCCCCGCAGAACATCTACGTCCCCAAGACCGGCGTCGACACCGACGAGGGCCACCTGTCCGCCGACGAGTTCGCCGACCGGCTCGGCGCCGCGGTCGCGCGCTTCACCGGCGACGACGCCAAGGCCGTCGAGATCCTCGGCGCCACCGTCAACGACCAGGTCCGCTCCAACGCCGGGTCGCTCGCCGAGATCGCCGCCGAGGGGGAGGGGCGGGTCGTGCTCGACACGCGCGCCGTGCCCCACCCCGCGTGGCCGGACGCCGTCGTGCGGACGCCCGGGATCGTGCAGCTCGACGTGCGGCACGAGGACGTCTACACCCAGGAGTACTTCGGGCCGGTGTCGTTCGTGATCGCCACCGAGTCCACCGAGCAGTCGCTCGCGCAGCTCGCCGACACGGTGGCCGAGCACGGCGCGATGACGGCATCGGTCTACTCCACCTCGCAGGCCGTGCTGGAGGAGGCGCGCGAGGCCGCGGCCGACGGCGGGGTCGCCCTCTCGGAGAACCTCACCGGTCAGGTCTTCGTCAACCAGACCTCGGCGTTCTCGGACTACCACGGCACCGGCGCCAACCCGGCGGCCAACGCGGCCTACTCCGACGCGGCGTTCGTCGCCAACCGGTTCCGCGTGATCACGAGCCGCCGCCACGTCTGACCTACCGCCGGTAGTCACACTCGCCGGCCTTCGTCCAGCAGGCGGATGATCCTGCCCCCGGCGGGTCCTGCGCCGTGATGGCAGGACCTGCTCGCGGAGACCTGGGCACCGTGCACGGTGCCCAGGTCTCCGCGTTCCGGGCCGATCTCGTATGCCGACCGCCCGGCGCATCACCGGTCCCCGCGAGGCGGCGGGCCCGCCATACGGGCGTGAATGCCTCGCGCTCGGAGCGCTGACCTCGCACCGTGCGGCGCCCCGATCCGTGCACCCTCCGCGCTCGGAGCGCAGCTGTCGCACATAATGCGCCCCCATCCCTTGACATGTGACTCTTTGGTCACCTATGGTCGAGGTGTGGATGACGACCTGGTGTTCAAGGCGCTTGCCGACCCGACGCGGCGGCTGCTCCTCGACGCCCTCTTCGACCAGGACGGTCGGACCCAGGGCGAGCTGGAGGCCGTCGTCGCGCGACGCACCGAGATGACGAGATTCGGCGTGGCCAAGCACCTGCGGATCCTCGAGGACGCGGGGCTGGTCACGACCCGCAAGCAGGGGCGGACCAAGCTGCACCATCTCAACCCCGTCCCCATCCGGTTGATCCACGACCGCTGGATCGACAAGTACACCCAGCACCACGTCTCAGCACTCATCGACCTCAAGCGCACCCTGGAGGACCAGCCATGAGCGACACCCAGACCACCAGCACCACCACCGCCGGCACCACCACGACCGAGCGTCAGGCCCCCGAGATCCAGGTCTTCCGGGTCTACATCGAGGCCCCCGCCCAGCGCGTGTGGGATGCCATCACGACGCCGGAGTTCAGCACCAAGTACGGCTACGGCGGCATCGTCGAGTACGACCTTCGCGAGGGCGGCGACTACGTCAGCCACACGACCGAGGAGATGAAGCAGATGGGGATGGGCGACGTCGCCGTCACCGGACGCGTCCTGGA
Source organism: Arsenicicoccus sp. UBA7492 (assembly GCF_002479615.1). Classification (NCBI taxonomy): domain Bacteria; kingdom Bacillati; phylum Actinomycetota; class Actinomycetes; order Micrococcales; family Intrasporangiaceae; genus Arsenicicoccus; species Arsenicicoccus sp. UBA7492. The sequence goes on along the minus strand of NZ_DLOE01000059.1, from coordinate 84,158 downwards.
GTCCGACCCGCCCCGCAGGCTCGTCCAGAGCTGGATCGCCGCGTGGCACCAGCAGGAGACGACCCTGACCTGGGAGCTCACGGAGCATGACGGCCCCCTCACGGCGCTCACCCTCACGCACGACTGCACGAGCGCGCCCAACACCGCGCAGGACATCGAGGGCAGTGGCGACGCGGCGCAGGGTGGCGGCGGCTGGCCGTGGGTGCTGGCCGGCATGAAGACCTACCTCGAGACGGGTCGTCAGATGGCCGGCGCCGGCTCCTGACCTGCCTCAGGCGGATCCTGCCGGTTCGGGATCGCGGAGACCTGGGCACCGAGCTCGGTGCCCAGGTCTCCGCGATGTCTGGGGCTCGAGGCCGTATGCCGCAGCGCCGCCGCCTCGCAGATCCCCGCGAGGCGGCGGCGCATCCGTCATACGACCGGTGCGAGCCCCCCTGAGCCCGCACCGGTCGGTCGCCACGCCCTGTCAGTGGCGCAGCGAGCTCTCCTCGTGGACGGCGTCCACCTCGATCGTGATCCGGCGCGGGCGGGCCGCTGACGGTACCGCGAGGTAATAGCGACCCTCCTGCCCCACGGCGGTGCGGGCGAGAGGCCGGCCGTCGGCGTCCAGCAGCGTGACGGTCCCGGCGCCCCGCGGGGCACCCTCGGTGTCGGTCACGTCGCCGTGGAACGCGTGCCAGTCGGCCAGGCCGTGCGACGCCGTGTGCTCGCGCTGCGCCTCGTCGTGCACCGTGATCGAGGGCGACGCCACGACCGTGGTGGAGAGATCCTCCGTGACCGTGCGCGAGGAGGACCCAACGATCGTCGCCAGCCCGGCCCCGGACGATGCGCCGATCGCACCGCGGTCCGGCGCGGGCTCCCGGTGCGTGCCCACCGGCCGGTCGTCCGGAGCCTCGGTGGCGAGCGTCGCCCCCTCGACGTCCATGTGCGGCACCAACCGGTCCAGCCACGCGGGCATCCACCAGGCGTGCCGGCCCATCACGAGCAGGAGCGCAGGGATCAGGATCATCCGGACCAGGAAGGCGTCCAGCAGCACGGCGGTGGCGAGCGCCACGCCGATCGACTTGATGAGGGGCTCGTCCTGGAAGGCGAAGGCCGCGAAGACCGAGATCATGATCAGCGCGGCTGCGGTCACGACGCGCCCGGAGTGGCGGAAGCCGTCGATGACGGCGTCCTTGGCCTCCATGCCGTGCACGTAGGCCTCCCGGATCCGGGTGGTGAGGAAGACCTGGTAGTCCATGGCCAGTCCGAAGACGATGCCGATCAGCAGGGTCGGCATGACGCTCATGACCGGCTGCGGCTCGAAGATCCCCAGCCAGCCCTCCTGCACGAGACCGACGGTGACGCCGAGCGTCGCGAGGGTGGACAGGACGAAGCCGAGGGTCGCCAGGATCGGCACCCAGATCGAGCGGAACACCAGCACCAGCAGCAGGAATGCGAGGCCGACCACGATGCCGAGGTAGGTCGGCAGGGCGTCGGCGAGCTCGCTCGAGACGTCGGCGGCGATCGCGGTCTGGCCCGTGATGCCGATCGTGGCGCCGGTGCGGTCCTCGAGGCCGCCGACGGAGTCGCGCAGCCGCGAGAGGGTCTCGTCGGTGGCCTCGTCCTCGGGGGCGGTGCGCGGGGTGATGAGCATGACGGCGCCCGAGGCGTCCTTGGTCGCCTGGACGACCTGGGCGTTGGCGACGCCGTGGTCGGAGGCGGCCCACCGCTGGGCGTCGGCGAGCGCGGCGGCCCGGCGCTGCTGGTCCGGGACGCTGCGGGAGTCGATCACCGCGACCATCGGGGCGTTCTTGCCGGGGCCGAAACCTTCGTTGAGCATGTCGGCCGACCGGCGGGCGTCCGTGCCTTCCGCAGCTGTGGTGCTGGACGGCAGCCCGAGGTGGAGGTCCTTGGCGGGGATCGCCAGGGCGGTGAGCGCGAGGGTTGCGACCAGCGCCACGACCACCGGGGATCGGCGGATGCCCTGGCCCAGCCGGACCGAGCCGTTGACGGCCTGGTGGTCCTCCTCGTCGACGTCTGCCCGGCGCCGGACCTGGCCGGCGAAGGCCTTGCCCTTGAGCATCCCGAGGATCGCGGGGAGCAGCGTGATGGCCACCATCACGGCGATGGCGACGGTGCAGGCGGCGGCGATACCCATCGAGCCCAGCAGGGAGATGCCGGAGAAGACCAGCGCGACGAGCGCGATGACGACGGTGAGGCCGGCAAAGACGACGGCGGTGCCGGCTGTGCCGATGGCGCGCCCCATGGCGTGGGACCGGTCGGACGTGTGCCGCAGCTCGCTGCGGTAGCGGGACAGGATGAACAGCGAGTAGTCGATCCCGACGGCGAGGCCGATCATCGAGGCGAGCGTCGGGGTGGTGCTCGCGATGTCGCCGAAGGCGGTCGCGGCCCGGATGCCGATGATGCCGAGGGACACCCCGATGATGGCCGCCAGGATGGGCAGACCCGCGGCGACGAAGGAGCCGAAGGTCAGGACGAGCACGATCAGCGCCACGCCGATGCCGATCGCCTCGGAGGTGACGCCGATCTCGCCCATCGCCCGCATGCCCGTGCCCCCGGGGACCGCCTCGAGGCCGTTGCCGGAGTGACGGGACACGGCGGAGCGCACGTAGTCCTGGGTGCTCTGCTCGATGTCCTGAGGCTGGTCGGCGGCGAAGGTCCACGAGACCGTGCCGTAGCGCTTGTCCGCCGAGAGGGGTGACAGGTAGCTCGCGTTGGTCTCGGCGGTGGCGCGCGGCGTCCCCTGCGCGACCTGGGACCGGACGGCCCGCTCGGTCAGCGCCGGTCCGGCGGTGGCGGGATTGACCAGCGAGGAGCGGGAGCCCTGGTCGAGCTGGGGGGTCTTGGCGAGGTCGGCGACGAGGGCGTCGACCTGTCCCTTGTAGGGCTGCTCGGCCAGCGTGTGTCCCTCGGGGGCCTTCAGGACGACCTGCCCGGTGACCTGCTTGTCCGCGGCTCGTGCCGAGGGGAACAGCTCGTGCTGGAGCTCGGCGGCCTGGATGGCCGGGACGCCGGGGATCGAGAAGGTGGTGGACATCGGCTCGGACTTGGCTGCAGCGAAGCCGCCGACGCCGAGCATCACGACGAGCCATCCGACGAGGACCGCCGGCCAGCGCCGATAGGCGCCGCGCCCGATCCGGTACAAGAGGGTTGCCACGGGTCTCCTATGGGTGTGCGTAGAGGATCCGGCTCCATCGACGGATTGTTGACCCGAATATATGACCAGTCAGCGACCAGAGTCAATAATGTAGGGTCTAGGGACGAGCGATCGAGGAGGTCTGCTGTGGCCCGACCGGCCAGGGACCACACGGTGGAGATCCTGCGGGCGGCGCAGACCGTGCTCCGCGACTGCGGGGTCCGCGGAACGACCATCGAGGCGGTGGCCCAGCGAGCGGGCGTCGGCAAGGGCACGGTGTTCCTCTACTGGCCCAGCAAGGCGCGTCTGCTGCAGGCGCTGGCGGCGCTGGAGGGAGCGCGGCTGGCGGAGGTGCAGCGGCGACAGGTGCTGGGCGACCCGGCTGCGTTCAGCCTGGGGGGCTTCCTGGTCGGGCAGGTGGAGGCCCTGTGGGGGAGCGACTACCTGAGCGAGTTCCTGGCTGACCTGGGCGGCGTCCTCGAGCTGGCCGAGGGGCGCCAGCGCGATGGTCAGAGGACGAGGTGGGCCGAGACCGAGCCCGACGTGGCCCGCGCCGCCGTCGCGGGCGGTCTGATCCGAGCGGAGGACGCGGTGGCCGCCGCCGAGACGCTCGCGATGCTGACGGCGGGTGCCGTCCTGCGCGGCTTCGACGCTCCCGAGCGCCGGCCGGGGATCCTGGCCGCGGTGCGCCGGACCGTCGATGCTGCGTTCGCTCGCGCGGACGTCTGTCCCGAGGTCGCGCGAGCCGTCGCCCACGCTGTCGCGGACGTGCTGGACGCTCACGCCGACCGGCTCGTGGACCAGGCCCGTCCCGAGCGCCCGACCTCGGCCGACCTGCGCGAGCTCGCCGTCTGACCTCTCGCTCAGACCTACCTGAGGCGGGCACATCGGCCTGGGTTCGCACGCCATGGCGGCGTGTCCAGCACAGGCGGATCCTGCCGGTTCGGGATCGCGGAAACCTGGGCACCGAGCTCGGTGCCCAGGTCTCCGCGATGTCTGGGGCTCGAGGCCGTATGCCGGAGCGCCGCCGCCTCGCAGATCCGCGCGAGGCGGCGGCGTGGCGTCATACCGGGGCCTGTCGCCCGTGCTGCTCCCAGAGGCGACCGAGGAGGTGCACCTCGGTGCCGGCCAGCCCGACGGACAGGTAGACGCGCCGCCCGCGACGCTGCGGCCCTGTCGAACCCTCTGCTGCCGGCCCTCCCGACGCGGCCACGATCTCCCCGAGCGACGCCACGCGGTCGGCCATCCCGGCGTCGGCCACGAGCGCCGGCGGGTCGTAGGCCCGCAGCTGGGCCGGCGAGTCCGTGACCACCAGGTCGGCGCACGCTACGAGGTCCACCGCGAGCTCGGCACGCCCTACCTGCTTCGGCCCCACGGTGCCGACGAGCACGTCCGGCTCGAGCCAGGCGGCGTCGATGACGGGGGAGCTGCTGGTGGTGGCCAGGATGACGACGTCCGCACCGGCGACGACATCCCGGGGCGACGCGAGGGCCTCGGTGGACAGCCCCAGCTCGCGCCGGGCACGGTCGGCGAATGCCTCGCGGCCCACCGGCGTGCGGGAGGTCACGCGCACGGCGCTCGGGGTGAGGCTCGCCGTGAGGGCCCAGAGCTGCGCCCACGCCTGCGTCCCGGCGCCGACGATCCCCACGGTCACGTCATCGCTCCCGGGCCCGAGGTGCCGCGTGGCCACCCCGCCCAGGGCGCCGGTCCGGCACGCCCCGAGGGCATGTCCGACGTGCACGGCCAGCACGCGCCCGGTCGTCGTGTCGTGCGCGACAGTGACCTGCTCGTCGGAGGTCGTGGGGAGGGTGTCGTAGGTGCGGTAGCCGTAGAACTCGTCCCCGCTGTGCCCGGCGGTGAGGACGAGCCGGCCACCCCCGAGCGGCGCTGCCAGACGAGGTGGCGCCTCGAGGGTGCCGGCGTGGTGGCGGGCGAGGGCCTCCTCCATCAGCCGACGGCGTCGCCGGGCGTGAGCAGGGCGCGGACGGTGTCGTCGTCGATGGTCCAGGTCATGGCGTCTCCTGCGGGTGCGGTGGCGTCGCCGTCAGCGGCTCGGGAGACCAGCCGATCACCTCACGTGGACCTGACGTCAAGCGCCGTAGACGAGCGGCACGTAGTCGCGGTGCCGCTCGATCCAGCCCTTGATGAACGGGCACTGCGGCATCACCGTGCGCGTCCCCTGCTCGCGCACGTCGTCGAGGCCGAAGCGCGCCAGGGCGCTGCCGACCCCCTTGCCCTCGTAGGCCGGGTCCACCTCGGTGTGGGTGAACACGACGAGCTCGTCGGTGAGGAGGTACTCGGCGAAACCCGCCAGCTCCCCGTCGATCCGGGCCTCGTAGCGGTGCTCGTCGGCGTTGTCGGTGACCTGGACGTCGCTCATGTCAGTGCTTCTCCTGCGGTGCGGGACGTACTGCCTCCTCGACCCTAGCCGCGGCCGGCTCCGGTGGCGCGGTCTCGGACCCGGCCTCGGACCCGGCCTCGGACCCGGGCTCGCGCGCGACCAGGATCTCGGGCTCGTGGTCGACCGGGAAGCTCACCGACCGCGCGATGAGGCACAGGCCGGGCACGTCGGCGTGCAGCCACCGAGCCAGGTCGACGTCGCTGCCGGCCGTGACGGTGACCCGTGGCCGCAGGGTGACCCGCTCGAACTGCCCGGCACCGTTCGTCCCGGTCGTCATCACGCCGTGCGGGCGGTCCTCGTACGCCATCACCGTGACCCCCGCCTGCGCCGCGAGGTGGGGGTACCAGAGCATGTGGCACTGGGCGAGCGAGGCGACGAGCAGCTGCTCGGGGTTCCAGCGGGACGGGTCACCGCGAAAGGCCGGGTCGGCGGACCCCGCGATGGGGGTCGGACCCGCTGCGCTGACCACGTGGTCGCGGGCGTATCCGGCATACGAGCCGGTCCCGGTGCCCCGGTTGCCGGTCCACGTCACGGTCAGGTCGTAGGTGTGCTCCTGCGTGGTCATCCAAGGTCCTCCTGCGCTGTCTGCGACCAGCACCGGGATGTGCCTTCGCACCTGCCACGGTGCCACGCCGACGACGTATCCGAGGCCCCTCCCCACCCTCAGCAGGCAGGTCTACCGTGGGAGGGGACCCGCTGGGAGGAGGCGAGCCGTGCCTGACACTTTCGGCAGCTCCAGCAGCTCCAGCAGCGTCGGCACCTTCGACACCTTCGATGCCGACGTGATCGTCGTCGGCAGCGGCTTCGGCGGTGCGGTCGCGGCGGCCCGGCTCGCCCAGGCGGGCTCCACCGTGATCGTCCTGGAGCGTGGACGGCGTTGGGGGCCAGGCGACTTCCCCCGGGATCCCCGGCTGGCGGCCGGGTGGTTGTGGCGGATCGGCCAGGGGCTCTACGACATCCGCTGGCTCAAGGGCATGCTCGCCGTGCAGGTCGCCGGCTGGGGCGGTGGATCGCTCGCCTACGCCAACGTCTTCGCCCGGCCCTTCGACGCCGCGTTCAGCGAGCGCTGGCCGGCCCATCTGCGCCGGGCCGGGCTGGACCCCTACTACGACCTGGCCGCCCACATGCTCGACGTGTCGCCGGCGGGCGACGACCCGAGGACGGGGGAGCCGACGCCGCGCACCGTCCTGGTCGAGCAGCTGATGGCCCTGCGTGGCCGCCCGGACGCGACGGTGCGTCCCAACCTGGCCGTGACCTTCGGCGACCCGGAGGTATGGCGCGCGAATCGTCACGGGGTGCCTCGGCGCGGCTGCTCCTTCGTCGGTGAGTGCGTCCTCGGCTGCAACCAGGGGGCCAAGAACTCCCTGGACGTCACCTACCTCGCCGTCGCCGAGGCGCACGGCGCGCGCAGCGTCACCGACGCCGAGGTCACGGCCGTCACGCCGACCGCCAGCGGCTTCGTCGTCACGGCGCGGACGCCGAGCGACCCCTCGGTCGACCCTCGTGAGTGGCGGGCCCCTCGCGTCGTCCTGGCCGCCGGCGCTGTCGCCACCACCGAGCTGCTCCTGCGGTCGCGCGACGTCACCGGCACCCTCCCGCACCTCTCGCCGCTCCTCGGGCACAGCTTCTCCGGCAACGGCGACTTCCTGACTCTCGCCGAGCTGCGCGAGGAGCGCGGCGACATGACGACCGGACCGACGATCACCAGCACCACCATCTTGGACGTGCCCGAGGGGCGGGGTTCGGTCTGGTACCAGGTGCAGGACGGCGCGTTCCCCGTCGCCCTGCAGGAGCTCTTCGGCGCCATCGTGCCCGGCCGGCAGGTCCGCAGGTGGTGGCGGCGCCGGTTCGCGGGCCCCGACCCTCGACGCATGTTCACCGTGCTCGCGATGGGGCACGACTCCGGAGAGGGGACGCTGCGCCTCGACAGGTCCGGCAAGGCCGTGCTCTCCTGGCGCAACCGCTGGCAGACCCACCTGATCCGCTCGCAGCGCAGGGTAGGGCCGTTGCTGGCCAGCCTGCTCGACGCCCGGCTCTACAACCCCGTCACCTGGTCGCTCCTGCGCCGGACGACCACCGTGCATCCCCTCGGCGGCGTCCCGCCAGGCCCGGACGCGGCCACGGGGGTGGTGGACGAGGTCGGTGAGGTTCACGGATACCCCGGGCTGTTCGTGGTCGACGGCTCGGTCCTGCCGGCGTCCACCGGCGTGAACCCCTCGGCGACCATCCTGGCGGCGGCCGAGCAGTCCCTGGAAGCCATCATCCGCCGCGACGGGCGCCCCCACTGGCGCGCTCCCGAGTGACCCGACGTCGCCTCGAGGGTCGTCCCGGAGGACGCCGCGTCGAGCTTCTCCGCCGAGCTCCGGGCCATGACCAGCGGAGGCGGCGTCACCTTCAGTGAACGCATGGTCTCCTCGGCGCCCGGCCTGCCGCGCGTGACGATGCAGCTCACGGCGGTGGCGCGCAGCATCGACCTCTTCCTCGCCGACCCCACCCACACGCTCGCGGTGGAGGGCACGGTCGACGTGGAGGGGCACCTGGTCTCCGCGCCCGCCGCGGGCACGCTGTCCCTGTTTGCCGACGGGAGTGCGCAGGCGATGAGCTATGAGCTGCACCTCCACGGCGACGCCGGAGAGCCGTGGCGGTTGTCGGGGAGCAAGACGATGAGCGGCCGGGCCCCGGCGTCCGTGCTCCGCGACCTCACCACCCTGCGCGCCACCGTGCAGAGGGAGGACGGCACCGGGCCGGCCCTGCCCGTCGTGCTGCGGATCGGCCGGCGAGATCTGCTGAGCCTGATGGGCGCCGTGCGTGGCCGCGGCTTCACCCGTGCCCGCAGGGCTCGGACGACCGCCCGGTTCGTCGCGTTCTTCGCCGGGTCCACGCTGCGACGGGTCGCGCGGGCGCGCACCTCGCCCTGAGTCACTCCGACCGGTCGGGCGCACGTCTGGCAGAGCACGTCTAGTGTGACCGGGTGGACGATCCCCTCTCCGAGCGTCCGGGCCGTGGCGACGACGTCTCCGCCGAGCTGCCCGAGATCCTGACCTCGCTCAGCGAGGCCCGCGTCGAGCTGACGAAGTTCATCACGGCGTACCAGTTCGCGATCCAGGAGATCGAGACCAAGGTTCGCATCCTCCAGCAGGAGTTCCAGCAGCTGCACCGTTACAACCCGATCGAGCACGTCTCGAGCCGGCTGAAGTCGATGGAGAGCATCATCGCCAAGGCCCGCAAGACGGGCTGCGGGCCCAGCCTGGACGAGCTCCGGCGGGAGATCCGCGACATCGCCGGGGTCCGGGTCGTGTGCAGCTTCACGCCGGACGTGTACCGGATCCAGGAGCTGCTCTGCCGCCAGTCGGACGTCCGGCTCCTCCAGGTCAAGGACTACATCGCCAGTCCCAAGCCGAGCGGCTACCGCTCGCTGCACGCCATCGTCGAGATCCCGGTGTTCCTCTCGGACGGCAGCGTCCAGGTGCCCGTCGAGATGCAGTTCCGCACGAGTGCGCAGGACTTCTGGGCGAGCCTGGAGCACAAGATCTTCTACAAGTACGACCACGAGGTCCCGGCCGAGATCGCCCAGGGCCTGCGGGACGCCGCGGACGCCGCGTCGCACCTGGACGCCGAGATGGAGCGGCTGTCGGTCGCGATCCAGGACCTGACAGGGGAGGAGCCTCCCGGCAGCATGACCGTCACCCCGGGAGACGTCGACGACTTCCTGGCCCTGGTGCGGGAGTCGCGTGCGGGGAGGGGGCGTCCGGGGCCGGATGTCGCCGGGCCCTCCGCCTGAGCATGCTTCGTGGTCGTATGCCGGACGCCGGCCTCACGCCAGGTCGCCGTCTCCGGCTCCCGCCAGCCCGTATGACGAGCCGGCCACCCCATGCGCGGACGGTCCCCATCCGTGCACAACTGCTGCACTCCCGGTTGGGCTGACCACGAGTTCCGTTGTGCCGCAACAGGTGGGTGTCGGGAGTGCCGCGCATCTGCAGCAGTTGGTTCCGCAGCGGGTCCCACTCCTCGCCCCGACCGCAGAACTCGCACGCACAACGGCGCAAACGCGCAGGCCGACCGCTCCAGATCGCGCGTTGTGCATGTGAGTTCCCGGCTGCGCACGGGGCCGCAGGATCAGCCCGCCTTGGTCACATCAGCCTGGCGTGCGAACCCGGGCGGACGTGACTGCCTCAGGTAGACCCATCAGCCGGCCTCGGGAACATCGGCCTGCTGAACGAAGGCCGGTCGATGCCTCTACCCGCGGTAGGTCTTGCGGGAGCGGTAGGCCTGGACGGCCATGCGGTTGCCGCAGCCGCGGTCGCAGTAGCGGCGCGAGCGGTTCTTGGACAGGTCGACGATCACGCCGTCGCAGTCCTCGGCCTCGCACACCCGCAGCCGGTCGAGCTCGCCGGACCGCACCACGTCGACCATCGCCATCGCGGACTCGACGGCGATGCGGTCGGCCAGCGGCGCCTCGCTGGAGATGGCGTGCAGGTGCCAGTCCCACCAGCCCTCGTGGCGCACCACCTGCGGCAGCGCCTGGTGGCGGGCGAGCAGGTCGTTGACCAGGCCGACCACGCCCTCCTCGTCGAGCTCCCACAGCCGGTGCAGCTCGCGACGCAGCCGTATGACGCCCGCCAGCTCGCGTTCGTCGTGCGCCCGCGCCCCGGTGTAGCCGAACTGCCCGACGAACTCCTCTAGGTCCTCCAGGGTCTGCAGGGTCGCCGGCTCGACACCCGTGTTGACCAGCGCGGCCGTCGATACCAGAGCGTCGCGGGTGTCATGGGCAAAAGTCATCTTGACTCCTTACGGAGAGCAGGTCTAGCGTCATGAGCGTAAACCCACTTTGCTCATGACGCTCGCTGACGTGCGTCACGACCGTCGTGCCCTGAAGCCCTCGAGAGGAGTGCCCATGACCGCCATGACCCGCACCACCGACCGCGTCGACACCACCACCGTCGACCCCACCGACACCACCGACCGCGTCGTCGCCACCACCGCCCACCCCACCCTCGCGGACCCGGTCGTGGACTCCCTGCGCCTCGGCCAGGTCGACGTCGACCCGCTGCCCCACGTCCCGGACGAGCAGGCCACCGAGCGCCCGACCCCGAGCCGCCCGCGCGGCGTCTCGCGCGGCCTGGTCCTCGCCCTGATCTCGGCCGTCGGCTTCGCCACCTCCGGGTCCTTCGCCAAGGCGCTGCTCGAGGCGGGCTGGAGCCCCGGCGCCGCCGTCACCGCACGCATCGCCGGAGCCGCGCTCGCCCTCGGCATACCCGCCCTCTGGCTGATGCGCCACCGGCTGCGCGCCTTCCTCGACAACTGGGGCGTCATCCTGGCCTATGGCGTGGTCGCCGTGGCCGGCAGCCAGCTCTTCTACTTCAACGCCGTCACGCACCTGTCCGTCGGCGTCGCCCTCCTCCTGGAGTACCTCGCTCCCGTCCTCATCGTCGGCTACCTGTGGCTGCGCACCCGCCGCACCCCGTCGCCCGCGACGCTGCTCGGCGCGACCCTGTCCATGGCCGGGCTCGCCCTGGTCATCGACCTCTTCGGCGGCATCGGCATCGACCCGGTCGGCCTCCTGTGGGGCCTCGCGGCGGCGTGCTGCAACGCGACCTACTTCCTGCTCGGCGCCCGCGAGACCAAGGGCCTGCCGCCCATCGCCCTCGCGGGCGGCGGCATGGTCGTCGGTGGTGCTGTCCTCGGCCTGGCCGGCGCGGTCGGCATCATCCCGATGGTCGCCACCACCGCCCCCGTCGTCCTCGCCGGCCTGGATGCGCCCTGGTGGGTGCCCGTCCTCGGCCTGGTCCTGCTCGCCGCGGCCGTGGCCTACGGCTTCGGCGTGGCGGCGACGCGGCGCCTCGGCTCGACCGTCGCGTCCTTCGTGGGGCTCACCGAGGTGGTCTTCGCCGTGCTCATCGCCTGGCTCCTGCTCGGCGAGCTCCCGGGCCTCGTGCAGCTGGCCGGCGGTGCGCTGATCCTCGCGGGCGTTGCGGCGGTCAAGTTCAGGGAGTCGCGGGCATGATGGGCACGTGCCCTCGACCCGCCGTCCCCTGACCCTGCGCGCCACGCAGTCCGTGCTGCGTGGCGTCGCGCGCCTGCCCCGGCCGGTCCTGCGTCTCGTCGCGGGCCGGCCGCGGCGCGTCGACGGCCACACCCTGCGCACGGACGTCCAGGTGGCGCTGCGGATGCTCGAGCTGGCGCCGGGCAGCGACGCGGCCGAGCTGACGCCGGAGCAGTGGCGCGCCGAGATCGAGACCGAGGCCTGGCTCTTCGGCCACCAGCCCCACGTCGCGTCGATTCGCGACGGCGTCCTGCCGGGCCCGGCGGGCTCGATCCGCACGCGCACCTACGACCCCACCCCGGGCGAGCCGCCCCGCGGCGTCGTCGTCTACTTCCACGGCGGCGGCTTCGTGGCCGGTTCCCTCGACAGCACCGATCCCGTATGCCGATTCGTCGCGCGCTATGCCGGCCTGACCGTCGTCTCGGTCGACTACCGCCTGGCGCCGGAGTCGCCCTTCCCGTGCGCCGTCGAGGACGCGGTGGCGGCCTTCCGCCACGTGCGGGACCACCGCGGGCAGCTCGGCGGCGACGCCTCCACGCCCATCGCCGTGATGGGCGACAGTGCGGGCGGCAACCTCGCGGCCGTCGTGTGCCACCGCACCGTCGAGGACGAGGCCGGCGGTCCTGACCTGCAGGTGCTGGTCAGCCCCGTCACCGATTGGTCCCGCAAGTCGCGGTCCTACGCGCTGTTCCCCACCGGCTTCTTCCTCACCGAGGCGACGATGGACTGGTACGCCTCCCACTACCTGCGCGAGCCCGAGCAGGCGTCCCACCCGGACGCCTCGCCGCTGCTCGCGCGCCACCTCGGCGGGCTGCCTCCCGCCTATGTCCTGGTGTCGGCCTTCGACGTGCTCCGCGACGAGGGCCTCGCCTACGCCGCGCGCCTCGAGGAGGCCGGCGTCCCCGTCACGCTGCGGGTCGACGAGGACGGCACCCACGGCGACGTCAACGCCATGGGGGTCTCGCGCGCCAGCCGCGACCTGGTCATCGAGGTGGCCGAGGCCGTCCGCGACCTGCTGGTGCGCCGGTGATCGTCCGCGAGATCGGCGACGGGATCGTCGAGCTGGACCTGTCGGGACACTCGCCCGACGACCTGGCCGAGGTCGAGGCGCTGCGCGAGCAGGTCGCCGCAGGCATCGCCGCCGGGTGGCGCCGCGTCCAGGCGCTGCACGACCCGGACGACGTCGTCACGCACCGCGTGGCCGCCCGCCTCGGCCTGCGCCACGAGGGCACCATGCGCGGCATCGGTCCCGGCCACGGCGACCGCGTCGTCATGGCCCGCCTGGCGAGCGACCCCGGCCCCGAGACCCGCGAGGGCTTCCTCGGCGTCCTCAACACCACCATGCCCACCAAGCGCAACATCGCCCAGACGCTGCTGCGCGACCCCGACGGGCGTGTGCTGCTCTGCGAGCTGACCTACAAGCGCGAGTGGGACCTGCCCGGCGGCATCGTCGACCCCGGTGAGCCGCCGTCCGCCACGGCCGAGCGCGAGGTCGCCGAGGAGCTCGGGCTGGACCTGCCGGCTCGCGACCTGCTCGTCGTCGACTGGCTCCCGCCCTACCGCGGCTGGAGCGACGCCACCCTGTTCGTCTTCGACGGCGGGGTGCACCCGGCCGACCTGGTGGACCGAGTCACCTTGCAGCCGCGCGAGATCCGCGCCCTGAACTGGGCCACGCCCGAGCAGGTCCGGGAGCACTGCGCGCCGTATGTCGTGACCCTGCTGGAGCGCCTCGCCGCCACCCCGGCCGGCAGCGGCACGGCATACCTCGTGGACGGCCACCCCCGCGCCTGAGCCGGCCCCACCACCACCACATCCACCACAGCCACAACCACCGCAACCACCCCTCGCCATTGGTCACCAATGGATGAATCGCGCGCCCCTTGAACGATCCACAGCGTCAGTGGTGACCAATGGTGGGGGCTCAGACCTCGTCGGCGTCCGGCAGCAGGATGTTGAGCAGCAGCGACACGAACGCCACGACCAGGGCGCCGAGGATCGCGTCCCAGAAGAAGCTGTCGACCCGGAAGTCCAGCCCGAGCGGACCCGCCAGCCAGGACGTGACCTGCAGCATGAGGGCGTTGATCACCCAGGTGAACAGCCCCAGCGTGAGGATGATCGCCGGCAGCGAGAGCAGCTTGACGATCGGCTTCACGACCGCGTTGATCAGCCCGAACACGATGGCCACCAGCAGGATCGACAGCAGGCGCGTGGCGAGCGAGGGCTTGTCCTCGCCGAGGTGGATCCCGGAGACCACCATGGCCGCGACCCAGAGCGCGATGCCGTTGACGAGCGTCTTGATCGCGAAGTTCTTCATGGCCATATGGTGACATGTCGGCCCCCGCATATGGTGGTGCCATGACCGCAGCCGATGCCGCCACCAGCGAGCTCAGCCCCGACCGCGACGACGCGGCCACCCCCGAGAGCGAGGTGCGGCTGCGCGAGGCGCTCGCCAGCGTCCCCGCCTACGTCCCCGGTCGCCCGGCGCCGGAGCTGCCCGACCGCACGACCTACAAGGTCAGCAGCAACGAGAACCCCTACCCGCCGCTGCCGAGCGTGCTCGAGGTCATCGCGTCGGCCGCGACCACGGTCAACCGCTACCCGGACATGGCGGTGACCGAGCTGACGCAGGCGCTCGCCGACTTCCTCGGGGTGCCCAACGACCACATCGCGACCGGCACCGGGTCGTCCGGCGTCCTCACCCAGCTCGTGACCGCCACCTGCGGCCCGGGCGACGAGGTGGTCTACGCGTGGCGCTCGTTCGAGCTCTACCCCATCGTCACCGCGCTCGCCGGGGCCACCAGCGTGCAGGTGCCGCTCACGGCCGACCAGCGCCACGACCTCGACGCCATGGCTGCGGCCATCACCGACCGCACCCGCCTGGTCATCGTCTGCACGCCCAACAACCCCACCGGGCCCTCGGTCCACGCCGACGAGCTCGAGGCCTTCCTGGCTGCGGTCCCGCCGCACGTCCTGGTCGTCATCGACGAGGCCTACCTCGAGTTCGTCCGCGACCCCGAGACGCCCGACGCGCTCGACCTCTACCGCAACCACACCAACATCGCGGTGCTGCGGACCTTCTCCAAGGCCTACGGCCTCGCCGGGCTGCGGGTCGGGTATGCCGTGGCGCCCTCCGAGGTCGCGGCGGCGCTGCGCAAGTGCGCCCTGCCCTTCGGTGTCTCGCGGATCGCCGAGGACGCCGCCGTCGCCAGCCTCGGCCTCTTCGCCGAGCTGGACGAGCGGGTAGAGGCCTTGGTCACGGAGCGTGACCGTGTGACGCGTGGCCTGGCCGAGCAGGGGTGGCGCCTGCCCGACACCCAGGCCAACTTCGTGTACTTCCCGGTGGGGGAGCACTGCACGGAGCTGGCCGAGGCGTGCCGCGATGCCGGGCTGGTCGTGCGGCAGTACGGCAACGACGGCGTCCGCATCACCATCGGCGAGGAGGAGGCCAACACGCGCCTGCTCGAGGTCGCTGACCGTGTCCGGGCACGCGTCCAGCCGGGTGACTAGTCAGCAGGGACGGTTTGCCTCCGGTTCACTTGTCGGTGACTGCACCGTGACCGCACCATGGAGAGCATGGAGACACCCGGTCTAGGCACAGGCCCATGAGACGGCAGGGGGGGACGGCCTGGAGGCCGGCCCTCGCCCTGTCGGCTCTCGGTGTCTCCGCCACCCTCGGCCTGGCGGGCCTGTCGCTGACCACCGGCCCCGGGACCCTGGAGGGGGTGCTCGGCGGCGGGTCGACCACGACCCCCGGCCTGACGGCGACCGGCGGTTCGGCATACGAGACCGATGGTCCGGCCGACGCGCTGACCGCTCAGGGTCCGTCCGTCTCGCGCGCGCTGGTCGTGCAGCAGGCCCAACGACCCGAGGCGCCGGTGGCTCCCTCGGACCCGCTCGACGGCATCGTCCTGCTGTCCGCAGCGCCGCGCGGCCAGGTGCTCGAGCAGACCGTCATCGAGCCTGCGCAGGAGCGCCTCGAGGCCCTGGCGGCCCTGCTGCCGCTGCTCGAGGTGGCCGAGCCGCTGACCGGCGTCGACGCCGACGAGGTGCTGGCGTCCATGGCCGACCTGGGGCCGGTCCCGGTCCCCGAGGCCGGCCCGGTCGTCGACGACGGCGCGAGCAACGCGTCCCCGCTCATCGCCCAGGCGCCGACGACGCCCGACCGCACGCCGCCTCCCACGCAGCCGCCGGGCGACGTCCCCGCCGAGCCCGACCCGGTCGGGGAGGACCCGATCATGCGTCGTATGACGGAGCCGGTGCCCGAGCCGTCGACGGGTAGCCCGCCGACCCCCACGGAGCCCGCGCCCGGGACCACGGACCCGACGACGACGCCCGGCTCCACGCCCACCGATCCCAGCACCACCCCCACCGGCCCCGGCCAGAGCCCCACGGGTCCCGGCTCGCCGACCCCCACACCCGGCACCCCCACCACGCCCGGGTCGATCGTCGGGCCCCTGCCGACGCCGACGCCGACGCCCACGACTGCGGTGCCGACGTCGCCCGCCCCGACCGCGTCGCCGCAGCCCGGCCCCAGCCCGAGCCGCACCGGCGGGGTCGGAGGCGAGGACTCGCCCACGGCGACGACCGCTCCGGCGGCGCCCCCGGCTGCGTCCCCGGCGAGCGCCCCGCGCGGCACCCCTGCTCGCAGCGCGCCCTGACCCGACTGGCGACAGGGACGGGGCGGGCAGGTACGCTGCCCTCGCCAGGCCCAAGCGTCCGACGGGACGTGTTGACCGCCACGAGCGACCGGCCCGACGTCGTCACCTCGACGAGGCCGGACCTGGGCGGTGACCCCGCCCGTCGTGGCCCCGAGCCGGACCGAGCAGCGACCCTGCCCGGCCCGAGGATCGAAGGAGATCACCCATGAGCGACAACGTCGTCGCCCGCCCAGGCGGCAGTGACGCCTACGGCGGGCCGGAGATGGTGCAGCTGCTCACCCCCGAGGGGGAGCGAGTCGACCACCCGGAGTACTCCCGCTATCTCGACGGGCTGACCGACGAGGACCTGCGCGGCTTCTACCGCGACATGTTCCTCATCCGCCGCGTCGACACCGAGGGCACGGCGCTGCAGCGTCAGGGCGAGCTGGGCCTGTGGGTCTCGCTGCTCGGCCAGGAGGCCGCCCAGATCGGGGTCGGCCGGGCGATGCGCAAACAGGACTACGCCTTCCCCGGCTATCGCGAGCACGGCGTCGGCTGGTGCCGCGGCGTCAAGCCCCTGCAGGTGATGTCGCAGTTCCGGGGCGTCGACCAGGGCGGGTGGGACCCCAATGAGGTGGGGATGCAGCTCTACACGATCGTCATCGGCAACCAGGTGCTCATGGGCACGGGCTACGCCATGGGGATCACGCTGGACGGCGACGTGGGCACGGGCGACCCCGACCGCGACGCCGCGGTCGTCGCGTTCTTCGGCGACGGGGCCACCGCGCAGGGCGACGTCAACGAGTCCTTCGTCTTCGCCGGCGTCAACAACGCCCCCATCGTGTTCTTCTGCCAGAACAACCAGTGGGCCATCTCCGAGCCCAACGAGCGCCAGACCCGCGGCCCGCTCTACCACCGCGCCAACGGCTTCGGGTTCCCGGGCATCCGCGTCGACGGCAACGACGTGCTGGCGTCGTACGCGGTCTCCAAGGCGATGCTCGACCGCGCCCGCGACGGCCAGGGCCCGTCGTTCATCGAGGCCTTCACCTACCGCATGTCCGCACACACGACCTCGGACGACCCGACGAAGTACCGCGTGGACGCCGAGGTCGAGGTGTGGAAGCACCGCGACCCCATCCAGCGGCTGCGGGCCTATCTCATCCGCTCCGGCAAGGCCGACCAGGCGTTCTTCGACGACCTGCAGCGCGAGGCCGACGCCCTGGCCGAGGAGATCCGCACGGGGACGATCGGCATGACCGAGCCCGACCCGCACGGCATGTTCGACCACGTCTACGTGGAGGACGACCACGCCCTGATCGAGCAGCAGCGCGCGGAGTTCGCTGCCTACGCCGCGAGCTTCGAGGACTGAACGATGACCAAGCTGACCATTGCCAAGGCCATCAACGCCGGCCTCCGCGCCGCCATGGAGCGCGACCCCAAGGTCGTCCTGTGCGGAGAGGACGTCGGCAAGCTCGGCGGCGTCTTCCGCATCACCGAGCACCTGCAGAAGGACTTCGGCGAGCACCGGGTCATGGACTCGGCCCTGGCCGAGTCCGGCATCATCGGGACGAGCGTCGGTATGGCGCTGCGGGGTTACCGCCCCGTCGCGGAGATCCAGTTCGACGGCTTCGTCTACCCGGCGTTCGACCAGATCGTGTCCCAGGTCTCCAAGATGCACTACCGCTCGCGCGGCAAGCTCCGGCTGCCCATGGTGATCCGCATCCCGATGGGTGGCGGCATCGGGGCGGTCGAGCACCACAGCGAGTCCAACGAGGCCTACTTCGCCCACACCGCGGGGCTGCGCACGGTCTTCGTGTCCAACCCCGAGGACGCCTACTGGGGGATCCAGCAGGCCATCGAGTCCGACGACCCGGTGATCTTCTACGAGCCCAAGCGGCGTTACCACGAGAAGGGCGAGGTCGACCTCGAGGCGCCGTCCGCGCCGCGAGGCCTCTACGGCGCCAACGTGATCGTGCCCGGCACCGACGTCACGGTCGTCTGCTACGGCCCCATGGTCAAGACCTGCATCCAGGCTGCCGCGGCGGCCGCCGAGGAGGGCACCTCGCTCGAGGTCATCGACCTGCGCTCGGTCAGCCCGCTCGACATCGACACCGTCTGCGCGTCGGTCGAGCGGACCGGTCGGCTGGTCGTCGTCCACGAGGCCGCGTCCTTCCTCGGTCTCGGCTCCGAGATCGCGGCCCAGGTGCAGGAGCGCTGCTTCTACCAGCTCGAGGCGCCGGTGCAGCGCGTCACGGGCTACTACCTGCCCTACCCGCCCTCGAAGTACGAGGAGCACTTCCTGCCCGACCTCGACCGCGTGCTCGACGGCGTCGACCGCGTCCTGGCCCACTGAGCCCGAGAGGAGCGAATTCACATGGCGATCAAGAAGTTCAACCTCCCGGACCCCGGTGAGGGTCTGCTCGAGGCCGAGATCGTGACGTGGAAGGTCAAGGAGGGCGACGAGGTCAAGGTCAACGACATCGTCGTCGAGATCGAGACCGCCAAGTCCCTGGTCGAGCTGCCGATCCCGTGGGCCGGCACCGTCGCCCAGATCATGGCGCCCGAGGGCGAGACGGTCGACGTGGGCACCCCGATCATCGCCATCGACGACGGCACCGGTGGCGGGGACGCCCCGGCCGAGCCCGACGACGCGTCCGCCGCGGCCACCCAGGCCCAGGTCGACGAGGCCATGGGGACGGGCACGTCCGCCGCCCCCAAGGAGGAGCGCGTCGCGGTCCTCGTCGGCTACGGCCCCAAGGTGACCGACGCCAAGCGCCGCCCCCGCAAGCACCAGCGCGGCCCGCTGCCCACCCCGAGCGAGACCAAGAACCCCGAGTCCTGGGGTGGTTTCGCGCAGGTCGCGGCGGCCACCGAGATGACGCACCCGACCGTCGTGGACCCGCACGGCGTCGCGGTCGAGGTCGCCGACGGCGCGGGATCCCGTCCCGGCAAGGCCCTCGCCAAGCCCCCGGTCCGCAAGTACGCCAAGGACAAGGGCGTGGACCTCACGGCCGTCACGGGCACGGGTGACGGCGGCGTGGTCACGCGCGCCGACGTCGACGCCTACCTCGCGGGAGGCGCGCAGCCCCAGGAGGCGGCGGGCGCTCCGGCATACGGCTCGAGGGGTCTGGCCGGCGACGCCGAGCGCGAGGTGCGCATCCCGATCAAGGGCGTGCGCAAGGTGACCGCGCAGGCCATGGTCGGGTCGGCGTTCACGGCGCCGCACGTGACCGAGTTCATCACCGTCGACGTCACCGAGATGATGGCGCTGGTCGACCGGCTCAAGAAGGACAAGGAGTTCAAGGACGTCCGCGTCTCGCCGCTCCTCGTCGTCGCCAAGGCCCTGATCGTCGCCAGCCGCCGCAACCCCGGCGTCAACGCGACCTGGGACGAGGCCAACCAGGAGATCGTGCACAAGAACTACGTCAACCTCGGGATCGCGGCCGCCACGCCGCGCGGTCTGATGGTGCCCAACATCAAGGACGCCGACCGCCTGTCGATGCTCGAGCTGGCGCAGGCCATGGGCTCGCTCGTCGAGACCGCCCGGGCCGGGCGCACGCAGCCCGCCGAGATGTCCGGCGGCACGATCACGATCACCAACGTCGGCGTCTTCGGCGTCGACACGGGCACGCCGATCATCAACCCCGGCGAGTCCGCGATCCTGGCCTTCGGCGCGGTGCGTCGTCAGCCCTGGGTCGTCACCGCGGCCGACGGGTCCGAGGAGATCGTGCCGCGCTGGATCACGCAGCTCGCGCTGTCCTTCGACCACCGGCTGATCGACGGCGAGCTCGGCTCGAGGTTTCTGGCCGACGTCGCCAAGGTGCTCGAGGACCCGGCCCGCGGGCTCGTCTGGGGCTGAGCGGTCTCAGTCGTATGACGGCGGGGTCGGGCGCGACGCGTCCGGCCCCGCCATTGCGTGTGCTGGCGCCTCGGCGTCCGTTCCCTGTCTCGGTGACCGTCTCCTGTCTCGGCGACCGTCTCCTGTCTCGGCGTCCGTCCGTTCCCCGTCTCGGCGTCCGTCCGTTCCCCGTCTCGGCGACTGTCTCCCGTCTCGGCGACTGTCTCCTGTCTCGGCGACTGTCTCCTGTCTCGGCGACCGTCTCCTGTCTTGCGCTGCAGCAGGAGACGGGGGCTGCACGGCAAGACGGGGGCTGGAGGTCCAGACCGGGGACGGCGGGTGCGACGGTCGGGTGCGACGGCTGCGTGCGCGTGAGCGCCCAGGGCGTCAGCGCAGGACGATCGTGCGGTGGCCGTCGCGGATGATCCGGTGCTCGGCGTGCCACTCGACCGCGCGGGCGAGGACCTGCGTCTCCACGTCGCGACCGATGGCGACCATCCGCTCCGGCGCCGCCCAGTGGTCTACGCGCGCGACGTCCTGCTCGATGATCGGCCCCTCGTCGAGGTCCGCGGTGACGTAGTGCGCGGTCGCGCCGATCAGCTTGACGCCGCGGGCGTGGGCCTGGTGGTAGGGGCGGGCGCCCTTGAAGCTCGGCAGGAACGAGTGGTGGATGTTGATGGCCCGCCCGTCCAGCGCGCGACACAGGTCGTCCGACAGCACCTGCATGTAGCGAGCGAGCACCACCAGCTCGACGTCCAGCTCGTCGACGAGCTCCAGCAGGCGCCCCTCGGCCTCGGCCTTGGTCTCGCGCGTCACGGGGACGTGGTGGAAGGGGATGCCGTAGCCCTCGACGAGCGTGCGGAAGTCCTCGTGGTTGGAGACGACGGCAGGGATCTCGACGTTGAGGGCGCCGATGCGGGCGCGAAAGAGCAGGTCGTTGAGGCAGTGGCCGAAGCGGCTGACCATGAGCAGCGTGCGGGTGGGGCGGACGGCGTCCTGCAGGTCCCAGGTGAGCGCGAACCTTTCGGCCACCGGCGCGAAGTCCGCTCGCAGTCGGTCGATCTCGGGCACCGGCCCGCTGAACTGCACGCGCATGAAGAACGCGTCCGCCTCAGGGTCGCCGAACTGGCTCGACTCGAGGATCGTGCAGCCGTGCTCGACCAGGAACCCGCTCACCCCGTGCACGATCCCCACGACGTCGGGGCGCGCGGTGAGGGTGAGGACATAGGTGGGTTCGGTGGCCTGGCTGGGCACGGTGGCTCCCGTGGGTCGAGTGATGTCGTCGTATGCCGGACCGCTGCGGTCCGCGCACCACTGTGCCCCACGGGGTCGCCGCGAGGCGGGACCGTCCGCTACTGGGACGGGTGCGTCAGCGGTGCAGCAACGACCGCAGTCGCCCCAGGGGGCTGGGGGCCTTGGTGGCGTGCCGGTGGAGGCTCACGGCATACGACCCGCCGGTGAAGTCCCCGCCCTCCCAGGTGCCACGGCGTTCGGACAGCTCGAGTCCCGCTGCGGCGCAGGCTCGGTCGTAGTCCGAGAGGGGAGTGGGCTCGACGCCGGCGGGCAGGTGCTCGTGGTCGAGCCCGAACCCGGCGACCAGCACCCCGTCCGGCTTGAGGACGCCGGCGAGGTTGCGGACGACCTGGTCGAGGGTGCCTGGCGCGAGCAGGGGGATGACGTTGCCCGCGAGGAGGACGACGTCGAAGCCCGCGCCGATGATGCCCTGCGGGACGTCGAGGTCGGCGAGATCGCTGAGCCAGAAGGGGATCCGTGGGTTGCGGTCGGCGGCGACCCGCAGCATCGACAGGTCGGCGTCGACGCCCACGACCGGGTGGCCGAGCTCCGCCAGGCGCACGGCGACCCGGCCGGTGCCGCAACCGGCGTCGAGCACGCGGCCGCCCTCAGGCAGCAGCGAAACGACGAGTTCGGCCTCGCCGTGCGGGTTCCCGCCGGCGGCAGAGGTCAGGTCGAGGACCTGCTGGATGCGGCGCTCGTAGTCCGCGCCCCCGTCGTCGCCGACCAGCTCGGCCCACCGGGTGCGCGGAGAAGCGCTGTCGGGAGTCTCGCTCATGCTCGTCACGATAGCCCGGCCCCGAGGGGCCTACCTCAGGTGGTCACGTCCGCCTGGGTTGGCACGCCAAGCGGATGTGACCACCTCAGGCCGACCAGCGGATCAGCGGATCAGTGGGTGGCGGGGTCGGACGCGCGGTGGCGACCCTTGCGGTGCGGGTCCAGCTGGTGGTCCTCCAGGTGGTCCCAGGTGTCCTGCAGCTCGTCGAAGGTGTGTCCGCCGGTCTCGAACGCCGCGGCGTCCAGCAGGAACTTCTCGAGGCTGTCGTGCAGGCGCTTGTCCGACTCGGAGGCGTCGTCACCGAGCGGCAGCAGGCCCCGGTCGGACTTGGCCCGCTGGGCGGCCATCGCTGCCTGCGCCGACTGGTTGGACAGCACCACGTTCGGCAGGAAGGCCAGGACCAGGACACCGATCCCGCACACGATCGCCCCGAGGAGGAAGACGTGGTCCATCGACGTCGCGAAGCCCGCCTTGATGGGGTGGGACAGGGCAGGGTGCAGCTTGTCGATGATGGAGGAGTCCGCGCCGACGTTGCCGAGACCGCTGGCGCCCTGGCCGCTGGCCATGCCCTTGACGAGCCCCGCCGACTCCGGTGAGTAGGCGGACACGGCCGGGTCACGCAGGGCGGCGAGGAAGCTCGGGTCCTTGGCGGCGCTGGTGAAGGCGTCCTTGATGCTGTCGCCGAGCGAGTTGAACAGCACGGACAAGAAGATCGCGACGCCGAGCGTGCCACCGATCTGGCGGAAGAACGTGGCCGAGGAGGTCGCCATACCCATCTCGCGCGGCTCGACCGCGGCCTGCACGGCCAGGGTCAGGGGCTGCATCGTGTTGCCGAGCCCGAGGCCGAAGAAGAACATCAGCGTCATGACCCAGGTGAGGCTGCTGTCGGCGGTGATGCGGGACAGCGCGAAGAGGACGATCGTCATGAGCGTCACGCCGATCAGCGGGAAGATCTTGATGCGTCCGGTCTTGCTCATGAGCTGGCCGGACACGATCGAGGCCAGCATCATCCCGACGACCATGGGGAGCATCTGCAGACCCGACGTGGTGGGCGACGAGCCGTGCACGATCTGGAGGTAGAGCGGGATCGACATCATGCCGCCGAACATGCCGGCTCCGATGACGAAGCCGCCGGTGAGCGAGATGACGATGGTGCGGTTGCGGAAGATGCGCAGGGGGATCAGGGCGTCGTCACCGGCGCGCGCCTCGGACCAGATGAAGGCCGCGATGCCGGCCAGGCCGATGGCGAAGCAGGCCAGGGACGCGGCCGAGGTCCAGCCCCAGGTGCGGCCCTGCTCGGCGACGAGGAGCAGCGGCACCAGACCGACGATGATCGTGGTGGCCCCGGCCCAGTCGATGCGGGCCTTGCGCGGGGTGTGGTTGAGGTGCAGCGTCGCCATGACGGCGGCGAAGGCGATCAGGCCGATCGGGACGTTCATGAAGAAGATCCAGCGCCACCCGGCGAGGCCGAGGATGGAGTCGCGCTCGGCGAAGAACCCGCCGAGGACCGGGCCGATCACGCTCGAGGTGCCGAAGACGGCCAGGAAGTAGCCCTGGTACTTGGCGCGCTCGCGCGGCGGGACCACGTCGCCGATGATGGCGAGGGCCAGCGACATGAGACCACCGGCGCCGAGGCCCTGCACGGCGCGGGCGCCGGCCAGCTGGTACATCGTCTGGGGGATCGTGCAGAGCAGCGAGCCGGCGACGAAGATCGTGATGGCGGCGAGGTAGAAGCGCTTGCGGCCGTAGATGTCGGACAGCTTGCCGTAGATCGGGGTCGAGATCGTCGACGTGATCAGGTAGGCCGTCGTGACCCAGACCTGCTGGTCCAGGCCGTGGAGGTCGTCGGCGATGGTCTTGATCGCGGTGCCGACGACGTTCTGGTCGAGCGCGGCGAGGAACATCCCGGCCATCAGGCCCAGGATGATCGTGACGATCTGCTTGTGGGAGAGCTCCCCGGACACTGCCGGGGAGGCGGGGGTGGTGCTGGCCATCAGGCTCCTTGAGAGTGCAGGTGACGCTCGACGGCGTCGGCATATCGGTCGAGCAGGCCGCTGAGGGCCTGGATGTCGTGGGCGTCCCAGTCGTGCAGGATCTGGGCGAACCGGGCGGCGCGCTCCTCGCGCAGTCGTATGACGAGCTCCCGACCGGTGTCGGTGATCGCGATGACCTGGGCCCGGCGGTCCCGGTCGTCCGCCTGCTTGGTCACCAGGTCGAGCGCGGTGAGGGCACTGACCTGACGGCTGGTGGTCGAGACGTCGAGGTGGCAGGCGGCGGCGAGGTCGGAGACCCGTCGGGGCTGGTCGTGGGCGGCGAAGAGGACGGGCAGCGCGGCATGCTCGATCCCGGACATCGGGAGGGGGGAGATGTGCTTGAGGACGATGCACGCCTTGGCCGCCCGCGTCATGCTCGCACCGAGATCGGTGGAGGGGCCGAGGAGATGCTCAGGCGCAGGGTGTGGCGTATTCATTTGCTTGCAGCATACAACTAATTTGCTGAAGCCTCAACTTCCGCGACGCCGCTCCGCCGACACAGCTCGACCGACAGCGCTCGGCCGACACCCTCCACCATGATCGTGAGGGTCTGGTCCAAGAATGTTGGACCAGACCCTCACGATCTTCAGGGGTGGGCGTGCGTCAGGGGGTGAAGCGCAGGCTGGCCAGCACGCGCCGCGCCACGTCCTCGTCGCCCCCGGCCACGGTGTAGGTCACCTCGTCGACCGAGCGGCGGCCCGCGGCGAGGCGTCCGAACGCGCTGGTGGACAGCTTGGCCGTGGTGATCTGGGTGTTGGGGTCGATGGCCCGCATGGTCGTCGTGGTGTTGCCTGACGACTGCTGGTCCCCCTCGCCGCCGAAGAGCACGACGCCGTGCGGACGCGGGTCCTCCTCGGTGCCGTCCTCGACCCGCACCCCGATGCGCGCGGTCACGGGGCCGGTGAGCTCGAGGATGACCGTGTCGCCGATGGGCACCTCGGCACGACGGGCGATGGCCTGGGGCACGGTCCGCACCGCCGACGCCACGAACACCGCGGCCGCGGGGGAGTCCAGGTTGCCGGGCTCGTCCAGGGCTGCGCGGATGTCCTGCTCGTGCACCCAGATGTCCATGGTGCGCATGCGGAGCAGCTCGCCGATGGTCGTGGGACGGTCCTGCATGCCGGCGACGATGGAGTCGAGCTCGAGGCCCGGGCTGCCGACGGTCGCGACCCGCCGGCCGAGGACGTACTCCAGCTCGCGCACGACGTCCACGCCGGCGCGCGAGCGGCGCGCCTCGACGCCGGCCTCCATGAAGTGGCCGAGGTCGTTGCGGACGTGGTCGTAGCCGGGCACGTCCACGTGCGGCTCGGGCAGCCCCTCGAGGTGGGACTCGACGGCCACGACGTGCGAGACGTGGTCCTTGACCGTCCAGCCGGGGCAGTCGGTCGGGAGCGCGAGCTGCTCGTCGGTGAGCCCGCGTCCGAGGTCGGTGACGGCCTGTCCCGTGTGCGCGAAGGCGTTGACGAGGCCGGGCAGGTCCGTGGGTGGTGCCGGGTGGATGGGCATGGCCCCACCCTAACGACGGGCGGAGCCGACCGCGTCCCTGCGTCGCCTTAGGCTGGAGGGGTGAGCAGCACCCAGGTCGCGTCCCCGTCCACGCCCCACCGGGACGACTCTCGGGAGGCCCGCACGGTGATCGCGACGGTCCCTCTCGTCGGGGCGCTGGTCGCGCTGCTGGCCGGCGGGCTCGCGACGGGTGCCTTCACCGAGCTCGTGACGGGTCTCGGCGACGCCGGCCCCTCGGTCCGCTGGGGCCTGCCCCTGGTCCGCGCCGTCCACGACGTCGCGCTCGCCGCCACGGTCGGCCTGCTCCTCGTCGGCACGATGCTGGTGCCCGACGACCGCGAGGGGACCCGGCGCGTGACGGCGGCCCGCGCGGCCAGCCTGACCGGCATGATCTGGGTCGTCGCGGGGCTCGCCGGGGTGGTCCTCACGTTCGCCGACGCCGCCGGCATGTCCCCGACGGACCCGCAGTTCGGGGACCAGTTCGGGGCCTTCGCGATGAGCTTCGACGCCATCCGGGCCACCGTGGTCTCGGCTCTCATCGGCATGGTCGTCACCACCGGCGCCGCCGTGGGCCGCTCGCGCTACACCCTCGCCTGGATGCTCGTCCTCGGCCTCCTCGCGCTCTTCCCCCTCGGCCTCGCGGGTCACGCCGCAGGGTCGGTCGCGCACGACACGGCCGTGACGTCGCTGCAGTACCACCTGCTCGGCGCCGTCCTGTGGCTCGGTGGCCTGCTGGGGATCCTCGTCCTGCGGCCCCTCCTGCGCGGGCGGGACCTGGGCGTCACCGTCGAGCGCTACTCCCACGTGGCGACCTGGTCGTTGGGCTTCGTCGCGCTGTCCGGCCTGCTCAACGCCGCCGTGCGGGTCGGCTCGTGGCGGGGGCTCGCGTCGGCATACGGCCTGCTCATCGTGCTCAAGGTCCTCCTGCTCGTGGCCCTCGCCCTGGTCGGCCTGCGGCAACGGCGCGCGTATGTCGCTCGCCTGCGGGAGAACCCCGCCCTGGCCGCCGGGTTCGCCCGGTTCGCCGCCATCGAGCTCGCCGTCATGGGGCTCGCCGTCGGGCTCGGGGTCGCCCTGTCGCGGTCGGCCCCGCCCGTCCCCGAGGTCCAGGCGGGCATCACGGCGGCCGAGTCGCTCACGGGCTACCCGGCGCCGGCCGTGCCGCAGGGCTGGTCCTGGCTGGCGACGTGGCGCGTCGACTGGCTGTGGCTGTCGCTGTCGCTCATCGCCGTCGGGCTCTACCTGCACGGGGTGCGCGTGCTGCACCGGCGCGGCGACCGCTGGCCCGTCACCCGCACCCTGGCCTGGCTCGCCGGGCACGCGATCTTCCTGCTCGCGACGCAGGGCGGGCCCGGGGTGCTCGGCAAGGTGTCCTTCTCGTGGCACATGTCGATGCACATGGCGCTGATGATGGGCGTCCCGATGCTCCTGGTCCTCGGCGCGCCCTCGACGCTGGCGCTGCGCGTCCTGAGGCCGCGGCACGACGGGTCGTTCGGGCTGCGCGAGCTGCTGAGCGCGGCCCTCGGCTCCCGCTGGGTGGGGTTCATGGCCAACCCCCTGGTGGCGGCGATCAACTTCTACGCGAGCCTGATCGTCTTCTACTTCACGCCACTGTTCGAGCTCGCGCTGCGCACCCACACCGGGCACGTGCTCATGGTCGTCCACTTCGTGCTGGCAGGCTACGGTTTCGCGTGGGTGCTGATCGGCGTCGACCCGGGCCCGCGCAAGTGGCCGGCGCCGGGCCGCCTGGTCCTGCTGCTGGGGACACTGGGGTTCCACGCGTGGTTCGGGATCGCGCTGATGTCCGGGACGACGCTGCTCGCGCCCACCTTCTACGAGGCGCTGCAGCTCGGCTGGGGCTGGAACCTCCTGCAGGACCAGCAGGACGGCGGCGCCATCGCCTGGGGGATCGGTGAGTTCCCCACCATGATCCTGGCGCTGCTGGTGGTGGCGGACTGGGTGCGCTCGGACTCGCGCGAGTCTCGGCGCTACGACCGCGAGGCGGAGCGCGACGAGGACGCCGAGCTGCGGGCCTACAACGAGCGGCTGGGCCGGATCGCCGGCCAGGACCAGACCCGCCGGGGGTAGAGGCATCAGCCTGGCGGACGAAGGCCGGTCGATGCCTTCACCGGGGGTAGGTTTGTGTGTCATGGCTGATCGTCGTGCCCGCGTCCGTGCCCCCGAGCTCGTCGGCCGGGGGTGGCTCAACACCGGAGGGCACGAGGTCACCCTGGCCGAGCTGAGGGGCAAGGTCGTCGTCCTCGACTTCTGGACCTTCTGCTGCGTCAACTGCCTGCACGTCCTGGACGAGCTGCGGCCCCTGGAGCAGGAGTTCGCCGACAGCCTCGTGCTGATCGGCGTCCACTCGCCCAAGTTCGTCCACGAGGCCGACCCCGACGCGCTCGCCGCCGCCGTCGAGCGCTACGCCGTGCACCACCCCGTCCTCGACGACCCGGACCTGGTCACCTGGCAGGCCTACACCGCGCGCGCTTGGCCGACCCTCGTCGTCATCGACCCCGAGGGCTATGTCGTCGCGTCCATGTCGGGCGAGGGCCACGCCCACGGCCTCGAGGTCCTCGTCCGCGAGCTGCTCGCCGAGCACGACGCCAAGGGGACCCTGCGCCGCGGGGACGGCCCCTACGTCGCCCCGCCGCCGCCCACCTCGCCGCTGCGCTTCCCGGGCAAGGCGGTCCGGCTCGACGACGGCTCGGTGCTCGTGTCCGACACCGCGCACCACGAGATCGTCCGGCTGGCACCCGATCTCGTGACCGAGCAGACGCGGTATGCCGCCCAGCCGCCCCTCGCGGAGCCGCAGGGCGTGCTGCTGCTGCCGCCCGAGGTGGCTGCCCGCACCGGCGTGGACGTCGCGGTCGCCGACAGCGTCAACCACCAGGTGCGGGGTCTGCACCTGGCGTCGGGGGAGTGGACCACCCTCGCCGGCACCGGCTCCCAGCTGCGCGAGCGCACCGGCGGGGGACCGGCGCTCGCGCAGGACCTGTCGACCCCGTGGGACCTGGCCTGGTGGCAGGATCGGCTCGTCGTGGCCATGGCCGGCACCCACCAGCTCTGGGCGCTCGACCTGCGAGCCGACCCGGCGGACAACGAGATCCAGGTGCTGGCCGGCACCTCGGCCGAGGGGATCCGGGACGGGGATGGGGGCGACTGCTGGTTCGCGCAGCCGTCGGGGCTCGCCGTCTCCGCCGACGGGGAGGTCCTGTGGGTGGCCGACTCCGAGACCTCCGCGCTGCGCCGCGTCACCGTGGCGCCGACCGGCGGCCAGGGTGCCGTCGCAGCAGCGGATCTCGCCCCGGCCGTCCAGGTCGAGACCGTCGTGGGGCAGGGCCTGTTCGACTTCGGTCACGTCGACGGGCCGGCCGCGCAGGCCCTGATGCAGCACCCGCTCGGGGTGAGCGTCCTGCCGGACGGCTCGGTCGCGATCGCCGACACCTACAACGGCGCGGTGCGCCGCTACGACCCCGCGAGCGGCGAGGTGTCGACGCTGCTCGGCGACCTGGCCGAGCCGAGCGACGTCCTCGTGGACGACGACGAGACCCTGCTGGTCGTCGAGTCGGCGGCGCACCGGATCGAGCGGATCGGCATACCGCCGGTGGCTCGCCGGGTCGACGGTCTCGCGCACACCACCCAGCGGCCCCGCACCGAGATCGCCCCGGGCGAGGTCGACCTGGTGGTGGACTTCGTGCCCCCGACGGGGCAGAAGCTCGACCTGCGCTGGGGCGACCCGACGCAGCTGATGGTGTCGAGCTCACCCGAGGCGCTGCTGCGCGAGGGCTCGGGCACGGCCCAGGGGCTGACCCGGCGGTTGCACCTCGACCCCCGGGTGGGCGACGGCATCCTGCACGTCTCGGTCCGGGCCGCGGCCTGCGACGGCGACCCGGTCACCGGCGAGGTGCCCGAGCACGCGGCCTGCCATCTGTATCAGCAGGACTGGGGGATCCCGGTCGTCCTCGTGGACGGGGCGACGACCGAGCTCAGGCTCGATCTGCGCGGCACGTGACCGCTAAAAGGGTGAACGTGTTGACGATGAGTGACGAATGACAACCCAAAGGGTACGTAATGGGCTCATCGCCCCGTCACCCGGACGGGGCCGGACGTTACGGAGCACCCCATGGGCATCGGCCTCGGCATCTTTCTCCTCGTGGTCGGCGCGGTCCTGAAGTTCGCGGTCCAGGACGCGATCCCGAGCATCGACCTCGGCATGATCGGCCTCATCCTGATGGGCGCCGGCGCGCTGTCGCTCGTGCTGTCGCTGATCATCAACCAGCAGCGCCGCCACACCCGTCACGACGCGATCATCGAGCACCACGACACGACCCTGCCGCGCGACCGCTACTGATCGCCGGGATAATGGGCAGATGACGCAGAAGTCCACCGGAAACAACCCCGAGGCCCACGCCACCAAGCCGCCCAAGCTCCCCTCCAAGGCCTACGAGGACGAGCTGGAGCGACTGCAGTCCGAGCTCGTCACCATGCAGCAGTGGGTGAAGCAGACCGGCAACCGGGTCGTGATCGTCTTCGAGGGGAGGGACGCGGCCGGCAAGGGCTCGGCGATCAAGCGCATCACGCAGTACCTCAACCCCCGCACCGTGCGGGTCGCGGCCCTGCCCGCGCCGACCGAGCGCCAGCGGACCCAGTGGTACTTCCAGCGCTACGTCGAGCACCTGCCCGCCGCCGGCGAGATCGTGATCTTCGACCGCAGCTGGTACAACCGGGCCGGCGTCGAGCGGGTCATGGGCTTCTGCACCGAGGTGGAGTACCAACGCTTCCTGCAGCAGTGCCCGGTCTTCGAGCAGATGCTCCTCGACGACGGGATCATCCTGCGCAAGTACTGGTTCAGCGTGTCCGACGTCGAGCAGGAGAAGCGCTTCCGCTCCCGCCTCGGTGACCCCATGCGGCGCTGGAAGCTGTCGCCCATGGACCTCGAGTCGATCACGCGCTGGGAGGACTACTCCCGGGCCAAGGACCAGATGTTCGCCCACACCGACCTGCCCAGCTCGCCCTGGCACGTGGTCGAGTCCGAGGACAAGAAGCGCTCGCGGCTCAACGTGATCAAGCACCTGCTCGACTCGATCCCCTACCTCCACATCGACCCGCCGGAGGTCACGATCCCGGTGCGGCCCAAGGCCAAGGGCTACGAGCGGCCGCCGCGCGACCTGCAGCGATACGTGCCGGACCACGCGGCCTCGCTGGTCGACGACGACAAGGGCAGCAAGCGCAGCAAGGACGACAAGTCCAGCAAGGACGCCAAGAAGGGCAGGCACAGCAAGGCCAGCAAGGGCAAGAACTAGCCCGTATGCCGGGACCCGCGCCTCCGTCATACGAGGTGCAGGCATGACCGAGGGGTGGGCCAGGCCGTCAGGCCCGGACCCACCCCTCGGTGCTGCTCAGTATTGCTAGCTGCTGCTGGGTGCTGCTCAGCGTTGCTAGGTGGTGCTCAGCGTGCTGCGATCAGCTGTTCTTCTGCTTCTGCTGGACGTTGTCCTTGGAGTCCTGGGCCTGAGCCTTGACCTCCTGGGCCGCGTCCTGGCCCTCGCCCTTGACCTTGTCGACGCTCTCCTGGGCGCTCTCCTTGAGCGACTCGGCGGCCTCCTGCAGGGGGGCCTTGAGGTTGTCGGCGGCGTCCTGGGCGACGGACTTGGCGCCCTCGACGAGGGGCTGGCCCTTGTCCTGCGCCGCCTCCTTGGCGCGGACGGCGAGCTCGCGCTCACGCTCCGAGACCGGGAGGAGGGAGCCGACGAGCCAGCCCGCGCCGAGCGCGATCAGGCCGGCGGCCATCGGGTTGCCGCGGGTCTTGCGGCGCGCCACGGCCGGGGCCTGCTCGAGGTTGTCGCGCGCGGTGCCGGCAGCGTCGCGGACGCGGTCACCCGCGTCGGAGGCGGCCCCCGACACGCGGTCGCCGGTCTCACTCAGGCGCTGGCCGACGCCGGGGCCCGACTGGTGGGTGTCGTCGGCGTAGTAGCGACGGCGACCGTCGGCGCCGTAGTACTCGTCGTCGTTCGAACCCATGATCCGCTCCTTGATGCCGCGGCCGGCGCCGACGACGCGGTCCTGGACCTTCTCGGCCTGACGCTTGGCGACGTTGCTCGGGTCGACGGCCTCACCGAGGGCGTTGACGTTCTGGCTGAGGTTGCCCCGGGTGCGCTCGATCTCGCGGCGCAGCTGCTCGGGGTCGTTGCTGCTGGTGGGGGTGTTGTCGTAGCTCATGCGCGGTTCTCGTTTCCCTTGAGCGCATCGGGGACCTGCTTGGCGGTCTCGATCGTGCGCGGTGCTCCGTTGACGTTCTTGAGGTCCTTGCGGCCCATGGAGGCCAGGACGGCGGCGATCACGGCCCAGATGGCGGCGACGATCAGCGCGGAGAGGACGTGGTTGTCCATCGCCGTGCCGAGGCCCCACCACAGGGCGATGGACAGGAACAGCAGGACGAAGTGGCCTGCCACCCCGGCCCCGCCGAGGAGTCCCACGCCCTTGCCGGCGGACTTGGCCGACTGCTGCACCTCGAGCTTGGCGAGGGCGGCCTCCTGGCGCAGGAGCGTCGTCATGTCGTTGGCGATGTCACCGAGCAGGGCTCCGACGGCGGAGAGCTCACCCTTCTCGTACGTCTGGTGCGAGCCCTCGAGGGGCTCCGCGGGCCGGACGTCGCCCGGGGCGAGCGGCTCCCGCGGGGACGGGTCCGCGCCTGCGGCGGTGGCGCCGTGCGAGTTGTCGAACTGGGTCATCGGCGCAGGTCACCCGCTCCGGGGCGCTCGTCGCCACGGCCCTCGACGTAGGTGGTCGTCTCGGGGGCGTAGGTGGTCGTGGTGACCTCCTGGTCGTAGACCTCGGTGCCGTAGCCGTCGCGGGCGTAGTCCTGGGCGCCGACGCGGGTGCCCTCGGGGTAGGTGGTCTCGACGTAGCCCGCGCGCGGGGCGGTGGTCTCGACGTAGCCGTAGGAGCGGCGCTGCGTGTCGTAGCGCGCGTCGTAGGCCTCGTTGCGCTGCGCGTCGGCCTGCAGGCCACGCGTCAGACGGCCGCCGATCAGGCCGAGCAGGGCGGCGCCGGCCAGGAAGGTGCCGGGGTTGCGGCGGGCGTAGCGGCGGACCTCGTCGAGGACGTCCGCGGGCTCGCGGTTCTCGAGCCAGCCGGCGACCTGGTCGACGGTGCCGGCGGCCTGGGAGACGAGACCGGACGCGGTCGCGGTGTCCGCGCCGTGGGCCATCTGGTCCAGCTCGCCGGAGATGGTGCGCAGGGAGCCGGCCAGGCGCTGCTGCTGGCCGGAGATCTGGGTGG
This sequence comes from Arsenicicoccus sp. UBA7492, assembly GCF_002479615.1. NCBI lineage: Bacteria > Bacillati > Actinomycetota > Actinomycetes > Micrococcales > Intrasporangiaceae > Arsenicicoccus > Arsenicicoccus sp. UBA7492. The sequence continues at coordinate 51,206 of NZ_DLOE01000059.1, read as the reverse complement.
TGGCCTCGGAGCGCACCTGGTGGAAGAGGTCCTGGGCCTGGCCCTTGGCCTCGCCCGCCAGCTGCTGGGCCTCGACCTTGGCGGTGTCGGCGACCTGCTGGCCGCCCTGCTGGGCGGTGCCGGCGACGTTCTTGGCCTCGTCGGCGGCGACGTCCTTGGTGGACGGCTCGGAGCCGGTGGTGCGGGAATCGAACGTGGGGTTCGACATGGCAGCCCCTCTCGTGGGGTGTGATGACCTGCTGGTGGCGAACGCCCGGGGCTTGAGCGCTGGCGGGCCCGCGGATCGCGGGACCTCGATGTCGCCTGCATACCCACTGACTCGGACTAGATCCCCCGCTGCTAGCGCCGCGTCGATCGATGTCCTGTGCGGGTGGTCTCGCTGGGCCGATCGATCCGGTCAGTCCAGGGCCAGCGCGGTCGGGAGGGAGTCCAGCGCCGGGATGGTGGGGACGTCCTCGAGCTCGCGGCGGTCGACCCGGTCGATCCACACGGCCCGCAGGCCGGCCTGCAGGGCGCCCTGCACGAGAGGGGCGTCGCCGACCACGACGGTCTCGTCGAGGCGGGTGCCGAGGGCTGCGCAGGCCGCGCGGCAGAGGCCGGATGCCGCGGCTGATCCGGTTGCTGGTCCGGCGACCGGTCCGGCCAGGTCGTCCGGCCCGAGGACCAGGACCCGGTGGTCGCCCCGCTCGTCGAGGGCGAGCCGCTCGAGCCCTCTGCGCAGGACGGGGTCCTCGCGCCGCACCAGCACCGCGACCCGGATCCCCGCCGCCAGGAGGTGGTCGAGGGCCGGCCGGGCGTCGGCATACGGCTGGATCGTCCCGTCCCGTGCGGCCCCGAGCCGCTCGACGGCACCCTCGCCAGGGAGGGGGCGCTCGTAGCGAGGGTGCCCGACGGAAAGACCCTCGATCGACACCGCGCGGGCGGTCGCGCCGGGGACGTCGAGGAGGGCCTCGACGGCCAGGACCACTCCTCGCGTGCGCACACCAGGACTGTATGCCGTCCGCGCCGCCGGGCACATGGTCGCCGCGAGGGCCGCGAGGGCCGCGCGGACCCGCCAGGCCGACGACGCGCTCACCGCGCGCTAGGACGCACCGCGGCCCGGCTGGTGGGTACGGTTGCCCAACGCGCGTCCCCTCACGTCAGGAAGCCTCTCGGCATGATCCGTTTCGACAGCGTGACCAAGACCTTCCCGGGCGGCACCACGGCCGTCGGTGGGCTGACCCTCGAGGCACCGACCGGCCGCATCACGGTGTTCGTCGGGCCCTCGGGCTGCGGCAAGACGACGAGCCTGCGGATGATCAACCGAATGATCGAGCCGACCAGCGGCACCATCACGATCGACGGCGTGGACACCGGGTCGATGAACCCCGACGAGCTGCGGCGCGGCATCGGCTATGTCATCCAGCACGCCGGCCTGTTCCCGCACCGCACGATCCTCGACAACGTCATGACGGTGCCGCGGCTGCTCGGCAGCGACAAGGCCGCCACCCGGACGCGAGCGATGGAGCTGCTCGAGGTCGTGGGGCTCGACCCGGACCTGGCCCGGCGCTACCCGGCGCAGCTGTCCGGCGGCCAGCAGCAGCGCGTGGGGGTGGCCCGCGCCCTGGCGGCCGACCCTCCGGTCATGCTGATGGACGAGCCGTTCAGCGCCGTCGACCCCGTGGTGCGCGAGCAGCTGCAGGACGAGTTCCTGCGCCTGCAGGACGAGCTCGGCAAGACCATCGTCTTCGTCACCCACGACATCGACGAGGCCGTCAAGCTCGGTGACCAGATCGCGGTGCTCCGGGTCGGGGGCACCCTGGCCCAGCTGGACACCCCCGAGCGGCTGCTGCGCGACCCGCACGACGACTTCGTGGCCGATTTCGTGGGGCGCGACCGCGGCTACCGCGGCCTGGCCTTCCAGAAGGCCCCGCGCCTGCCCCTGCTCGACGAGCCCACCGTCCGCGTCGGCGACTCCGCCGGGCGGCTCCGCGAGGTCGCGGCCGGCGAGCCGTGGGTGCTGGCCCTCGACGAGGACGGCCGGCCGCAGGGCTGGGTCCGGGTCGAGGCCGTGCGGGGCACGCTCGACCGCACCCTGCTGCACCGCGGCGGGACCGTCGGGCGCGAGGGTGGCACGCTGCGCGCCGCCCTCGACGCGGCCCTGTCCTCGCCGACGGGCAAGGGCGTCATCGCCGACGCCGACGGTCGTTTCGTCGGCACCGTGCTCGCCCAGGACGTCCTGGCGCAGATCCAGCGGCAGCAGCCGGACGCGTCGCGGCCGGACGCAGATCCCGTCACGGCGTCGCCCGTCGAGGAGGGCCTGGGATGACCTGGGCGCGGGACAACCTGACCGACATCCTGCAGCTCGCCCTGCAGCACGTCTGGCTGTCCGGCGTGCCGCTGATCATCGGGCTGCTCGTCGCGCTGCCGCTCGGCTGGCTCGCGACCCGCTACGGATGGGTGCGACAGCCCCTGGTCATCGGCTCGGGCCTGCTCTACACCATCCCCTCCCTGGCGCTGTTCATCCTCATGCCGCTGATCCTCGGCACCCAGATCATCAGCCCGGTCAACGTCGTCGTGGCGATGACCCTCTACACCGTCGCCCTGCTCGTGCGCACGGTCGTCGACGGCCTGTCCTCGGTGCCCGACGACGTCCGTCAGGCCGCGACGGCCATGGGCATCGGGCGCGTGCGCCGGCTGCTCACCGTCGAGCTGCCGCTGGCCGTGCCAGTCATCGCGAGCGGCCTGCGCGTCGCCGCCGTCAGCAACGTGTCCATCGTCAGCGTGGCCGCCCTCATCGGGATGCCCCAGCTCGGCACCCTGTTCACCGACGGCTTCTCCACCGGCTTCATGGACCCGATCGTCGTCGGGATCGTCGCGTGCGTCCTGCTGGCCTTCCTCTTCGACCTGGTCATCAACCTGGTCGCCCGGGCCCTCACGCCCTGGCGCCGCGGGGCGGAGGCACGCGCATGATCTCCTCGCTCCTCGGCTGGCTGTCCGACCCCACCCACTGGTCCGGGCCCGAAGGCATCCCCACCCGCATCGTCGAGCACCTCGCCTACACCGCGCTGACCGTCCTGCTCGCGGCCCTGATCGCCATACCCCTCGGTCTGTGGATCGGGCACACCGGCAAGGGCAAGGTCGCCGTCGTCAACCTGCTCAACGGCGCCCGCTCGATCCCCACCCTCGGCCTGCTCTTCCTCGCGATCATCCTGCTGGGCCCACGCCTGCAGGGCGACGCCGCCTTCCTCGTCCCCGTGGTCCTCGTCCTGGTCGTGCTGGCCATCCCGCCGATCCTCGCCAGCACCTACAGCGGCGTCGAGCAGGTCGACCCCGCGGCCCGCGACGCCGCCAAGGGCATGGGTATGACGGGCGCGCAGGTCCTGCGCCAGGTCGAGGTCCCGTGCGCGATGCCGCTCATCATGTCCGGGCTCCGCTCGGCGACCATGCAGGTCATCGCCACCGCGACGATCGCCGCCACCGTGTCCATCGGCGGCCTCGGGCGCTACCTCATCGACGGGCAGGCGGCCCGCGACTACGCCCAGATGGCCGGCGGCGGCATCCTCGTCGCGCTGCTCGCCCTCGCCGTCGACCTGGTCCTGACCCTCGTCCAGCGACTCGTCGTCTCGCGGGGGCTCACCGGCGCGACGACCTCACGGCGCGACCGGGCGGGCCGGGGCGGCATACGGCCGTCGGACCCGTCCGAGGGCACCACCTCGGACGCCACCCCAACCACCACCGACCGCACGACCGCGCCCGCGGCGTGACCCACCTGGAGGAGACCACCATGACGCGCACCACCCTCACCCTGGCCACGGGCGTCGTCCTCGCCCTCGGGCTGTCCGCCTGCGGGGGCGGCGGCGGCGACCCCCTCGCCACGAGCTCCTCGTCGACCGCCGCCGCCGGCGGCTCGGGCGGCGGCGTCACCGTCGGCTCGGCCGACTTCCCCGAGTCCAAGCTGCTCGCCGAGCTGTATGCCGGGGCCCTCAAGGCCAAGGGCGTCCAGGTCGACACGCGCCTCGGCATCGGCTCGCGCGAGACCTACATCCCCGCCCTCAAGGACGGCTCGATCGACGTCATCCCGGAGTACTCCGGCGCCATCGACCGCTACTTCAACAAGGACGCCAAGGCCAACGACTCCGCCGGCATCATCACCGAGCTCAAGGCCGGGCTGCCCTCGCACCTGGAGGTCCTCGAGCCCGCCAAGGCCGAGGACAAGGATGCCGTGGTGATGACCAGGGCCAAGGCCCAGGAGCTGGGGGTCACGTCGATCGCCGACCTCAAGGGCAAGTCCGAGCAGCTGACGATCGGCGGGCCCGCCGAGTGGCAGTCGCGCTCCTACGGCATCCCGGGGCTGGAGAAGACCTATGGTCTGAAGTTCAAGCAGTTCCGCAAGCTCGACGCCGGCGGGCCGCTCGCCGTCCAGGGCCTCAAGAACGGCCAGGTGGACATGGCCAACATCTTCACCACCGACCCGGCCATCCAGGTCAACGACTTCCAGGTCCTGCAGGACCCGCAGAACTTCTTCGCCGCGCAGAACGTCCTGCCCCTCGCGGTCAAGGGCAAGCTCGACGCCAAGGGCAAGGACGCGCTCAACGCGGTCTCGGCCAAGCTCGACACCCAGGGGCTGACGGACATGCTCAAGAAGGTCTCGGTCGACCACAAGAAGCCCGAGGACGTCGCGAACGAGTGGCTCAAGGCCAACTCCCTCGCCTGACGCCTGACGCTCGGCCCCGCCTGGGGTTCAGCCGACGATGCTGCTCCAGACCGCCTTGGTGCCGGCGTGACCGGTGACGACGGTCTGGGAGGTCAGGGCGGCGGCGGCCAGCACGAGCAGTCCCGCCAGGGCTCCGGCGAGCAGGCGCTGCCCGGCCGACCTCTCCGGCGTGCGGGCCTGCCCGTCGGGCCCGTCGGCGTGAGCGGTTCCGTGGGTGCCGCCGTCGAGCCGGCTCAGCACGGCCACCGCGACCAGCACGAGCACCATGAACGCGACGCAGGCCGGCTGCAGCAGCTCACCGGCCTGCGTGTGCCGCTGCAGCAGCTCGTTGGGCGGGCTGCCGCCGGTGACCCTGGCCTCGAGGCGGTGCCCGGACTGGCCCGCGACCCAGCCGCAGGCCCCGGTAACCACGGCGCCGACGACGAGGGGGAGACGCAGGCCGGCCCGCCGACGCCGGGCGATGGCGTAGACGACGGCGAGCAGCGCCGTCAACGGAGCCACCACCACGACGACGTGCACGACGAGGGCGTGGACGGGGAGGCCGTCGATCGTGTCGAGCATGGTGCTTCTCCTGGTTGCGGGTTGCGGGCTGGGGGCTGGGGGCTGCGGGCTGCGGGTTGCGGGCTGCGGGTTGCGGGATGGGGGGTGCGGGATTGCGACACGGTAGCCGAGGCGCCTGTCGCGCGGCGGAGGACCCGCTGGGCGCCTCCCCCTCTCGCATAATGAGAAATTATCGGTGAGGGACGGTCTCGTTATGCATCGCGGTTCCCGCTGTGGCATGGTCGTGTCATGGCCAGCACCGAGTTCCACGCCGTGACGCGACGTCACGTCGACCTGTGCCGGCTGGGTGCGACGAGCTGTCGCGGTCGCTGAGCGCATCTCTCCACGCCCCACGAGACGCCCCACGACCGACCCACGGCGGCCCGACGCGGGCGACCGCCACTACACACGCACGACGACCCTCACCCCGGTCGTCCCCGCACCGCCGGACCCCCGGCCCGCCCAGCGACGACCCGCCTCGGCATACCGCCGGAGAGGACCCCAGATGACGACCACCACCACGCGTGCCGCTCGGCCCCGCGCCGGCGGGGACAACGAGGGCCAGTGGGCCCTCGGGCACCGCGAGCCCCTCAACCACAACGAGGAGTTCAAGGCCGCCGAGGATCCGCTGGCTGTGCGCGAGCGCATCGAGCAGACCTATGCCCGTGAGGGTTTCGCGTCCATCCCGTCGGACGACCTGCGCGGTCGCTTCCGCTGGTGGGGGCTCTACACCCAGCGTCGTCCCGGCATCGACGGCGGCCGCACTGCCACGCTCGAGCCGCACGAGCTCGACGACGAGTACTTCATGATGCGCATCCGCGTCGACGGCCAGGCGCTCACGCTGCCGCAGCTGCGGGCCATCGCCGACGTGTCCGAGCGCTACGGGCGCGGCACCGCGGACGTCACCGACCGGCAGAACATCCAGCTGCACTGGGTCCGCATCGAGGACGTCCCCGCGATCTGGAACGCCCTCGAGGAGGTCGGGATGTCGACGACCGAGGCGTGCGGCGACGTGCCCCGCGCCATCCTCGGCTCGCCCGTCGCCGGCATCGCCGCGGCGGAGCTCGTCGACCCGACGCCCGCGATCCTCGAGATCAAGCGCCGCTACATCGGCAACCCCGAGCTGTCCAACCTGCCGCGCAAGTTCAAGACCGCGATCTCCTGGCAGTGGGACACCGTGCCGGAGATCAACGACGTGTCCTTCGTCGGCGTGGTGCACCCCGAGCACGGCCCGGGCTTCGACCTGCTCGTCGGCGGCGGCCTGTCCACCAGCGCCCACTTCGCCCAGCGCCTCGGCGCCTGGGTCCCCTTGGACGAGATCCCCGAGGTGTGGGAGGGCGTCTGCGCGATCTTCCGCGACTACGGCTACCGCCGCCTGCGCAACCGCGCCCGCCTGAAGTACCTCATGGCCGACTGGGGCGCCGAGCGCTTCCGCGAGGTCCTCGAGGGGGAGTACCTCCACCGCGCGCTCGTCGACGGCCCCGCTGCCGAGGCGCCCCGCGAGCCGATCGACCACGTGGGCATCCACGAGCAGAAGGACGGCCGCGTCTACGTCGGCGTCACCCCGACCGTCGGCCGCGTCCGCGGCACCACCCTGCGCGGTCTCGCCGACGCCGTCGAGCGGCACGGCGGCGGGCGCATCGCCTTCACCCCGCTGCAGAAGGTCGTCGTCCTCGACGTCGACCCCGCGCAGGCCGAGGCCCTGGTCACCGACCTGGACGCGCTGGGTCTGCCCGCCCGCCCGAGCGCCTGGCGCCGCGGCACCATGGCCTGCACCGGCATCGAGTTCTGCAAGCTCGCCATCGTCGACACCAAGGACCGCGCCACCTCGCTGGTGGAGGACCTCGAGGTGCGGCTGGCCGACATCGAGCCCGAGCTCGGCCAGCCGGTCGGGATCAGCCTCAACGGCTGCCCCAACTCGTGCGCCCGGATCCAGACCTCCGACATCGGCCTCAAGGGCCAGATCGTGCGCGACGGCGACGGCAACCGGGTCCCCGGCTACCAGGTCCACCTCGGTGGCCAGCTCGGTGCCGAGGCCGGCTTCGGCCGCAAGATCCGGGGCCACAAGGTCACCGAGGCCGACCTCGGCGACTACGTCGAGCGCGTCGTGCGGCGGTACGTCGCCGACCGCCAGGACGACGAGACCTTCGCCCAGTGGACGATCCGCGTGGACGACGAGGCCCTGTCGTGAGTGCGGGCTCGCACGTCCCCGGGGCGGACGGCGCCCAGCGGGCGGCCGTCATGCACTGCCCCTACTGCGCCGAGGAGGACCTGCGCCCCGTCGAGGAGCCCCGCGGCGCCTGGCGGTGCCTGGACTGCACGCGCGTCTTCGTCGTCCGGTTCGTCGGTCTGTCGCACGAAGGAGTCGTCTCATGAGCGTGACCACCCTGCGCTCCGAGCAGGAGCTGCGCGAGCTGGTCGAGCGCGACGCCGCCCACCTCGAGACCCTCTCCGCCCACGACGTGGTCGCCTGGGCCGCGGGTGAGTTCGGGGAGAGCTGGGCCGTCGCCGGGTCGATGCAGGACGGCGTCCTGGGGCACCTGGTCGACCAGGTGGCGCCGGGCACCCGGCTGTACTTCCTGGACACCGGCTACCACTTCCCCGAGACCCTGGCGACCCGCGACGAGACCGTGCGCCGCACGCGGCTGGACGTCATCACGCTGACGCCCGCCCAGACCGTCCCCGAGCAGGACGCGGAGCATGGCGTCGCCCTGCACGACCGCGACCCCGACCTGTGCTGCGCCCTGCGCAAGACCCATCCCCTCGACGACGCCCTCGGCGAGCTCGAGGCCTGGGCCACCGGCGTGCGCCGCGTCCAGTCGCCGACCCGCCGCGACACCCCGGTGATCGGCTTCGACGAGCGCCGGCTCATCGTCAAGGTCGCGCCGCTGGCGTCCTGGTCCGACCAGGACGTCGCGGAGTACGCCGAGCGCCACGACGTCGTCCGCAACCCGCTGCTCGACCAGGGCTACCCCTCGATCGGGTGCGCCCCCTGCACCCGACGGGTCGCCCCCGGCGAGGATGCCCGCGCCGGCCGCTGGAGCGGCACCGCCAAGATCGAGTGCGGGATCCAGCTGTGAGTGGCGCGACGGTCTGGCTGACCGGCCTCTCGGGCGCCGGGAAGTCCACGATCGCCGAGGCGCTCGCGAGCGACCTGCGCGCCGACGGCCGACGCGTCGAGGTGCTGGACGGCGACGAGATCCGCACCAACCTGTCTGCGGGACTAGGCTTCTCGCGCGAGGACCGGGACACGCACGTGCAGCGTGTGGCCTATGTCGCGCGGCTGCTCGCCCGCAACGGTGTCGTCGCGCTCGTGCCGGTGATCGCGCCGTATGCCGACACGCGCGCCGCGGTCCGCGCCGACCACGAGGCGGCGGGTGTGACCTATCTCGAGGCCCACGTCGCGACCCCCGTGGACGAGTGCGCGCGCCGCGACGTCAAGGGGCTCTACGCCGCCGCCGCCCGTGGCGAGGTCACCACCCTCACGGGTGTCAGCGACCCCTACGAGCCGCCGGTGGCTCCCGACATACGGCTGGACACGACCGACCAGGAGCTGACGGAGAGCGTCTCCGCCCTCCGGACCCTGCTCACCGACAAGGGGCTGCGATGACGACCACCCTGACCACGACGCCGCGGACGCTGACGACGCTGGACTCCCTCGAGGCCGAGGGCATCCAGATCATCCGCGAGGTGGTGGCCGAGTTCGACCGGCCCGCCCTGCTGTTCAGCGGCGGCAAGGACTCCGCGGTGCTCCTGCACCTGGCGCTCAAGGCGCTCGCGCCGGCTCCGCTGCCGATCACGCTGCTGCACGTCGACACGGGGCACAACTTCCCCGAGGTCATCGAGTTCCGCGACCGCATCGTCGCCGAGCACGGGCTGCAGCTGGTCGTGGCGCACGTCGAGGAGTGGATCGCCGACGGCCGCCTGACCGAGCGCCCCGACGGCACCCGCAACCCGCTGCAGACCATCCCGCTGCTCGACTCCATCAACGCCGAGAAGTTCGACGCCGTCCTCGGCGGGGCGCGCCGCGACGAGGACCGCGCCCGCGCCAAGGAACGCGTCTTCTCGATCCGCGACGCCTTCGGCGGCTGGGACCCGCGCACGCAGCGCCCCGAGCTGTGGCAGATCTACAACGGGCGCCACGCGCCGGGCGAGCACACCCGCGTCTTCCCGCTGTCCAACTGGACCGAGCTCGACGTGTGGCACTACATCGAGCGCGAGGGCGTCGAGCTCCCGTCGATCTACTACGCGCACGACCGCGACGTCTACGCCCGCGACGGGATGTGGATGACGAGCGGCCCGTGGGGCGGGCCCCGCGAGGGCGAGACGGTCGAGCGCCGCACCGTGCGCTACCGCACCGTCGGGGACGGATCGTGCACGGGCGCCGTGGAGTCCACGGCCGTCTCGATCGCCGACGTGATCGCCGAGGTGTCGATCAGCCGGCTCACCGAGCGTGGCGCGACCCGCGCCGACGACCGCCTCTCCGAGGCCGCCATGGAGGACCGCAAGCGAGAGGGCTACTTCTGATGGGCACGAGCACGTATGACGCGACCGGGGTCATCGACGAGATCTCGGCCACGCGTCGCCAGCTGCGGCTGGTCGTCGCGGGGTCGGTCGACGACGGCAAGTCCACCCTGGTCGGCCGGCTGCTCCACGACACCAAGTCGATCCTCGCCGACACCTACGACGCCATCGAGGCCGCGAGCCGCCGTCGCGGCTCGGAGCAGGTCGACCTGGCGCTGCTGACCGACGGTCTGCGCTCCGAGCGCGAGCAGGGCATCACCATCGACGTGGCCTACCGCTACTTCACGACGCCGCGGCGCAGCTTCGTGCTGGCCGACACCCCGGGTCACACGCAGTACACCCGCAACACCGTCACCGGCGCCTCCACCGCGGACGCCGCGCTGGTGCTGGTCGACGTCCGCAACGGCGTCCTGCCGCAGACCCGGCGACACCTCGCCGTCATGGCCCTCCTCGGGGTGCCGCACGTCGTGGTGGCGCTCAACAAGATGGACGCGATCGCCTGGGACCAGGGGAGGTTCGAGGAGGTGGCCCGCGAGGTCGCCGACATCGCCACCCGCCTCGGTCTCGGCGACGTCCGCATCGTGCCGATCTCGGCGCTCACGGGCGAGGGGGTCGTGAGCACCGAGCCGGTCGGCTCCGAGGGGGTCGCCCGCTGGTATGCCGGGCCGCCGCTGCTCACCCTGCTGGAGGACCTCGACGACGCGGCGGCCGAGATCGACCGCCCCCTGCGCCTGCCCGTGCAGCTGGTGATCCGTCCGCGGACCGCCGAGCACCCGGACTACCGCGGGCTTGGCGGGCGGATCGCGTCCGGCCGGGTCGCCGTCGGTGACGAGATCACCGTGACGCCAGGCGGACTCACGAGCGTCGTGACGGGCATCGACACCCCGGCCGGCTCCGTGCAGGTCGCCGGCGCCGGAGAGTCGGTGACCGTGCGGCTGCGCGACGAGCTGGACGTGGGGCGCGGCTCCGTGCTGTCCACGGTCGCGTCGAGGCCCCGTGCGGTGCAAGAGATCTCGGGCACGGTGTGCTGGCTCGACGAGCGCCCGGCGTCCGCCGGGCAGCGGGTCTTGGTCAAGGCCGGCACCCGCACCACCCGCGGCATCCTGACGACCGTCGGCGACCACTGGGACGTCGACTCGCTCACGTGGGTCGCGCCGGGAGCCCCGGTGCAGCTCAACGACATCGCGCGGGTCGAGCTGCGGCTGGCCGAGCCCGTCGCGGTCGACGACTACCTCGACGACCGGGCCACCGGTGCCTTCCTGGTGATCGACCCGGCGTCGGGCGCGACCCTGGCGGCCGGTCTCGTGGGCGCCGCCCTGCAGCCCCACCGCGGCTAGGCACATCGACCCGCCTTCGTCACACCTACCTCAGGTAGTCACACTCGCCTGGCGTGCCAACCCCGGCGAGTGTGACTACCTGAGGTAGGTCCGAGTGTTGGGGCGCTCTGCCGACTCTGAGGCGGCGCGCGATCCAGGCCCTGTATGCCGAGCCGCCCGCCGCCTCGCGAGGACTCGCGAGGCGGCGGGCGGTCTTTCACGCCATACGGGAGCGTCGGCTCAGAAGGCCGCCTCGGGCACGTCCATGATCGACAGGTCCGTCATCTGCGCGATGACCATCTGCGAGCGCAGCTGCGGCAGCACGGTCTTGGCGAAGAACGAGGCCGCCGCCACCTTGCCGGTGTAGAAATCCTGGTCCTTGCCGGACGCGCCGGCGTCGAGCGCCGCCTGGGCGACCTCGGCCTGACGCAGGAGCAGCCAGCCGACGACCAGGTCGCCCGCCGCGAGCAGCAGGCGCGAGGTGTTGAGGCCGACCTTGTAGACGTTGCGGACGTCGCCGTCCTTGCGCGGGTCGGAGTCCATCAGCTCGCCGGCCATGTAGCCGAGGATGCCCTGGACGGACTCGAGCGCCTTGCCGAGCTGCACGCGCTCCTCGGCCAGCGCCTCGGGGCCGTTCTCGGCGAACGCCTGGATCTCCTCGGCGACCTTGGCCAGGGCGGTGCCCTTGTCACGGATGATCTTGCGGAAGAAGAAGTCCTGGCCCTGGATCGCGGTGGTGCCCTCGTAGAGGGTGTCGATCTTGGCGTCGCGGACGTACTGCTCGATCGGGTAGTCCTGCAGGAAGCCCGAGCCGCCGATGGTCTGCAGGGACTCGGTGCCCAGCAGCACCCAGGCGCGCTCGGATCCGACGCCCTTGACGATGGGCAGGAGCAGGTCGTTGACCTTCATGGCCAGGCGTGCGGCGTCGTCGCCCTCGGGGAGCTCCGCGCCGGGGTCGCCGCCCTGGGCCATCGCGAGGGTGTCCTGCTGCGTGGCGGTGTAGATCACGAGGGCGCGCAGGCCCTCGGAGTAGGCCTTCTGCAGCATGAGCGAGCGGCGCACGTCGGGGTGGCGGGTGATGGTGACGCGCGGGGCGTCCTTGGCCGGGTTGGTCATGTCGGAGCCCTGCACGCGCTCCTTGGCGTACTCCAGCGCGTTGAGGTAGCCGGTCGACAGGGTCGCGATGGCCTTGGTACCGACGAACATGCGGGCGTTCTCGATGACCTTGAACATCTGGGCGATGCCGTCGTGCACGTCGCCGAGCAGGGTGCCGACGGCCGGGGTGCCGTTCTGGCCGAAGGTGACCTCGCAGGTCGTGGACACCTTGAGGCCCATCTTGTGCTCGACGTTCGTGACGTAGGCGCCGTTGCGCTCGCCCAGCTCACCGGTCTCGAGGTCGACCTGGAACTTGGGGACGATAAAAAGCGACAGGCCCTTGGTGCCGGGGCCGGCGCCCTCGGGCCGGGCGAGGACGAAGTGGACGACGTTGTCGACCATGTCGGACTCGGCGGAGGTGATGAAGCGCTTGACCCCGTCGATGCTCCAGGTGCCGTCGCCGTTGTCGGTGGCCTTGGTGCGGCCGGCGCCGACGTCGGACCCGGCGTCGGGCTCGGTCAGCACCATCGTGCAGTGCCAGCCCTTGTCGACGATGTGCTTGGCGAGCTTCTTCTGCTCGTCATTGCCCAGGTAGTAGAGGAGGTTCGCGAACGAGTAGCCCGCGGCGAACATGTGGACGGCGGGGTTGGAGCCGCAGACGAGCTCGGCGAGCGACCAGCGCAGCGACGGCGGGACGACCATGCCGCCGAGCTCGGCGGGGACGTCGAGGTTGCCCCACTCGGCGTCGATGTAGGCCTTGTACGACTGCTTGAACGACTCGGGCATGGTCACCGAGTAGGTCGACGGGTCGTAGACGGGCGGGTTGCGGTCGGAGTCGATGAGGCTGTCGGCCAGCTCGTTCTCGGCGAGGCGGGCGACCTCGTGCAGGATCTCCTTGGCGGTGTCGGTGTCGACGTCCTCGTAGAGCCCCTGCCCCAGGACCTCCTGGCGCCCGAAGACCTCGAAGAGGTTGAACTCGATGTCTCGGACGTTGCTCTTGTAGTGCCCCATCAGGGGGTCCCCTTCCGTGACGTCCTGCCTGTCAGGTGGTGCGGTGGTGCGGCAGGTATGACGTGCCCGCGCGGCTCACGGGTCGTCCCATGATGCTACTGGCGAGTAGGCGCTCGCAAGGAACTCGCGGAACACGTGATGACGGCCACGCCCGTCACAGGTCCAGCACCACGCCGCCGGCGAGCTGCTCGGCGAGCGGCAGGATCTGTCCGGCAGGCAGCGATCGGGCGTAGAGGTAGCCCTGGGCGGCGGTGATGCCGAGCATCCGGGCGCGGGCCTCCTGGGCGCGGGTCTCGATGCCCTCGGCGGTGATGGTCAGCCCGAGCTCCCGCCCGAGCCGCGAGACGGCGGCGACCACGGCCTCGTCGCCGCCGGACTCGCCGAGCCCCTGGACGAAGGTCCGGTCGATCTTGAGGATGTCGAGGGGGAGCGAGCGCAGGTTGGCCAGGCCGGAGTAGCCCGTGCCGAAGTCGTCGATGGCGACCCGGATGCCGAGGGTGCGGAGCTCCTCCAGCGTGGCCACCGTCTCCTCGGTCTGCTCGAGCACGACGGTCTCGGTGATCTCCAGGATCAGCAGCTCGGGCGGGAGCCCGGACTCGTCGAGGACGCGGTGCACGGTGCCGGCGAAGCCCGGGGCGACGAGCTGGTGGACGCTGATGTTGACCGCCACCGTGAGGGGGTTCCCGAGGCGGAACCACTGCAGGGCCTGGTCGACCGCCTGCTCCAGGACCCAGGTGCCGATGGAGATGATCGACCCGAACTCCTCGGCGAGCCGGATGACCTCCTCGATGCCGATGAAGTCGCCCTCGGGGTCGGTCCAGCGCAGCAGCGCCTCCACGCCCGTCACCTGCTCGGCCCGGAGGTTGACGATCGGCTGGTAGAGCACCGTCCACCGGTCCGGCCCCGGCGGTCGGGCCAGGCGGCGGCGCAGGTCCCGGGTCCGGGCAAACTGCGCGAGCATCGTCGGCTCGAAGGACCGGACGGTGCCCGGTCCCTCGCGGGTGGCCTGGCGCAGGGCGAGCTCGGCGTTGCGCACCAGCTCGAGGCCCGTGTGCCCGCCGATGCACAGGCCGCCGCTGGTGCGCAGCGTGATGTCGGGGATCAGGTCCGGGCGGTTGACGGCGTCGACGATGCGCTGCGCCTCGGCCAGGGCCTGCGCGCCGTCCGTGCCCTGCCGCAGCAGGACGGCGAACCGCTGGTCGCTGAACCGGGCGAGGGAGTCGCCGGTGCGGATCGTCGCGCGCATGGTGCGGGCGACGGTGCGGAGCAGCTCCTCGCGGGCGTCGTCGCCCACTGTGTTGTCGGCGAGGCCGGCGGTCGCGAGGTCGACGAGCAGCAGGGAGATCTCGCCGGCGGCGGACTCGTAGAGCCGGTGCCGGACGGCCCGGTCGAGGCTGGTCCGGTTGGGTAGGCCGGTGACGACGTCGTGGTAGGTCACGTGCTGCAGCCGCGACTGCAGGCCGACCCGCTCGGAGACGTCCCGGACGGCCACGAGGTAGCCCCGGGCGAGGGGAGTGATGACGGACTCCACGTGCACGACCGCGGCGCTGGTGGTGGTGAGGGCCGACTCGAGCCGCAGCGTGGACTGCATCCGCGCGTTGGGGGCGTAGGTCAGGTGGGCCAGCACCTCCGGCGACACGTCGGGGAGCACGTCGCTGATGTGCTGCCCCGCGAGGTCGCTCTCGCGCAGGCCGAGGATGGTGCTGAGCGCCTGGGAGGCGAAGATGACCCGGCCGGTGCGGTCGAGCTCGATGATGATGTCACGCGTCTCGCTGACGAGCAGCCGCATGTGGCGCTCCTGCTCCTGCACCGAGCTCGCCAGCTGGCGGGAGTGGTGCCCCTCGTGCAGGTGCAGGGCGACGAGCAGGAAGAGGATGAAGCAGAGGGCGCGCACCGTCCCGGCGTCGATCCCGAGCGAGCCCACCGAGAGCATGAGGGCCGCCCCCACGAGCAGGCTGAGGCCGCTGACGACGAAGAGGTCGCGGTGCGGGTCGTGCAGCGTGCGGGCGAGGGGCACGGCGGGGCGCCGGGAGACCAGCATCGCCGACCACGTCAGCAGCCCGCACTGCAGGATCCACAGGCTCTGGGACACGGCCCAGGCGTCCCCGCCCGGCAGGAGATAGGTCAGCAGGTCGCCGACGGTGGAGGCCAGCACCGACACCCCGACCACGGTCTGGATCCCGCGCGCCCGCCCGCGATGCGCCGGCACGACCAGCAGCCAGCTGATGATGGCGGCCGCGATCCCACCGACGAGGCCGATGACGACCAGGGCGGGCTGCAGCCCCGGTCCGAGGGCGAACCCGCTGAGCCAGCGCTGGGGGTCGAAGTGCCAGACGGCGGTCCACAGGCACGTGGTGAGCAGCGTGGCGTGGATCATCGTGGTGGTGAGCCTGCGGGCCGAGTCCCCGGCGAAGCACTCCACGGCGTGCAGGATCAGGCAGGTGGCCACGGCATACATCACCGAGGGCGTGAGCCCGAGGCCCGGACCGACCGCGACGTAGAGGAGGTTGGCGACCCCGTTGAGCGCCATCGCCGCGGCGAAGAGCAACCACCCGGCGCGGTCCAGGCCACGACTGCGCAGGCCGGCGACGGCGGCGGCCGCCGAGGCGACCAGCGCGGAGATCCAGAGCAGGGGAGCTCCCATGCCAGGCCAGACGAGGGAGGCCACCGCCGGGAGGAGGACCAGGGGTACGCCGAGTGCTGCGGCGACCCCAGTCCGTGAATGCATAGGGCCATATTGGAGCATCTGCCACGCGGAATCCACGCGAACCCACAGATCAGGGGCAGTTGCGAAGGGGCAACCGGCACGAGCCGGACAAATGGAGCGGGTGACGAGAATCGAACTCGCACTGGCAGCTTGGGAAGCTGCTGTTCTGCCATTGAACTACACCCGCGACCAGCACCTGCGTGCTGACGTGGGAGCCAGCATACCCAAACTCTCAAGCGTTCCCGCCACCGAACCGCCCGACCACCGTCACCGCTCTCGGGTCGTCGTCGGCCGCGGCGGGGCCTGGAGCGGTAGCGTGACCGTCGTGCTGCTCTCCGACCGCGACATCCGGGCCCAGATCGACCAGGGCCGCGTGGTCCTGGACCCCTACGACCCGGAGATGGTGCAGCCGTCGAGCGTGGACGTGCGCCTCGACCGCTACTTCCGGTTGTTCGACAACCACAAGTACCCCGTGATCGACCCCGCGCAGGACCAGCCGGAGCTCACCCGGCTCGTCGAGGTCGAGTCCGGCGAGGGCTTCGTCCTGCACCCGGGGGAGTTCGTCCTCGGGTCGACCCTCGAGGCGGTCACGCTGCCGGACGACCTGGCCGCGCGCGTGGAGGGCAAGTCCTCGCTCGGCCGCCTCGGGCTCCTTACCCACGCCACCGCCGGCTTCGTGGACCCCGGGTTCTCCGGTCACGTGACGCTGGAGCTGTCCAACGTGGCGACCCTTCCGATCGTCCTCTGGCCGGGCATGAAGGTCGGCCAGCTCTGCTTCATGCGGCTCACCTCGGCCTCCGAGCACCCCTACGGCAGCGCGGTCTACGGCTCGCACTACCAGGGGCAGCGGGGCCCGACGGCCAGCCGCTCGTTCCACAACTTCCACCGCTCCGACCTGACCTGAGGCTGACCTGAGGCTCCCTGCCCCGAGAGTCTCGGACCGACCCGGGTCAGGCGAACGCCGGCGCCTCGTGATCGGCCCGGACGGCCAGCACCGCGCACGACGCGTCGAGCAGTACCTGCTTGGTGGTGTCGCTGACGATGCGCTTCTGCACGTGAGAGCGGTCGGTGACGCCGATGACGACGAGCGTGACGTCGACCTCCTCCACCGCGGTGAGGATCTCGTCGGCGCCGCTCAGCCCGTGCGGCCCCTCGTGCCACCGCCAGGTCACCCCTGCCCCGTCGAGCTGCTCCTCGACCTCCCGCACGGCGTCGTCGTCGAGCTCGGCGGGGGTGTCGTGCCAGTCCCGCGCCGCGTTCACGACCAGGACGTCGCAGCCCGTCGCGCGGGCCTCGGCGACGCAGTGGCGCAGGGCGGCACGACCCGGCTCGGTCGGCGCGTAGGCAAGGCAGATGGTCATGGGTCCTCCGTCGGCAGGTGGGGAGACGGCCTCGGGACACGATAGGTGGCGCTCAGGATCCTCGCCGCCCGTGCCCAAGGGGACAGTTGTGAGCTGGGGGCTCAGTTCGTGTCGTCTGGGGGCCTGCCGCGGGGGTGTGGGCGGCGTGTTGTGAGCTGGGGGCTCAGTTCATGTCGTCTGGGCGGAGGGCGCATGCGAGAGGGGCGCGGCCGCGGCCACGCCCCTCTCGTCCTGGGTCACTCAGTCCTCGTCCCAGGGGTCCTTGACCTGATCGCCAGGCGGTATGGCGCTCGCCGGCTTCGGGGGCTCGGGCTTCGATTCCGGCTCCGGTACGGGCTCCGGTTCAGGCACGGGCTCCGGCTTTGACTCCGGTTCGGGCTCGGGCTGGGTCTGGGCGACGGGTGCCGGGGTGGCGGTGTCGTCGTCCTCGTCCCAGGGGTCCTTGACGCCCTCGGTGGCAGGAGCCGGGGCCGGTGTGGGCTTCGACTCAGGCTCCGGCTCCAGCTCCGGCTTCGTCTCGGCGGCCGGCGCCGGGGTGGTGTCGTCCTCGTCCCAGGGATCGGCGACGTCGTCGGTGGCAGGGGCGGTTGCCGGTGTGGGCTCCGGCTCGGGCTTCGTCTGAGTCTCCGAGTCGGGCTTCGTCTGGGCGACGGGTGCCGGGGTGGTGGTGTCGTCGTCCTCGTCCCAGGGGTCCTTGACGTCCTCGGTGGCCGGTGTGGGCTTCGACTCCGGCTGGGGCGCGGGCTCGGCCTCGGGCTTCGTCTCGGCGGCCGGCGCCGGGGTGGCGGTGTCGTCGTCCCAGGGGTCGGCGACGTCGTCGGTGGCAGGGGCCGGCGTCGGCTCGGGCTTCGACTCGGGCTCAGAGGTGGGCTCGGGCTGGGTCTGGGCGACGGGTGCCGGGGTGGCGGTGTCGTCGTCCCAGGGGTCGGCGACGTCGTCGGTGGCAGGGACCGGTGTCGGTTCGGGCGTCGGCTTCGACTCCGGCTGCGGCGCCGGCTTCGACTCCGGCTGGGACTGGGCGGCCGGCGCCGGGGTGGTGTCGTCGTCGTCCCAGGGGTCGGCGTCGTTGGCGGCGTGGACGGCCTGCTCGTCGTTCTCCTCCGGGACGCGCACCTCCTCCTGCTCCTCCGCCTTGGCCTCCTCGGCAGGGGTGGTGCTGGTCTGCCGGTCGTCGGCGTCGGGCTTGATGCCCTCGGGTGCGCCGGCTGCGGCGACCCCGGCCGTGCCGGACGCCGCCGCAGCTGCGGCATCATCGGCTGCACCCGTCGACGCGGCCTCGGCAGCCGGCTCGACCGGCGCCTCGACCTCGTCGGCGCGCCGGACGGCGGCCAGGAGCATCTGGGCGACGTCGACTACCTCGACCGACTCGACCGCGGAGTCGTCGGCCTCCTTGGCGGTGACGCCGTCGGACAGCATGACGCGGCAGAAGGGGCAGCCCACCGCGATCCGGTCGGCGCCCGTGGCGAGCGCCTCCTCGGTGCGGTTCATGTTGATGCGGGTGCCGAGCTTCTCCTCCATCCACATGCGTGCGCCGCCGGCGCCGCAGCAGAAGGACGTCTCGCCGTGGCGGGGCATCTCGCGCAGCTCGACGCCGGGCAGCGACCCGATGAGCTCGCGCGGCGGGGCATACACGTTGTTGTGCCGTCCGAGGTAGCAGGGGTCGTGGTAGGTGACGACGGGTGCGCTCGAGGCGGGGTTCTTGTTGGTGGACTTCGCGGGCACCTCGGCCGGGCGCGAGACGGGGACGAGGCGCTTCTCGCGCACCAGGCGGTTGAGCAGCTGCGTGTGGTGCAGCACCTCGTAGTCGCCACCCACCTGCGGGTACTCGTTCTTGAGGGTGTTGAAGCAGTGCGCGCAGGTCACGACGATCTTGGTGGCGCCGGCCTCGTTGAGCTGCTCGACGTTCTGCTGGGCGAGCATCTGGAAGAGGACCTCGTTGCCGGCGCGGCGCGCGGAGTCGCCGGTGCAGGTCTCGCCGTCACCAAGGACGGCGAACGAGACGCCGGCGGTGTCGAGCAGCTCGGCGACGGCGCGCGAGGTCTTCTTGGCGCGGTCCTCGAAGGCGCCGGCGCAGCCGACCCAGAAGAGGTAGTCGACCTCGGACAGGTCCTCGACGTCCTTGCCGACCTGCTTGACCGGGAACGGCAGGTCCTTGGCCCAGTCGAGGCGGGCGCGCTGCGCCATGCCCCACGGGTTGCCCTTGGACTCCATGTTCTTGAAGAGCCCGCCGAGCTCGGCCGGGAACGCCGACTCGATCAGCACCTGGTTGCGGCGCATGTCGACGATGGCGTCGACGTGCTCGATGTCGACGGGGCACTGCTCGACGCACGCGCCGCAGGTCGTGCAGGACCACAGCACGTCCTCGTCGATGACGGCGTCGGGACCGAGTGCGTCGTATGCCGTGAGGGGGTGCTCCTCGTCATACCCGGTCTGGCCGACGAGAGGCATGTGCGCGAGCGCCTTGGTGTGCTCCGGCAGGCCCGCGCGGGCCTCCTCGGACGCGGTCATCCACGGCGCCTTGGCGTGCGCGTGGTCGCGCAGCGTCATGACGAGCAGCTTGGGGGAGAGGGGCTTGTCGGTGTTCCACGCGGGGCACTGCGACTGGCAGCGGCCGCACTCGGTGCAGGTGGTGACGTCGAGCAGCTGCTTCCACGTGAGGTCCTCGGCCTTGGCGACGCCCATCGAGGAGTCCTCGTCCAGGTCCTCCATGGCGTCCATCGAGAACGGCTTGCCGTCGATGGACATCGGCTGCAGCGCGCCGAGGCTGGTGCGCCCGTCGGCGTTGCGCTTGAACCAGATGTTGAAGAAAGCGAGGAAGCGGTGCCAGGCCACGCCCATGGTGGGCTGGAGGGCGATCGTGATCATCCACGCGAAGGACACGAGGATCTTGATCATCGCGACGAGGTAGATCGACTCGCGCAGCCACGGCTCGGACAGGTTGCCCCAGAGGCCGGACATCCAGCCGGTCAGCGGGAAGTGCAGGCCGATGCTCTCCTCGGGCGAGGTCAGCTTGAGCAGCGCCGCCTCCTGGGAGCGCAGCGACAGGATGCAGATCGTGACGGCGAGGATCGTGAACTCGACGTAGTAGGCCTGCCACCAGGTGGAGCCGAAGAACCGCGAGCGGCGTCC
Organism: Arsenicicoccus sp. UBA7492; assembly: GCF_002479615.1. Classification (NCBI taxonomy): domain Bacteria; kingdom Bacillati; phylum Actinomycetota; class Actinomycetes; order Micrococcales; family Intrasporangiaceae; genus Arsenicicoccus; species Arsenicicoccus sp. UBA7492. Next base: position 30,827 of record NZ_DLOE01000059.1, on the reverse strand, counting down.
GTCGGAGCCCGCGGCGCTGCGGGGGTGCTGCCGCTGCCGGACGACGATCAGGAAGAGGATGCCGAGCAGGCCGCCCCAGGCGAGGAGCTCGACGAGCCACTCGAAGGGGGGGAAGTGGCCGATCAGCGGCAGTCGGAAGTCGGCCCACACGAGCTGGAAGAAGGCGTTGACCAGCGTCGAGAAGAGGACGAAGAAGGACAGTGCCGTGAACCAGTGGGCGATCGAGACCCAGGGCAGGCGCGCCATCCGGGTGTGACCGAGGAACTCCCGGACGAGCGTCATGGTGCGCCTGGCCGGCTGGTCGGTCCGCGTGGGGTCGGGCTGACCTGAGCGGAACACCCGGGTGAAGCGGAAGACCTGCCGGAAGAGCAGGAGCCATCCGATGCTCGGGATCACGAAGCACAGCACGAGGGCCGTGATCTGCAGTGCTGACATGCGGTGATCCTACGGTCGGGTAGTGACATAAGGGCATGTCTGACGAGTGATGTGTGACGGGGATCGCTAGCCCGGACGGGTCCGGTCGGTGGGACAAGGCTGCGCTGCCGGCGTTCTCATAACACAATGTTGGACAAGCGATAACGTGGGAATCACCTGCGCCCCTCGGACGTTGCCTCGGACGAGACCTCGGCAGGCCCACACAGCCATCAGCCGTCAGACATCGACAGAGCGGAGCACGCACCCATGCCCATCCACAACGACGTCACTGCGATCGTCGGCCGCACGCCCCTCGTGCGCATCAACCGGATCATCGACACCAAGGACAGCGGCACCACCGTCGCGGCCAAGCTCGAGTTCTACAACCCCGCCAGCTCGGTCAAGGACCGCATCGGAGTCGCCATCGTCGACGCCGCCGAGCAGGCCGGCGAGCTCAAGCCGGGCGGCACGATCGTCGAGGCGACCTCCGGCAACACCGGGATCGCGCTGGCCATGGTCGGCGCTGCCCGCGGCTACAAGGTCGTGCTGACCATGCCCGAGACGATGAGCTCCGAGCGCAAGGCCCTGCTCAAGGCGTACGGCGCCGAGCTGGTACTCACCCCCGGCTCCGAGGGCATGAAGGGCGCTGTCAACAAGGCCGAGGAGAGCGCCAAGGAGCGGGACGGGGTGCTGGCCCGCCAGTTCGCCAACGCCGCCAACCCCGAGATCCACCGCCGCACGACCGCCGAGGAGATCTGGGCCGACACCGACGGCAACGTCGACATCGTCGTGGCCGGCATCGGCACCGGTGGCACCATCACGGGCGTCGGCCAGGTGCTCAAGGAGCGCAAGCCGGGCGTGCAGATGATCGCCGTGGAGCCCGCCGAGTCCGCCATCCTCAACGGTGGTCAGGCCGGCCCGCACAAGATCCAGGGCATCGGCGCCAACTTCGTCCCCGACGTCCTCGACACGGAGATCTACGACGAGGTCATCGACGTCAACATCGACCAGTCGGTCGAGTGGGCCCGCAAGGCCGCCACGCAGGAGGGGCTGCTCGTCGGTCTGTCCTCTGGCGCCGCGCTCTACGCCGCGTCGCAGGTCGCCGCCCGTCCCGAGAACGCCGGCAAGACCATCGTGGTGATCATCCCGTCCTTCGGGGAGCGCTACCTGTCCACCGTGCTGTTCGAGGGCATCACCTCCTGAGCGGCCGTATGCCGAACCGCCCGCAGTCCCACCGCGACACGAGATGAGCTGATGACATGACGACCTTCTCCACCGCTGAGGCCTATCGCGCCAAGGCCGGCGTCAACCTCGCCCCGCTCGTGACGCAGCGCCAGGGCCGGGTCGGCTTCGTCGCGGGGGTCCTCGAGGACCTCGACGCGGCGATCGAGCGGGACCCGGCGGCGACGGGGCGCCTGCAGATGGCCCTCGTCTCGCCGGGCCTGCACGCCATCTGGTCCCACCGCGTGACGCACCAGCTGTGGCAGCGGCCCTCGCTGCGGCTCCCGGCGCGGCTGCTGTCCAACGTGGCTCGCGCCGTGACGGGCGTCGAGATCCACCCGGGCGCCTCGATCGGCCGGCGCTTCTTCATCGACCACGGGATGGGTGTCGTCATCGGCGAGACCGCCGAGATCGGTGACGACTGCATGCTCTACAACAGCGTCAACCTGGGCGGCCGCTCGCTCGCCAAGGGCAAGCGGCACCCCACCCTCGGCAACGGCGTCACGATCGGGTCCGGCGCGCGCGTGCTCGGCGCGATCACCCTCGGCGACGGCGCGCAGGTCGGCGCCAACGCCGTGGTGGTCAAGGACGTCCCGGCCAACGCCGTCGCCGTCGGGATCCCGGCGCAGGTCCGCATCCCGGGGCCGGACCAGAGCCCCACGGACGCGATGTACGACGACCCCGCCGTCTGGATCTAGGTCCGCTCGGGCCGCTGCACGGCTGCGACCGCCCGACGGCTGCTGCCCGACGGCCGCTGCACGACGAGGCGCCGCACCCCTTCTGGGATGCGGCGCCTCGTCGTGTGCGGTGCGAGCAGCTGGGTCAGCGGCCCGACTCGTACTTGACGGTCTGGGGCTCCACGTCGCTCGAGCTCTCGACGCCGATCTGGTTGCCGGAGTGGTCGCCGGAGACCTTGGCCTTGGCGGCGGCCGCAGCACCCTGGGCCTTGACCTGGGCGGCACCGGCGGCGTCCTGCGCCTTGGCCTGGGCGGCCGCGGCGGCCTCCTGGGCCCTGGCCTGCACGACGGGGGCCTTCTCCTTGACGGCCTCCGTGGCCAGGGAGACCTTCTCCTGGACGCGGGGGTCGTTCCAGACCGAGTCCGCCTGGGACTTGATCTGCTGGTAGCGGCCCTGACCAGCGCGAGCGCCGAGGACGTAGCCGAGGCCGGCGCCGGCGATGAACATCAGTCGCTTCTGCATGTGTATCTCCTAGGTGATGGGGGTGACCGCAGCAGCGGTCGTCGACGACAGGATCTCAGGCGAGACGGCCGTCCGTGCCGAGGCCCGTGCTGGACGGGGTGTTGGGCATGCCGACCGGGTCGGCCGTGTAGTCCGTGCGGACGCCCGTGGCCGGGGTGACCCCGGTGGTGTAGGTGGAGGAGGACGTCGAGGTGGACGTCGCCGGGGCGGTGCCGCCGGAGACGGCGCTCACGGCCTTGTCCACCAGCCCGTGCGCCTGGGGCGGGGTCTGGGCCTTGACCGCCTGCGCCGCGTCCGCGATCTTGCTCTGGACGGACGGGTTCTGCAGGGCCGAGGTCGAGCGGTGCTTGAGGGCGTCGTACTGCCCACGACCGCCGCGCGCACCGAGGACATATCCGGCACCGACGCCGGCCAGGAAGCTGAGCTTGTTGAGCATGATGGATCCTTCCGGTTGGAGTGTTCGCTTGTCGTCCCCATGCCCCGCGCGCCCCCGCGTTATGACCTTTGGCCGAATTTTTTGCCGCCCCCCGTCCCGGTAGGCTGGGAGGGTCCCGCACGAGGTCGGCGGGGCGGGAGGGCTCGCATAGTGGCCTAGTGCGGCGGTCTTGAAAACCGCTAAGTCGGTAGCCCCGGCTTCGTGGGTTCGAATCCCACGCCCTCCGCCAGAGGTGCCGAGACGTCGTGGCAGACGGATCGTTGCAGACACCGGTTGTTCACCTCCGGGGGATCACAGCGGAGGGCCTCGATGGTAGGTTTGGGAGTGGTTGCTGAAGCAGTTCCTCGCAAGACGTAGATGTAACCCTCCGCCTCCTGATCTCGACAGGTCGGGCGCGCGGGGGTTGTTCACGAAGGACGGGCATGTCCCGTGACGTGGGGGGTAAGGCAATCTGGACGGCGAGCATCCTGCTCCCCGGTCATAGCCAGACATAACGAAAGTAGTAATACCCATGGCACAGGGCACCGTTAAGTGGTTCAACGCTGAGAAGGGCTTCGGCTTCATCGCTCAGGATGGTGGCGGTCCGGACGTGTTCGTCCACTACTCCGCGATCCAGAGCAACGGCTACCGCAGCCTCGATGAGGCGCAGCGCGTCGAGTTCGAGGTCACCCAGGGCCCCAAGGGCCCGCAGGCGGACGCTGTTCGCCCCATCTGATCCCCGACGATCTCCTCCGGCGCTGACCGGCTCCCTCGGAGCCGGACCCGGAGACCAGGACCCCCGACAGGCAACCTGTCGGGGGTTCTCGGCGTCAACAGGAAGGCTTGCCCAGGCTGCGTCGATACACTCGGCTGAAGTCTGGTCGGCCAACGCCTGCCGTCGCCAACCTGAAAGGTCGCCCCGTGAAGGATCCTGACGAGTCCGCACGCCCGGGCTCGGCGGCCTCCATGCCGGCTGGATCGGCACCGGACGGCTCCAGCACCCCGGAGTCCTCGCTGCCTTCCGATCTCACCCGACGAGAGCTGCGCGCCCTGCGGCGCCGGCGTCCGATCCTCAAGGGGATCGTCATCGCGCTCGTCGTCGTCCTGGCGGTGGTCGTCGGCGGCGGGCTGTACGCGGCATACCGATTGAACGGCAACCTCTCGTCGCTGGACATCACCGACAACCTCCTCAAGCCCGCGCCGGGCGCCACCACCGACCCGACCACGGGCCACACCGCGATGAACCTCCTGGTCATGGGGGTCGACACCCGTGAGGGTGCCAACAGCGCGTATGGCGACCCCACCGAGGACCCGGGGCTGCGCTCGGACACGACGATGCTCGTGCACCTGGCCGCCGACCGGCGCTCGGCCGTCGTGGTGTCCATCCCCCGCGACGCCATGATCCCTGCCCCGCCCCGCCAGGGTGAGTCGTCCGCGTCGGCCTCCTCCGCCGCGACGCCGAGGGCGGCCACCTCGTCGACCACGCCCGCCACCGCGGCCACGTCGACGCAGACCGGCGCCGGCCCCGGATGCGTCATCGACGCGCCGGTGAGCCGGTGGACCAAGCGGATGTTCAACTCCAACATCGAGGACGGCGGCGTCAGCTGCGTCGTGGCGACGGTCATGCAGAACACCGGCGTCTCGATCGACCACGTCATGACGGTGGACTTCACCGGCTTCAAGAACATCGTGGACGCGATGGGCACCGTCGAGATCTGCACGACCTCCCCGGTCAAGGACAAGTACAGCGGGCTCGACCTCGCGGCCGGACGGCACCGGCTCGACGGAGAGCAGGCGCTCGCCTTCGTGCGCACGCGCCACGGTGTCGGTGACGGGTCCGACACCGGTCGGGTGCGCCTGCAGCAGGACTTCCTCGCGGCCGTGGTGCGCCAGGCGACCTCGACCGGCGTGCTGCTCAACCCGCCCAAGCTCTACAACGTCCTCGACGCGGCCACGAAGTCGCTCAAGACCGACGCCGACCTCGCCAACGTCTCCTCGCTGTCCGGCCTCGCCTCCCAGCTGCGCGAGCTGCGGCCCGCCGGCATCCGGTTCATCACCGCTCCGGTCGAGCCCTACCCCGCCAACCGGGACCGGGTGCAGCTGAGCCCGGCCGCCACCGACCTGTGGGAGATCCTGCGCGAGGACAAGCCGTGGCCAGGCACGACCGGCGCCTCGAGCTCCGCCTCCGCCTCCCCGAGCGCGACCCCGACCGTGGCGCCGAGCTCGGTCACGGTGAGCGTCGAGAACTCCTCGGGCACGAGCGGTCTCGGCGGTCAGGTCGCCCAGGCGCTGCGCGTGCAGGGCTTCACCGTCGGCGCCGTCACGGCGGCCGCCTCGCCGAGCAACGGCGTGGTCGTCCACCACTCCGCGGCCCAGCTCGCGCAGGCCCAGGAGGTGGCGCTCGCCTTCCCCGGCGCGTCGCTCAGGGCCGACGGTCCCGCCGGGGCCCCGGTGCGGGTGTCCGTCGGGCGTGGCGCCCCCAAGGTCGTGGCGGTGCCCAACCGCTCGGGCACGACGCCGCTGCCGGCGCAGCCGATCACGGCGGCCCCGGTGCCGGGCAGCACCACGTCGAGCACACCGACCCTGCAGGCCAAGGTCGCGAGCGACGACGTCTGCAGCGACACCAGCAAGGGCTGACCGGCGCGCGGGCCGGACGTTTTGCTCCGGCCCGCGCCCGACCGGTAGCCTGGGCAAGTTGCACTGGAGGTGTCGCATAGTGGCCTAGTGCGCCCGCCTGCTAAGCGGGTTGAGGTTGAAAACCTCTCGCGGGTTCAAATCCCGCCACCTCCGCCACACCCTTCACGAGGGATCGAGAGCCCCCGACCACAGCGGTCGGGGGCTCTCGCGTCTCCCCGCGACCAGCCCTCCCGGCCGTATGCCGACCCGGCCGCCGTCTCGGCATACGGGCGCCCTGTCCGAAGTGAGACCCCGGTCACGGCCGGGGTGAGGCACGCCTTAACGTGATGGCATGGACTTCTCTTTGTCTCCGGTGCAGGAGCAGTGGCGCGACCGGATGGCCGACTTCCTCCAGGAGGAGGTCTATCCCGCCGAGGCCGTCGCCCGGCGCGAGGTCGCCGAGCTGGATGCCGAGCACCGGTGGACCCGCCCCGCCGTCATGGCGCGGCTGGCGGACCATGCCCGCGCCGCCGGGCTGTGGAACCTCGGCCTGCCCGCGCCCTACGGCTCGGGGCTGAGCCACCTCGATCTCGCCCCCGTCGTCGAGCTGTCGGGACGGTCGCCGCACCTGGCGCCGGAGGCGATCAACGCCAACAGCCCCGACGTGGGCAACATGGAGCTGCTGCTGCGCCACGGCACGCCGGAGCAGCAGGAGCGCTGGCTCGCACCGCTGGCGGCCGGCGAGATCCGCTCGTCCTTCGCGATGACCGAGCCGGACGTCGCCTCGTCAGACGCGGGCAACATCTCCACCTCCATCGAGGTCGACGAGCAGACCCAGGAGGTCGTGATAAACGGCCGCAAGTGGTGGTCGAGCGGGGCCATGGCTCCCGACTGCCGCGTGATGCTCGTGATGGGCAAGTCCAACCCGCGCGGCCAGCGGCACCTGCAGCACTCGGTCGTGATCGTGCCGAGGGACACCCCGGGCGTGCAGGTCGTGCGGGCGATGTCGGTGCTGGGCTACGACGACCCCTACACCGGGGGGCACGGCGAGGTCGTCTTCGAGGACGTGCGGGTGCCGCTGGCCAACGTCGTGGGCTCGCTGCACCGCGGCTACGCGCTGGCGCAGGCCCGCATGGCGCCCACCCGACTGACGCACTGCCTCAAGCTCGTCGGGGTGGCCGAGCGCGCCTTCGACCTGATGGCCGAGCGCGTGCCGCGACGGGTGGCCTTCGGGCGGCCGCTGGCGCAGCACGGGCTCGTGCAGGAGTGGGTCGCGCAGTCTCGCGTGGCGATCGACCAGGCCCGGTGGCTGGCCTACCGCGCGGCGTGGTCGCTGGACCACCAGGACGACCAGGACTCCGCCGCGGCGATCTCCGCGCTCAAGGTCGTGGCGCCCTCGATGGCCAGCACCGTGGTCGACCGGGCGATCCAGGCGCACGGCGCGCTGGGTCTGTCGCAGGACTCGCCGCTGGGGGAGCTCAACGCCTACGCCCGCCAGATGCACATCGCGGACGGGCCGGACGAGGTCCACCTCATGGCCGTGGCCCGCCACGAGCTGCGGAGGTTCTCGGGCTAGTCCAGCGGCTCGAGCTCCGGGTGGCGCTCGACCGTCGACGCCTCGACGTCGGAGGCCTCGCGGTCCGGCGCGGCCATCCAGCGGCGCAGGGCGACGAACCGGACCAGCGTCGAGACGACGTTGGCGACCGCGACGACGGAAGTCTGCACGCCGGCCGAGGCCCCCGGCGCCGCGGTCTGCAGCCCGAGCAGCGCGAGGCTCGTGAGACCCCAGGTGACCGCGAACACCGCCAGCCCCTGCAGCTGGTGCCGCAGCGCGTCCTGCCGGCCCCGCACCTCGAAGGTCCAGGCCCGGTTGGCGGCGGTGTTGAGGACCGTGGCGACGAGCAGCGCCACCAGGTTGGCCGACAACGCTCCGAGCGCTCCGGTCAGCGCCGCGAACATCCCGAGGTGGAGCACCGTGCTCGCCACCCCGATCGTCGCGAACCTGCCCAGCTGCGTGGCGAGCCCAGCGGCCGGACGCCCCTGCGCCGGCTCGCGGTCAGGTGCCTCGGGTGAGGTGGTGGGTGCCATCGTCTGATCCTTTCCGTGGGGGGTCGGTCGGAGCAGGTATGCCGGAGCCCGGCGCCTCGTCAGGACGCCGCGAGCGGCTGGGTGAGGTCGTAGAACGTCGTGCCGTCGATGCTCACCGTCCGGTAGCTCGCGGCCGCCCAGGCCAGGATCTGGCTGGTGGTGGACGTCTCGGTCGAGGAGCCGCCCATGGCGCCCATCCCGCCGGAGGCGAGCAGGTAGTGGATCTGCCCGGAGGCGACGTAGGCCTGGAGCTGCGCCAGGGTCGGCGACGGGTCGGTGCCGTTGAAGCCGCCGAGCGCCATCACCGGCTGCTCGGTGGCGAGCTGGAGGCCGGCTGCGTTCTGGGACCCGACGGCGGCCGCGACCCAGGTGTAGCGGTCGGCGTCGGCGGACAGCGCGCTCACGACCTCGGTCGAGGGGGTGCTGGCGCCGAGCAGGCCGCCCATGCCGCCGGCCATGCCTCCAGCCATGCCACCACGTCCGGTGGTCGGGCCGTTGGTGGTGCCGGTGGGGCCGTTCGCGGTGCCGGTGGCGCCGTTGGCGGTGCCCTGCGGGGGCGTGCCACCCATCCCGCCCGGGCCGCCGCCGGGACCGCCCGTGCCGGACCCGGTCGACGGGCCGGCGGTGACGATCGATCCGGTGTGCGCGGTGGTCACCGTCTGCGCGCTGCAGGCCGCGGGCCCGGCGAGGACCGCGACGAGGGCGGCCCCGGCCACGACCTTGACCGCCGAGGCGTGGATCCGGTCGAGCACCAGCATCAGCAGGGCGGCGGCCAGGCCGAGGACGACCACGACCCAGCGCAGCCAGGGCAGGAAGTCGGCCGAGCGGGCGAGCAGGACGAAGGACCAGGCCGACGCGATGGCGGTGGCGGCCGCGAGGGTCGTCATACCGAACCGGTCGCGACGCTCCCAGGCGAGGGTGGCGCCGATGGCGACCACCGCGGCCACGGCCGGGGCCAGGGCGACGGTGTAGTAGGCGTGGAAGATGCCCGCCATGAGGCTGAAGGTGAGGGCCGTGATCACGAGCCAGCCGCCCCACACGACCAGCTGGGCGCGGCGGCCGTCGGTGCGGGGGAGGCGCCCCCGCATCACGAGACCGGTGACGAGCAGCAGCAGCGCGGACGGCAGCAGCCAGGAGATCTGCCCGCCGATCTCGGCGTCGAACAGGCGCGTCAGACCGGTCTGGCCCCACCCGTTGCCACCACCCACGGACCCGGTCTCGTCGCCGGTGAGGCGCCCGAACCCGTTGTAGCCGAAGGTCAGCTCGAGGAAGGAGTTGGTCTGCGACCCGCCGATGTAGGGACGGGCGGAGGCGGGCACGAGCTCGACGATCGCGACCCACCAGCCGGCGGAGAGGACCATCGCCAGCCCGGCCGCGAGCAGGTGCTGGATGCGGCGGCCGAGCGTCGTGTCGGCGGCCAGGAGGTAGGCGAGCGCGAACGCCGGCAGGACCAGGAACACCTGGAGGGTCTTGGTGAGGAAGCCGAACCCGAGGAGGACGCCGGTGGCGACGAGCCAGCGGGCGCGGCTCTCGTCGACGGCCTTGACGGTGGCCCAGGCGCCGAGGGTCATGAGCAGCACCAGCAGCGCGTCCGGGTTGTTGAACCGGAACATCAGCGTCGCGACGGGCGTGAGCGCCAGCGTGGCACCGGCGATCAGGCCCGCGGCGGCACCGAAGTGGCGCTTGATCGTGGCGTAGAGGACGCCCACCGAGGCCACGCCCATGAGGACCTCGGGCAGCAGGATCGCGAACGAGCTGAGCCCGAAGATCCGCACGGACAGGGCCATCACCCACAACGAGGCCGGCGGCTTGTCCACCGTGATGGCGCTCGCGGCGTCCGAGCTGCCGTAGAAGAAGGCCTTCCACGACTCCGAGCCCGCCTGCACGGCGGCGGAGTAGAAGGCGTTGGCCCAGCCGGAGCTCGTCAGGTCGTAGAGGTAGAACGCCGCGGTCGCGCACAGCAGGATGACTAGCGACGGGCGGGCCCAGCTCGGGTCCTCGGCCGGTCCGCGCCACAGGCGGGCCGCCCGCCCCTGGGTGTATGGCGTTGCCGCCGTAGGTTGTTCGCGAGGGGCGGTGCGCGGTGCGGCGAGTCCGCGGGCGCTGCGCCGAAGGGTCGAGATCGTCATGACCCCAACGTTCGGCCTCGCGGTTGTGGGGACCCTATGAGCCCCCTTTGCCGCCCCTACGGGCCCTCGCCGGGTGCTGGACGACGGAGGGGGGCGAGGGCTATCGGAGGGGGAGCGTGACCGTGAACTCCGTGCGCCCGGGCACGGAGTCGACGCGCACGTCGCCGTGGTGCGCCTTGACGACGGCGTCGACGATCGACAGGCCCAGGCCGGTCGAGCCGGCGGCGCGGTTGCGGGCGGTGTCGCCTCGCGTGAACCGCTGGAAGAGGTTGGGCTGCAGGGATTCTGGTATGCCGGGGCCGTCGTCCAGCACCCTCAGGACCGCGCGGTCGCCCTCGACGGCCAGGGAGGTGCGCACGACGGTGCCCTCGGGCGTGTAGCTGCGGGCGTTGGCGAGCAGGTTGACCAGCACCTGCTGCAGCCGGCCGCGGTCGCCGGTCGTCTCGATGACCGACTCGGGCAGGTCCAGCTCCCAGCGGCGCCCGGGCGCGGTGACCTGGGCGTCGCTGACGCACTCGAGCACGAGCATCGACAGGTCGACGGGGGCGTGGTCGAGGGGGCGACCGGCGTCGAGGCGGGCCAGCAGGAGCAGGTCCTCGACGAGGGTGGTCATGCGCTTGGCCTCCGACTCGATGCGGTCGAGGGCGTGCCGCACGCCTCCGGGCACGGGTTCGCGCTCCTTGCGGCTGAGCTCGGCATACCCCCTGATCGAGGCGAGCGGTGTGCGCAGCTCGTGCGAGGCGTCGGCCACGAACTGCCGGACGCGGGTCTCGGACTGGTGGCGTGCGGTGAGGGAGCTGTCGACGTTGTCGAGGAGGGTGTTGAGGGCGTGGCCGACCTGGCCGACCTCGGTGCGCGGGCTGGTGAGCTCGCCCGGGACCCGCTCGATGGGGGCCACCTCGCCGCGTGCCAGGTCGAGCTGGGAGACGCGGGTGGCGGTGTCGGCGACGCGGCGCAGGGGACGCAGGCTGCGGCGGACCAGCCAGATCCCGACCAGCGCCATGAGCGCGAGGCCGGTCAGGGAGGCCAGGGTGATCGTCCGCAGCAGCTCCTGGACCGAGGCCTTGACGCGGTGCAGGGGGATGCCGGTGACGATGGTCGTGCCGGAGCGGTAGGACGCGACGAGGCGGTAGCCACCGAGGCCGTCGACGTCGACGCTGCGGGGCTGGCTGCCGACGCCCGACTGCGAGATCGTGCCGACCTGCGCGGTCGTGAGACGGGAGTAATCGCCGTCGGAGATGACGTAGTCGCTGACCGCGCTGCCGTCCTGCAGGCACAGGCGCAGCATCCCCTCGCCGGTGCCCGGCGGACGGCTGGTGCAGGCCCGGACCACGTCGTCGCCGCCGAAGCGCCCCCCGCGGTCGACCATCTGGGACTGCTCGAGCAGCTGCTGGTCGACCTGCTGGGTGAGGCGCTGGTCCATGACCAGCACGGTCGCGCCGCCCATCGCCACCGTGACGGCGAGGAACAGCGCGACCATCGAGGTCACGAGCTTGGTGGTCAGCGACCAGTCGCGGACGCGCATGAGGTGGTCAGGCGCCGTTGGCGGGCTTGAGGACGTAGCCGACGCCCCGCATCGTGTGGATCATCGGGTCGCGGCCGTGGTCGACCTTCTTGCGGAGGTAGGAGATGTAGAGCTCGACGACGTTGGCCTGGCCGCCGAAGTCGTAGTTCCAGACGCGGTCGAGGATCTGGGCCTTGGACAGCACGCGCTTGGGGTTGCGCATGAGATAGCGCAGCAGCTCGAACTCCGTCGCCGTCAGCGTGATCTCGTCGTCGCCGCGGCGCACCTCATGGGCGTCCTCGTCCATGACCAGGTCGCCGACGACGAGCACCGACGCGGACTCCTCCTCGGCGATCGCGGTGCGGCGCATGAGGGCTCGCAGCCGCGCGACGACCTCCTCGAGGCTGAACGGCTTGGTGACGTAGTCGTCGCCGCCCGCCGTCAGGCCGGCCACGCGGTCCTCGACGGCGTCCTTGGCGGTGAGGAACAGGACGGGGATGTTGGGGTCGTCCTGACGCATCTTGCGCAGGACCTCCATGCCGTCGAAGTCGGGCAGCATCATGTCCAGCGCGACGGCGTCGGGCTTGAACTCCCGTGCGGCGCGGACCGCCTCGAGCCCGGTGCCGGCGGTGCGCACCTCCCAGCCCTCGTAGCGCAGGGCCATGGACAGCAGCTCGGCGATGTTGGCCTCGTCGTCGACGACGAGGACCCGGACGGGGGAGCCGTCGAGGCGGCGCAGCGCCGGGGTGGAGGTGGTGTGCGTGCTCATGCTCCTCATGACACCCGGCTTTCCTGTGGTGGTGACAGGTCGTTCCTGTGGCGATCCTGTGGGACCACTATGGCGGACTCTTGGCCCCTCGACATGGAGGCCACAGCCCCGCCACAGCGTGGCTCCGGATCGTCGGTGGAAGCCAGAGACCCCGCCGGCAAGGAGACCGACATGCTGCCTCATCTCAAGAACGACGCCACGAACACGATCAACGCTGCACCGACGCCCTCGGCAGAAGCGTCCGACGGAGCCTCGGTGGCACCGGCCGTGCTCCCCGCCCGGTGGTCGGGCAAGAAGACGGCCGTGGCCGCAGCGCTCGCTGTCGGCATGGCCTCGATCGGGGGAGGTGCCATCGCCGCCGCCGCGCCGACCATCAACAGCCAGAGCGAGGGCGGGACAGGCCGGATGGGAGGTCCGGGCGGGCCGGGCGGCGGCTTCCGTGACGGACGAGGCGGTATGCCGGGCCAGGCGCCCGGTCAGGCGGGGCAGATCGCGCCCGGTCAGGTGGGGCAGCCGGGGCAGCTCGCCCCGGGCACGGTGGGGACGAACTGATGTTCCTCGCCCGCCTCGTCAGCCGCCCGGCCTCACGCCGCCTCCACGCAACCCAGTGCAGCTCACGCCGCTCGCGCCTCGACCTGTCGCCGCTGCCGGTGTGCGGCTCCGGGGTGCCTCCGCTCGACGTGCAGCTCCGCCGCGCCTACCGGCGGTAGGAGGGGTCGCCGAGCTCGGCATACCGCCGGTGCAGCCGCGACCGCACCTCGGCCGGCGTCATCGACCGCCGCTGCCGCTCGCCCCGCGCCGCCAGCACACCGGTCGCCGCGACGCCCGCCAGGCCGGCCGCGCCGAGGAGCTTCCACCACGAGATGCGTCTCACGCCACGAGGAGAGCCACCACGCCACCCGAGCCGCGGCGCCTCAGCCCGGCGCGGGTGCCAGACTCGGCGCATGGCGATCACGCTCGACCAGGCCGTGGACCACGCGCGCACCGGGGACATCTGGGTCTTTCGCGGGGCCAAGGGCGCCGACCGGGCGATCCAGGTCCTCACCAACGCCCCCGTCAACCACGTCGGTATGGCGGTGGTGCTCGAGGACCTGCCACCACTGATGTGGCACGCCGAGCTCGGCAAGGGCCTGGTGGACCTGTGGACCGGGCAGCACCAGCGCGGGCTGCAGCTGCACGACCTGCGGGACGCGGTGACGCGCTGGCACGACGACTACGGGCAGCGCGGGTTCCTGCGTCAGCTCACCCCCGAGGTGGGGCGCGAGCAGGAGGACGCGCTGCTGCGGACCATCGCGCGCTGGGACGGCACGAGCTTCCCGCGGACGGCGGCGCTCGCGGGCCGGTGGTTGCGGGGGCGGCGTGGCCACCTGCCGTGGCGCCACGAGCAGCGTCCGATCTCCGCGCGGCCCGAGCTGGCCTACTGCGCCGAGGTGGTCGCGGTGACCTACGAGGAGATGGGGCTCCTCGAGCCGGGACGTCCGCTCAGCTGGTACGACCCGGGCCGGTTCTGGTCGGGCGACCAGCTCCCGCTGGCCCCCGGATGGCGGCTGGGCGACGAGATCGCCGTGACGACAGGCCGATCCGCGAGTTCGTGACCCGACCGTGATGTGCCCACCCCACAGCCCCCGGACCGGCGGTTGAGAGGTGGCCGAGCCGGAGACGAGGACCCGCGCGGGCCCGACGGGTCCCCGGCGCGTGGTCTAGTGATCCCTTGAGCGACGGCGCCGAGGGGTCCGTCGACGCCGATGCGACCAGGAGGCCGTCCTCGTGAAGAAGTCCCAGCCGTGATCGAGTTCGTGCAGGACCGCTGGGCCGACATCGCCTACCGCTCCTACCAGCACGCCAGCCTCGTGACCCAGGCCGTCGTGATCGCGACCCTGGTCGCCATCGCCCTGGGCGTCCTCGTCACCCGCGTGCGCGCCCTGCGCGGCGTGGCCAACGCCCTCACCTCGATCGGCCTGACGATCCCGTCGTTCGCGCTGCTCGGCCTCGCCCTGCCGATCCTCGGCATCGGGGTGCTGCCCTCGGTGGCCGTGGTCGTCTTCTATGCCGTCCTGCCCATCCTGCGCAACGTCGTCGTGGGGCTCGACGGCGTGCCTGGTCAGCTGGTCGAGTCCGCCCGCGGCATGGGCATGAACCCCGTCGACACCTTCGTCCGCGTGCGGCTCCCGCTCGCCTGGCCCGTCATCCTCACCGGGGTGCGGGTGTCGACGCAGATGTCGATGGGCGTGGCCGCCATCGCGGCCTACGCCCTCGGTCCCGGCCTCGGCGGCTACATCTTCACCGGGTTGTCCCAGATCGGCGGCGCCAACGCCGTGTCCTACGCCCTCGTCGGCACCGTCGGCATCGTGCTGCTCGCCCTGCTGCTCGACGCCCTCCTGGTCCTCGTCGGCCGCCTCACCATCCCGAAGGGAATCCGGTCCTGATGCCTGCCACCCCCTCCTCCGACCGTCAGGTCAGCGGCGCCACCATCGAGCTCGACGTCGTCACGAAGTCCTACCCGGGCCAGAGCCGGCCCGCCGTGGACGGCCTCAGCCTGCACATCCCTGCCGGCGAGATCGTGATGTTCGTCGGCCCCTCCGGCTGCGGCAAGACGACATCCCTCAAGATGCTCAACCGGCTGATCGACCCCACGTCGGGGCGCATCGTCGTCGACGGCGAGGACATCACCACCAAGGACCCGGACCAGCTGCGCCGCAAGATCGGCTATGTCATCCAGGGCGGCAGCCTCTTCCCCCACCTCACGGTGGCCCAGAACATCGGCCTGGTCCCCGGCCTGCTGAAGTGGGACAAGACCCGCACGCGGGAGCGGGTGGACGAGCTGCTCGACCTCGTGGGGCTGGCACCCGCGACATACCGGCACCGCTATCCCAAGGAGCTGTCCGGCGGCCAGCAGCAGCGGGTGGGCGTCGCCCGCGGGCTCGCGGCCGACCCGCCCGTGATCCTCATGGACGAGCCGTTCGGCGCGGTGGACCCGATCACCCGCCAGCGGCTGCAGGACGAGCTCCTGTCGATCCAGGAGGAGCTGCACAAGACGATCGTCTGCGTCACCCACGACATCGACGAGGCGATCAAGCTCGGCGACCGGATCCTGATCCTGCGCGAGGGCGCCCAGATCGCGCAGTACGACACCCCCGAGGTGATCCTCGCGGCCCCGGCCAACGAGTTCGTGGAGGACTTCGTCGGCTCCGGCTCGACGCTCAAGCAGCTCAGCCTCGCGCGCGTCGGCGACCTCGAGCTCCAGCAGGTGGCCACGGCGCGGGTCGGCGACCGGGTGGCCGAGGTGCGGCGCCAGCACGCCGAGTCCCGCAACCCCTGGCTGCTGGTGCTCGACGAGCGTCAGCGGCCCCTCGGCTGGACGCGGTTGGACCGCCTCGACGGGGACGCCGTGCGCCGGCCCGACAAGTCCCGCCTGACGACGATCGACCGCCGGGCGACGCTCAACGACGCCCTCGACAGCATGCTGGCCGCGACCGAGGGCATGGCGGTGGTCACCGGCCGTCGCGACGAGTACCAGGGCGCCGTGACCTTCGACGCGGTCACCACCCACATCAGGTCCGTCGCCGCGGGTCGCGAGGAGGAGCCGGTATGACGTCCCCCGCCGCACCCGGGGTCGCCGCCTCCGGGGCTGACCCCACCGACCCGGACGGCCGGTCCGACGCGGACGGCCGGTCCGACGCGGCCGGCTCGTCCGACGCGGCCACCCCGGCGCGGTCGCGGCCCCGGCCAGGGCGTCTGACCCGCCGCGACCGGGTGATGCTGCTCGTCCTGCCGGTGCTGGTGCTCGCGGGCGTCGCCGGGTGGGAGCTGTGGCGTCGCAGCGCACGCCTCGACACCATCGAGGCACGGGTCCTGACCTGGTCCAACGTCCAGACGCTGGCCACCCAGCATGTCGTCCTGACGGCGGTCTCGGCGCTGATCGTGGTGGGGCTGGCCGTGCCGATCGGCATACTGCTCACCCGTCCCGGCCTGCGCAGGTTCAGCGCGCCCGTGGTCGCGTTCGCCAACGCCGGGCAGGCCGCTCCGGTGATCGGGCTGATCGTGCTGCTGGCGATGTGGCTGGGCTTCGGGTTCTGGACCGCGGTGCTGGCGCTGTCGATCTATGCCTTCCTGCCCGTGCTGCAGAACACCATCACCGGGCTGCGCGGCGTGGACCCCACGCTCGTCGAGGCCGCCCGCGGCGTGGGGATGAGTCAGCTGGCCACCCTCGTGCGCGTCGAGCTGCCCCTCGCCGTCCCCGTCATCATGAACGGCGTCCGCACCGCGCTCGTGCTCCTCGTCGGGACGGCCAGCTTCGCGACCTTCATCGACGCCGGGGGCCTCGGGTCGCTGATCACCACGGGCATCAACCTGTTCCGCTACCCGATCCTCGTGAGCGGTGCCGTGCTCGTCGCGCTGCTCGCCCTCCTGGTCGACTGGGTCGGCCGGGTCCTCGAGACGCTCACGACCCCGAAGGGGCTCTGACCCATGGCTGGACGACGGATTACCAGGAGGACCGCGCTGGCGGGTGTGCTGACCGCAGCGGCCCTCGGCTTGTCCGGCTGCGGTCTCGGCACGGCGGGCGGCTACGCGCCGTCGGGGCAGCTGCAGGGCGAGCTGGACGCGGTGCCGTCCCTGCGCGGGGCGTCGGTCGCCGTCGGCTCCAAGAACTTCACCGAGCAGCTGGTGCTCGGCAAGATGGCGGTGATCCTGCTCTCCTCCGCCGGCGCCGAGGTCAAGGACTACACCAACATCCCCGGCTCGGCGAGCGCCCGGCAGGCCCAGCTCGAGGGTCAGGTGGACGCCGAGTGGGAGTACACCGGCACCGCGTGGATCTCCTACCTCGGCCACACCGACCCGATCCCCGACCCCGCCGCGCAGTACGAAGCGGTCCGCGCCGAGGACGCCAAGACCCACGCCCTGACCTGGCTGCCGCCCGCACCGATGAACAACACCTACAGCTTCGCCACGACCACGGAGAAGGCTCGCGCGCTCCGCCTGTCGTCGCTCGCGGACATCAAGAAGGTGCCGGTCGCGCAGCGGACCTTCTGCGTGGAGTCGGAGTTCGCGAGCCGCAACGACGGCTTCCGGCCGATGCTCAAGGCCTACGGGCTGGAGTACGGCACGGACGTCCCCGCGGGCAACGTCAAGGTGCTGGAGACGGGCGCGATCTACTCCGCCACCGACAGCGGGCTGTGCACGTTCGGCGAGATCTTCACGACCGACGGGCGCATCAAGGCGCTCGACCTCGCCGTGATGAAGGACGACAAGAAGTTCTTCCCCAACTACAACGTGTCGATGGTGGTGCGGCACGAGACCCTGGCCAAGCACCCCCAGATCGCCCAGCTCTTCGCCCCCGTCACCAAGAAGCTCACGGACGACGTGATGATCGACCTCAACGCCAAGGTCGACGTCGAGGGGCGCGAGCCGGCCGAGGTCGCGCACGAGTGGCTGGTGCAGCAGGGCTTCCTCCGCGCGGAGTGAGCCCTGTCGGCGTGGCGCGTGACCTCGCCGGTTCGTGACGGGCCGACCGTATGCCGAAGCCCGGCGCG
>NZ_DLOE01000059.1:0-12708 GCF_002479615.1 Arsenicicoccus sp. UBA7492 | reverse complement strand
ACGCGCCGGGCTTCGGCATACCGGAGAAGCAGATCGACCGGCCTTGGTCACATCAGCCTGGCGAACGAAGGCTGGTCGATGGACCTACCGGGGGTAGGTGCATCAGCCTGGCGAACGAAGGCCGGTCGATGCCTTTACCCCCGGCGGGTCAGGCGTTGGCGACGCGCTCCTTGAGACCGTCGAGCTCGGCGCGCAGCTCGGCGGGCAGCTCGTCGCCGAACTTGCCGAACCACTCCTCGACCAGGGGGAGCTCCTTCTCCCAGCTGGCCTTGTCGAAGGCCAGCGCGGTGGCGAGCTGCTCGTCGGTCAGGTCGAGGCCGTCGGTGTTGATCTCCTCAGGCTTGGGCAGCAGGCCGATCGGGGACTCGACGCCCTCGGCCTTGCCCTCGAGGCGGTCGACGACCCAGGCGAGGACGCGGGAGTTCTCGCCGAAGCCCGGCCACACGAACTTGCCGTCGTCGTCCTTGCGGAACCAGTTGACCTGAAAGATCTTGGGCAGCTTGTCCGCGTCGCCCTTCTGGCCGATGGTGAGCCAGTGCTGGACGTAGTCACCGGCGTTGTAGCCGATGAAGGGCAGCATGGCCATCGGGTCGCGGCGCACGACGCCGACCGCACCGACCGCGGCGGCCGTGGTCTCCGAGGAGAGCGTGGCGCCCATGTAGGTGCCGTGCGTCCAGTCGCGGGACTGGGCCACGAGCGGGATGGTCGTGGCGCGACGCCCGCCGAAGAGGATCGCCGAGATCGGCACGCCGTTGGGGGAGTCGTACTCCGCCGCGGCCATCGGGCACTGGCTGATCGGTGTGCAGAAGCGGGCGTTGGGGTGGGCGGCCTTCTCCCCCGACTCCGGGGTCCACTCGTTGCCCTTCCAGTCGATGAGCTCGGCGGGCTTCTCGTCGGTCATGCCCTCCCACCAGACGTCGCCGTCCTTGGTGCGGGCGACATTGGTGAACACCGAGTTGCCGGCCTCGATCGTCTCCATCGCGGACCGGTTGGTGCTCCACCCCGTGCCGGGAGCGACGCCGAAGAGGCCGAACTCGGGGTTGACGGCATACAGCCGGCCGTCCTCGCCGAAGCGCATCCAGGCGATGTCGTCGCCGACCATCTCGGCCCTCCAGCCGGGGATGGTGGGGGCGAGCATGGCGAGGTTGGTCTTGCCGCAGGCGCTGGGGAAGGCGGCGGCGATGTAGTGGGTCTTGCCCTCGGGGTTGGTGAGCTTGAGGATCAGCATGTGCTCGGCCATCCAGCCCTCGTCGTGGGCGATGGCCGACGCGATGCGCAGGGCGTAGCACTTCTTGCCGAGCAGGGCGTTGCCGCCGTAGCCGGACCCGAAGGACCAGATCGCGCGCTCCTCGGGGAAGTGGACGATGTACTTGGTGTCGTTGCAGGGCCACGGGACGTCCTGCTCGCCCTCGGCCAGCGGCGCGCCGACGGAGTGCAGGCACTCGACGAAGTCGGCCTGCGTCACCTCCATCTGCTTGAGCACGTCCGAGCCGACGCGGGCCATGACGCGCATCGAGGCGACGACATAGGCGGAGTCGGTGATCTCGACGCCGTACATCGGCTGGTCGGCCTCGAGGTGGCCCATCACGAAGGGGATGACGTACATCGTGCGGCCCTTCATGCACCCCTGGTAGAGGTCGCGCATGATGCCCTTCATCTCGTCCGGGGCCATCCAGTTGTTGGTGAAGCCCGCGTCCTTCTCGTCCTTGGAGCAGATGTAGGTGCGGTCCTCCACGCGAGCGACGTCACCCGGGTCCGAGGCGGCGTAGTAGCTGTTGGGCTTCTTGTCCTCGGCGAGCTTGATGAAGGTCCCGGAGTCGACCAGCGCCTGGTTGAGCTGCGCGGCCTCCTCGTCCGTGCCGGTGATCCAGTGGATCTGGTCCGGCGTCGTCAGAGCGGCGATCTCCTCGACCCAGGCCGCGAGCTTCTTGTGCGTGGTGGACATGTGGATCCGGCCATCCCTTCTGGTTGCCGTCATTGGCAAGGCGTGCTAGTCACGGTAACCGCTGCCCACAGGCCCGGCCACCGAGAGACTCGATCTGCGGGGAAGGTCACACTGAGGCTCACCTTGCCTGACATAGTTGAGTCGAGATTCGTATGACGAGACGCGAGGAGTGCGGTCACGTGCAGCAGCTGCTGTTGGGTGGGGTCCAGGTCGACGCCGGGAGCGAGCAGGAGGTCATGGACCTCTATCGCGCCGCCCTGCGGGGCGAGGGCCGCCCGCTCGCCATCGAGTCCGCCAACCTCGACCACCTCCACTGGTACCCCTCGGGCTCGCACGACCGCTCTGCCGGCTCGGTGGGCGACGGCTCTGGCGGTCTGCGCTGGCTGACCCTCATGGACGGCGCGCCCTTCGTCCTCACGGCCAAGCGGGTGACCGGCGTGACCTACCCCCGGCTGACGGGCGCGAGCCTGCTGGAGCCCCAGCTGCGCGTCGCGGCCGAGGAGGGTGCGTCGGTCGGCTTCCTCGGCGGTATGCCGGACATGCACGTGCGTCTGCGCGAGGAGCTCGGCCGCCGTCTGCCGGACCTCCGCATCGCGGGGACCTGGGCCCCGGAGCGGGCCGACATCACCTCGCCCGAGGGCGCGGCCCGCTGGGCCGAGACGGTGCGCGAGGCCGGCACCGACGTCGCCGTCGTGGGGCTGGGCAAACCGCGCCAGGAGGACTGGATCCGCGACCACGGCATCGCGTCCGGGGCGCGGGCCCTGCTGGCCTACGGCGCGGCGGCCGACTTCATCGCGGGGACCGTGCAGCGGGCGCCGCAGTTCTACCAGGACAACCACCTCGAGTGGGCCTACCGCCTGTCGCGCGAGCCCAAGCGGCTGGCCCGTCGCTACCTGCTGCAGGGTCCGCCCTCGCTGGTTCGCCTGGTCACCCACACCCGGCCCCGCCGCCGCTACTGAGGCCGCCACCGGCTCGGGTCCGGTCGACCGATTTCGTGGGGAGGCCCCCTCTGCTGTAAAGTCGGACCTCGTTGCGGACGCCCCCACGGGCGGCGCAGCGACTGCACCCGTAGCTCAACGGATAGAGCATCTGACTACGGATCAGAAGGTTAGGGGTTCGAATCCCTTCGGGTGCGCTCTGTGTTGAGACAGAAGCAAGGGCCCCGGCCGGCGGAGACGCTGGTCGGGGCCCTTCGCATGCCCCTGGG
The DNA here is from genome assembly GCF_002479615.1 of Arsenicicoccus sp. UBA7492. Lineage (NCBI taxonomy): Bacteria > Bacillati > Actinomycetota > Actinomycetes > Micrococcales > Intrasporangiaceae > Arsenicicoccus > Arsenicicoccus sp. UBA7492. The sequence continues at coordinate 9,556 of NZ_DLOE01000059.1, read as the reverse complement.
TCCCTGCGGTCCTCACTGACGCCGAGCCGCGAGGCCCGAGCGCGAGGTCGCGGTGGAGGCGCGGGCGGCTGTCGATGCCGGCGCCTCAGCCGTTCACGTCCACCCCAAGGACGCCGCCGGGGTGGACACCTTGGACGCGATGACGTGGCGAGGTTCGTGCTGGCCGTTCGACAGGCGTGTCCGGGCGTTCCCGTGGGCGTGACCACCGGCGCCTGGGCGTCACCCGACCCGGCGGCACGGGTCCGGTCGGTCCGGTCGTGGACGGCGCTGCCCGACTTCGCCTCGGTCAACTGGCACGAGGAGGGAGCGGACGACGTCGCCGCCGCCCTGATCGACCGCGGCATCGGCGTCGAGGCCGGGATCTGGCCCGGGGAAGGGCTGGCCCGGTGGCAGGCCTCGCCCTGGCGCGGGAGCTGCTTGCGAGCCTTGGTCGAGCTGGCCGACGTCCCAGACGAGGATGCCGCCGCCTGGGTGGCCCGTCAGGCGACACCACTCGTCGACGGAGTCCACCGCCTCGAGCCGGAGCTCCCGGTCCTGCTCCACGGCGCAGAGGGCAGCACCTGGGCAGCCGTCGACCTCGCTGCCCGACTGGGGCTGGACACCCGGGTCGGCCTCGAAGACACCACCCGGCTGCCGGGCGGCGCGACCGCTGCCGGGAACGCGCAGCTGGTGGAGGCCGCCCTCACCCGCGTCGCCGAGACCCGGTCGAGCAGAGCGCCCGCGGCCGATCCCGACAGCAACGACTGAGCGCGCGGCATGCCGCCGCGGCCTGCCGCGGTCAGGCGGCCCGGAGGCGGTGTGCGCTCTGTCCGGGGGAGAGGTCGAGACGGCGCAGGAGCTGCGCGTTGACGGCCACGACCACGGTGGACAGGGACATCAGGACGGCGCCGACGCTCATGGGGAGGACGAAGCCCACGGGTGCGAGCACCCCTGCGGCGAGTGGCACCGAGACGAGGTTGTAGCCGGCGGCCCACCAGAGGTTCTGGCGCATCTTGGCGTAGGTGGCCCGGGACAGCTCGACCACCGACAGGACCGACCGCGGGTCGGAGGATGCGAGGACGACGCCGGCCGAGCCGATCGCGACGTCCGTGCCGGCCCCGATCGCGATGCCGACGTCCGCCTGGGCGAGGGCGGGAGCGTCGTTGACGCCGTCGCCGACCATCGCGACCCGGCGGCCCTCGGCCTGCAGCTCTGCGACCTTGGCGGACTTGTCCTCCGGTCGGACGCCCGCAAAGACGCGGTCGATGCCGAGCTCGTGGCCGACGGTGTCGGCCACGGCCTGCGCGTCGCCCGTGATCATGACCACCTGTATGCCGAGGTCGTGCAAGGCGTCGACCGTCTCGCGGGACTCGGCCCGGATCTCGTCGGCGAGCCTCAGCGCCCCGGCCACCTCGCCGTCGACCAGGACGTGGAGGATGATCGCGCCCTCGGCGCGCCAGGCATCCGCCGCGGGGAGCTCGCGCTGGGCCCGGTGCTCGAGGAGCTGTGGACCACCGACCTCGACCACGGACCCGTCGACCGTTGCTCGGACGCCCACTGCGGGCGACGACGAGAAGTCGGTGGCGCGCCCCACCGAGATCGCTCGCGCCTGGGAGGCGCCGACGATGGCGCGTGCGAGAGGGTGCTCGCTGTCGGTCTCCGCGGCGGCGGCCAGCGCAAGCAGCTCGTCGGCCGAACGACCCCGGGCGGGCTCCACGGCGGTGACGGTGGGCTCGCCCTTGGTCAGCGTGCCGGTCTTGTCGACGAGCACGGTGTCCACCGTGCGCATGGACTCCAGCGCCAGTCGGTCCTTGACGAGGACACCTCCGCGGGCGGCTCGCTCGGTGGCGATCTGGACGACCAGCGGGATGGCCAGGCCCAGGGCGTGGGGGCAGGCGATGACGAGCACCGTGATGGTGCGGATGACGGCCGAGTCCGGCATACCCGCACTGGTCCAGACGATCGCAGTCACGATCGCGGCCGCGAGCGCGAACCAGAACAGCCAGGCCGCAGCCCTGTCGGCGATCCGCTGGGCTCGCGAGGTGGACGACTGGGCGTCGGCGACCAGAGCGCGGACCCCGGCGAGGGTGGTGTCGTCACCGACGGCCGTCACCTGGACCCGCAGGCCCGAGTCGGTGGCGACGGTGCCCGCGACCACGGCGTCGCCGGCTGCCCGGCGGACGGTCCGCGACTCGCCGGTGATCATGGACTCGTCCATGCTGGCGGACCCGGCGACGATCCGGCCATCCACCGGGACCGAGGCCCCCGGACGGACGACGACGACGTCACCGACCACCAGCTCGGAGGGGTCGACGGCAACCACGTCGTCGCCGACGACCTTCTCGGCCTCGTCCGGGAGGAGGGCGGCGAGCGAGTCGAGCGCGGAGGTGGTCTGGGCCAGAGACCTCATCTCGATCCAGTGCCCGAGGAGCATGATCACCACCAGCAGCGCCAGCTCCCACCAGAAGTCGAGGGTGTGGTCGACCAGCCCCAGGCTCGCGCCCCAGGAGGCCCCGAACGCAACAGTGAGGGCGAGCGCGATGAGCAGCATCATGCCGGGCCTGCGCGAGCGTGTCTCCGACCAGCCGCCCTCGAGAAACGGTCGGCCGCCCCAGAGGTACATCACCGTGCCGAGGACCGGTGAGACCCATGGCAGCCAAGAGCTCTCGGGCAGGGAGTAGCCGGCGAGCATCGCGAACATCTCGCTGAGGCCGACGACCGGGACGGCAAGGACCAGCATCACCCAGAAGAGGCGGCGAAAGACCTCGACGTGGTCCGCGTGCTCGTGCCCGCCGTGGTCGTCGTGACTCCTGTGCTGGGCGTGGTCGTGACGCATGGTCCTGGTCCTCTCGATGTCATATACCCCTAGGGGGTATATGACGGAACAGACTCGCCCCACCGGGTATTCCACCGGGGCCTCGTGCGAAAGAACGTGGGAAAGCCGTCGGGTGCGTGACACTGGGGCCATGCAGCCCGCACCTGCACCGGTCCGTGCCCTGGTCGTCGATGACGAGCCCGTGCTCGCAGGCACGGTTGCCACCTACCTGGACCGGGCCGGCTTCCAGACGTGCGTGGTCGCGGACGGTCGCGAGGCGGTGGAGGTCGCCCGTGGGTGGGTGCCCGAGGTGGTGGTGCTCGACCTGGGCCTGCCCGGGCTGGACGGCGTCGAGGTGTGTCGCCAGATCCGCACCTTCTCCGACTGCTACGTCCTGATGCTGACCGCGCGCGCCGACGAGGTCGACCTGCTGGTGGGGCTGTCCGTGGGGGCCGACGACTACATGACCAAGCCGTTCAGCGCGCGCGAGCTCGTCGCCAGGGTGCACGTCCTGCTGCGTCGCCCGAGGTCGGGTGGGCTGGTCCAGCGCTCGGCCCGCCGCATCTTCGGTGACCTCGTGATCGACCCCGACGCGCGGGAGGTCGAGGTGGGAGGGGTGCTGGTCGACCTGACGCGCACCGAGTTCGACGTACTCGACGCCCTGTCCAGCCAGCCGCGGCTCGCGTACTCGAGGCGCCAGCTCGTGGACGCCGTCTGGGGGCCTGACTGGGTCGGCGACGACCGCCTGGTCGACGTGCACGTCGCCCACGTCCGCCGCAAGCTGGGCGACGATCCCGCCAGCCCGCGCTACGTCTCCACCGTGCGTGGCGTCGGCTACCGGATGGGGACGGGGCGATGAAGTCCCGACGGGTGAACGGGTCGCTGACCCACCGGCTGGTGCTCGCCCAGGTGGCGGTGATCGCCGCGATGACCGTCACTATGGTCGTCGCAGCGCTCATCGTCGGGCCGGCGGTGTTCGACCAGCACATGCACGAGGCGGGCCACGGCGAGCAGCCGCAGCTCCTCGCACACGCCCAGGAGGCGTTCCGGTCCGCGGGGCTGGCGTCGATGGGGGCCGGTGTCGCGCTCGCGGTCCTGGCGGCGGTCGGGGCCAGCGCCTTCGTGACCCGCCGGATCGGCCGCGCCCTGGACGCGCTCGCCAGGGGCGCCGACGAGGTCGCCCAGGGCCACTACGACCAGCCGGTGATGATGCAGCCGACGGGGCGAGAGCTGGACGCCGTGGCACGGACGTTCAACGCCATGGCCGGGCAGATCGCCGGCACGGAGGCCACCCGTCGCCGCCTGCTCACCGATCTCTCGCACGAGATGCGCACCCCGATCGCGGCGATCCAGGTGACCCTCGAGGCGGTCGAGGACGGTGTGACACCCCTCGACGACGCGACGCTCGACACGCTGCGCGCCCAGACCCGGCGCCTCGAGCGCCTCGCCACCGACCTCAAAGACGTGTCTGCTGCCGAGGAGGGGCGGCTCGACCTGCGGAGAGAGGCGGTGGACCCGGCCGATGTGGTCCGGGCGGCCACCGGTGCGGCGGCTGCGGCATACGGCCGTCAGGGGGTGCGCCTGGAGCTCGACGTCGGCGAGGACCCTCCTGCGCGGGTGCGCGCCGACCCGTCACGGCTCGGCCAGGTGGTCGACAACCTCCTGCGCAACGCGCTGCAGCACTGCACGGCGGGGGACGGGGTCCGGATCGAGGTGCGCAGCCGCGCGACGGGCACCACGGTCGCGGTCAGCGACACCGGGTCGGGCATCGCGGCTGAGCACCTCCCGCACGTGTTCGAGCGCTTCTACCGCGCTGACCCGGGACGGCGCCGCGATCCCGAGTCCGTCACGGGGACCGGTGTGGGACTGTCCATCTCGCAGGCCATCGTCTCGGCCCACGGAGGCACCCTCGACGTCCGCAGCGACGGCCCGGGCACGGGAGCGACCTTCACCATCGCCTTGCCCCCGGCCTGACCTTCATAGAACCTTCACAGTTCCTGCGGCAGCTCTTCGCAAGCGTGGCGCAGCGTGGTCCCCATCGAGCTCGACCGAACCCGGGAGACCATCATGAGCACGCTGACCGCGGCCACCCCCGCCACGACCGATCACGCACCGCGGCGCGGTGCCGCCACCACCCTCGCGGTCCTCACGGCGCTGGCCGTGGTCGGCGGCCTGGTGGCGCCCGACCGCACCCAGGGCAGCGGCATGGACGGGATGTCGATGACGCATTACATGGGCCTGCTCGCGGTCCAGCAGCCCTGGAACCTCTTGCTGTTCATGGCGATTCCCGTGATCCTCGCCGAGACCCTGGCGATCACGGAGCTGGTCATCCTGTTTGCCCGCCCTGCGCCGTCGTGGGTGCACGGGCTCAGCCGCTGGGCGGGCCTGCTCGCGGGGCCGGTGATGGTCGCGATCCTCGTCCACCTGCTCCGGCACGCCGTCATCCCGCTCACCCTCGACGGTGGATGGCGAGGGCCGGCCGATGTCATCGCGGTCCTGGCCTACCTGCTCGGCGCCGTGCCGATGGTCGGCATCAGCCTCGTGGCGGCGGGCCTGATCGCGCGGGACGAGCGCCACGCCCGCAAGCTGCACGTGGTCTTCGTGGCGGTGTTCCTCGTGGTCGCCCACGTCGCCATGATCGCCGGGATGCTCGACCCCGCCGTCATGGGGTGGACCCAGGGCGGCGGGCAGCACGAGATGCCGGGCGGCACGATGATGCCCGGCATGCACCACTGAGCTCAGACGAGGGCGCTCAGGTGCACGACGGGTCGGGTGCCCGAGGGCGCGGTCTGCTTGGCGGCGCGGGCGACGTCGGCCTCCGACGCGCCGGGGGTGAGCGTGACGGTGAGGGCCAGGCGGCGGCCCTCCCACGTGGCGGTGCACGACTCGACCCCGTCGAGCAGGGCCACGTCGTGGGCCACACCGTCGGCCTCGACGTGCCGGCCGTAGACCTGCCGCCGCCCCTCCACGGGGCCGTGCGCCACCACGCGTCCGTCCGGGAGGAGCGCCGCGAGCTGCCCGGTGGCGACGGTCCCTGACGCGGTGCGGGCGACGAGCTCGCCGACCTGGGTGAAGCCCGTCGCCCGACCGAGGGCGTCACGGATCGCGTAGCCACGGGGCTCGGAGGCGTCGAGCCCGGGCACCGTCAGCTGGTCCGGGGAGAGGACGTCGCCCCAGCGCGGCGCCGGGGCGTCCGGCGCGCTGCTGGTGCGCGGGCGGGCCAGGAGGGCGGCCGCCTCGGCCTCCTCCGGCAGCAGGTGGTCGACCTCCGTCAGTGGCGTGGCAGCGTGGCGTGGCTTGCGAGGCGCGCCACGAACGTGGCGAACCGTTCGGCGTGCCAACGGGTCTGCTCGGCCGTGTAGATCTCGGGATGGGCCTCGCACTCGATCGCGAGGGAGCCGTCGGCGAGCGGGTGGATGGTCAGCAGCAGGTCGTAGACAGGTCCGCGTTGCAGGGCCTGCGTCGTGACGGTGACGCCAGGGACGACGGGGTCGTCGTCATACGGCATGACGTTGATCGTGGGCCCGTGCAGGCGCCCGGCCCGCCAGGCCGACGGCACGGCCTCGAAGATCGTCTCCGTCGGCGTCTGGTGGTAGGGCCGGGTCGCGCGGGCGCTCTCGACGACGCGCCTGGTCAGGGCGGCCAGGTCGTCGTCGTCCTCGAGGCCGACGCGGAGCGGGACGACATTCATCATGTTGACGGTCACGGCACGGTCGACGACGGTGTCGCGCGCGACCACGGGCAGGCCGATCACCGCGCTGCGCTCCTCGCTGACGCGGGCGCTGTATGCCGCGCCCGCCGCGATCAGCGGGTAGGTCCAGACGCGGTTGCCGACGGTCGCGCCGAGCCCCACGCGCACCGACGGCGGCAGCACCACGTCGTGGCGGTGGGGGCGGGCGACGACGTGGTGGGCCCGGTCGGCGGGGGAGACCCGCTCGGGCGCCCCCTGGAGGTACTCGCGCCAGAAGTCGCGCTGATCGTCCTCGGACCGTCGCGGCTGGGTGACGAGCTCCTCCACGGAGGGGTAGGCGCGGTCCGGGAACTCCGTGCCGGAGACGAGGTGGTTGTAGTGCTCCACGACGCGGTCGCGTCCCAGCCAGGCACCGTAGCCGTCGACCACGGCGTGCAGGGCGCGCTGCACCCCAGACGCCTGTGCGTCCCGCGAGCAGCACGTGCCGGACCAGCGGCCCGCCGGTGTGGACGTCCCAGGGCTCGGCGCAGAGGCGCTCGGCCAGCTCCCGTGCCGCCGTGCGCTCGTCGTCGAGGTCGTGGACGTCAGCGGCGTCAGGGGCGTCAGGGACAGCAGTGGCATCAGGGGCGTCGAGGCGGGAGACGACGTCGAGCCGGGAGACGGTGACGACGTCGTCGGTCAGGTCCGCGACGTACTGCCGTGCGGGCTCGGTGCTCACGTCCACCCTCAGCCGCAGGGTCGGCATCTCGACCGAGACGCGGCGCACGGCATCGGCCAGCGCGTCGGCGTCCACGGGCCCGGCGAGCTCCGTCAGGAGCGCGACGCTCCAGGCGGGGGAGCCGGGGTCGGCCAGGTGCCCCTGCAGCATCCCGCGCTGGGCGGGCACGAGGGGGAGACGAGGGGGGAGGGGGCGGCCGGCGCTGGGGCCGACGTCCGTGTCGGGCACGCCGATCAGGATAGGTGAACGGTCCAACCCTCGCGGGGGCTTGCGTCGACTCGTCCTGGTGCCTGCCGCCCGATCCGGGACGTCCGCGTGGCAGAGTGTGGGCATGAGCGACCAGTACGACCTCGAGCCCGGCGACAGCGGCGACCAGGACTCCTTCAGCATCGACGACGAGACCCAGCTGAGCGGCGAGGACCAGCTGCTCGACCGGGGCGTGGACGACCTGCTGGACGAGGGCTACTCCCCGCCGGAGCGTCCCCGTGAGGTCGAGAGCTATGGCATCACGGCGCAGGAGCAGCACGACGGGGAGTCGATCGACATGCGCCTCGAGGAGGAGCTGCCGGACGACCCGCAGGACGAGCACGACCCGCGGGCCCACGTGCGCCACCGCGACGACCGGGTGGGCGGGGACGACCCCGACGCGATCTCGGTCGAGGATGACTTCCTGGGTGACCCCGAGGTCGGCGATCGCCGCGCCGGGCGTCTGGTGGCACCCGACGAGGGGGCGCACGAGGACCGGGAGTCCGACCTCCTGGCCAACGACGAGGGCTTCAGCGGGGGCGCCGCCTCGGCCGAGGAGGCCGCGGTCCACGTGATCGACGGCGACCCGGACGTGGAGGGTGACCGGGAGTACCCGCGTCAGGGCTGACGACGAGCCGTCCCGGTCCTGTGACCGAGGGCACGATGACGGGCGGCATACCGGTCGGTAGCCTGTGGGGACCGTGATCGCCCGTCGGCGGCTCGGCTCCCACCACAGAGCCGTATGCCGGGGGTGACGCACCGAGACCATCGGCACGAACGGCGACCCATCCCGTCGCGACGACCACGCGCCCAGCGCTGCCACGCCGTCCTTTGGGGTATGCCATGTCCTATGCCCACGCGTCCCGCCTGACCACCACGCCCGACCCGATCGTCCCCGACCCGACCGACCCGATCTTTGCCATGCACCTCGGCGGCAAGATCGAGACCGCCCTGCGGTGCGAGGTCCGGGACGCCACCGACCTCTCTCGTGCCTACAGCCCGGGCGTGGCCAAGGTGTGCACGGCCATCGCGGAGAACCTCTCGCTCGTCGACACCTACACCTCCCGCGCCTCGACCATCGCGGTCGTCAGCGACGGCACCGCGGTGCTCGGGCTCGGCGACATCGGGCCGCACGCCGCCATGCCGGTGATGGAGGGCAAGGCGATGCTGTTCAAGCACTTCGGCGGTCTCAACGCCGTCCCGATCTGCCTGGACACGACGGACGCCGACCAGATCGTCGAGACGGTGGTCGCGCTGGCGCCGACCTTCGGCGGCGTCAACCTCGAGGACATCAGCGCCCCTCGCTGCTTCGAGATCGAGCAGCGGTTGAAGGACCGCCTGGACATCCCCGTCTTTCACGACGACCAGCACGGCACGGCGATCGTGACGCTCGCCGGCCTGATGAACGGCGCGAAGGTGCTCGGCCGGGAGCTCGCCGACCTGCGCATCGTCATCACGGGGGCCGGTGCGGCCGGGGTCGCCATCACCAAGGTGCTGCAGCGGGTGGGCGTGCGCGACATCGTGGTCTGCGACCGGCAGGGGATCATCGGCTCGCACCGCACCGACCTGCCGCCGCACAAGCGTCAGCTCGCCGCCACCACCAACCACCGCGACCTCTCGGGCGACGTCGCCCGGGCCCTGCGCGGGGCGGACGTCCTGATCGGGGTGGCCGGGGGCACGGTCCCCGAGGCTGCCGTGAGCCGCATGGCCAAGGACGCCATGATCTTTGCGCTCGCCAACCCCGACCCCGAGGTGCACCCCGAGATCGCGGCGCGCCACGCCGCCATCGTGGCGACGGGGCGCAGCGACTATCCGAACCAGATCAATAACGTCCTCGCCTTCCCCGGGATCTTCAAGGGGGCCCTGAGCGTTGGTGCTTCCCGCATCACGGAGGGCATGAAGCTGGCAGCCGCCGAGGCCATCGCAGCCTGTGTCCCTCACCCCACGCCCGATCGTGTGGTTCCCAGTCCGTTCGACCCTGCGGTAGTCGAGTCGGTCACCCGATCGGTCGCACGCGCCGCTCAGATGGAGGGTGTCCTTCGTCACTGAGGTGACAGGTGGGCGTAACCTGGCGTATGGAGACCCGCTAAACCTCGATCCACCGATG
>NZ_DLOE01000044.1:0-44341 GCF_002479615.1 Arsenicicoccus sp. UBA7492 | reverse complement strand
CGCATCAACCCCCACCTGTAAACCCACCGTGACCAACATCACTTACACAGAAATCTTGACAAGCTCTAGATCGCCAAGCCCCCGTGGCTGCTCAGCCACCAGGCTCCACCCCAGGACAGGACCATGTTGACCAACGCCCCGGCGCGCCACCATTCGATCGCGACGAGGCCGCGCACGACCAGACCGATCATCAGGGCCAGGGCGAGCAGGTGCAGCTGGGGCACCAGCCGCGCGACCCAGAAGAAGCCGCCGAAGGCGATCGGGGCCAGCAGCAGGTCGTGGGTACCCCAACGGTGGCCGCCGGCCAGTGCCCCGATGAGCGAGGACGGGACCTGGCTGATCGGGCCCCACATGGTGGGCGCCAGGGAGCCTTCCTGGTCCAGGTCCGGCAGCAGCGCCGCACCGCCCCAGGCGAGCACCCACAGGGCTTGGTAGCCGACGTCCTGGCGGCCGGCGAGCGGGAGCGTGGCCACGCCGACGCACAGACCGCTCAGCACGTGGTTGGGGCCCATCACAGGGCATCACTACCAGCTGGCGGGTCGCCGGCCACGGCCTGGTCGAGCTCGCGGGTGACGGTGGCGGGCACCTACGCGCCCGTGCCGTCGCGAGGCGCCGGGAGGGTCTGCCACAGCTGTAGGACGGCTTCTAGCGGTTCGGCTCTCTTGGCGACCAGCCGACCGACCGCCGCCAGCCGGCGTACGTCGGCGCGGGCCTGGGCGTCCAGCGGGGCCCCCATGTGTGTGGCCTGGACGATCGCCAGCCGCTTGGCGGCGACGGCGTCAGCCAGCGCCGGCCACGTCCAGGAGCCGGCCTCCGGGCCCCTGGTGGGGTGCCGGACATTTCGGGCGTCTTCGCTCATGGGTAGATCCCATCACCGTCCCGGCGCCCCACCCCTACGACAGTGACATCGAGCGGTGCCTGGGTGAGCGGTCCTGCCATGACGAATCTGTCTCTGACATGGCTGATCTGGCGCCCCAGCGGTGGGCGCCAGATCACCGGGCATACTCGTAGTGTCCCTGACCCTACCGCGCGACTAGGTCCGCCCGTAGCGCAGGATGACGGCCTGGCGGGTCAGGGTGGGGCGCCCCTCGACGCGTCGCAGGACCTCGGCGATCTGCTCCCAGGACAGGCCCTGCTCCCGAGCTGCAGCGACAGCGTGCGTGGCGCCCACCGTCTGTAGCTGCACCTCGAGCAGCTCCTTGGCGCGCTGGATCTGCTTGACCGGGTGGTTGCTCAACCACTCCTCGACGTCCTTGACCTTCCACGCCGGCTGCTGGACCCGCTGGTCCGGGGCCGGCATGCCCGCAGTCAGCCGCGGCCTGCCCGATCGCACAGGTCGTTCCTCAGCGCTGCGCGCCTTGGCGAGCTGGTAGCGCGACGGGGCCCGCCCGAGCACCTCCAGCATCCGCTGGCACAGCTGCTCCTGCGTGTAATGGGTCTGGCTCAGCTCACAGTGCTGCAGTCCCGGCACTGTCAGGAGGCCTTCGTCGGCTTCTTGGGGGGGCGTGTGCGCCCGACGGCGGCCGCTGCGCCCAGCAGTGCCGGATCCATGAACAGCTCGGGGCGACCGTGCCGGTCACGCCGCACCCGCTTGGGCGCGTAGTCCGGGACCTCGTGCACGGTCCCGTCGTCGGCCACCACCGTCCGGTCGGTCGTGGTCCGGAAGCCGTCGGCGTCGGTCTGCTCACTCATCAGGATTCTCCTCACGTGCACGCTGCAGCGCGGCCTCGCGCTCAGCCTTGCGGCGCTGGCGGGCGGCGCGCTTCTCCATCAGCTTCTCGTTCTCGATCAGGCGGTCGACGGGGGTGATGACGTCGACGCCCTGGGGTGGGTCCTCGGACAACTGGACCACGACTCGGCTGCCGGTGGTGCCGTCGGGGCGCTGGTACTGCACCACCTGCTGGCCGTGGGAGTACAGGCGGATCCCTCGAGGCAGCAGGTGTGGGGTGTACCAGGCGCTGTCGGACCCGCCGAGGTACATGCCTCGCCGGGTGGTGATCTCGAAGGCGATGCTCGCCTCCGGATCGGCGTACGGCTCCACCTCGTGCAGGCAGTGGGTTGCGGCGGTGTATCGGTCGAACTCGACGAGGGTGCCGGGCTCGAACTGGTTGCGGGCGTAGCCGTTCAGGTTGGTGCGGTTGATGTGTCGGGGCATGTCGACGTTGCAGTAGACGAGGTGCCCGCGGTCGTTGTCGCGCTCGTAGGCCCGGATGGCGCGGTCGATGCGTCGCACGCGTCGCGCAGTGGCGTCGTCGAGCTCGGTGGCGTTGCCCTTGACCTCGTGCAGCTTGTCGTTGATCTCGTTCCAGTGGTCGCCGCGGTCGGTGCGGATCAGGCGGCCGAGGTCCTCGTACTGTGCGTTGGACAGGGTGGACTGTGCGGCGACCTTGTCCTTGGATCGTTCCTTGCGTTGGCGCGAGCTGAGCAGGGTCCGCATCTCGCCGGGCTGGGGCAGGGAGCGATCCTTGCGCAGGTCCTCCAGCGGCTGGGTCTCGTCCAGGGGGAAGGCTCGCTGGGCGTCCTTGTGTGCCTGCGACATCTTCGGGGCGTGCTGGACCAGGAAGTCCAGCTCGCGGTTGCCGTCACGGTCCTCGAACCGCCGGGCCAGCTCGGCCGGCGTGATCGGCTGGCCGGCCTTGTTCACCAGCGCCTGGGCCTTGTTGTAGTCCGGGTCGAGCAGCTTGGGATCACGGTAGGTGCTGCTGCTGGGCACTGTTCTCACCCCCTTCGTCGGGCTCATCTGTCAGTCCCGTCGACGGGCTGCAGAGGTGTTCTCTGAGCCCGAGGATATCGACCAGTCAACCCTATTTCCTGTTCCCATAGTGTCAAGTGTTGTCGTGGGCCTCGCGGTAGGCATTGAGCACCCGCTGCGGCAGGGGTCCTCGGTCTCCCACCCGGTAGCCCTTGGTGCGGGCCCACCGAGCGATCTCGTCGCGTCCCTCGGCTCGGCGGATCGGTGCCCCGCTGGAGGTCCTCACCGGTGTCGCCACCGTCGTGAACTCGTGAAGGTAGCGCCGCAGCCTGGCCGCGTTCGACCGGCTCAGGGGCACCTCGTAGATGACACCGTCGATCCCGAACCGCACCACCTCCGCCGCCGGCGCGCCGGTCAGTGCGTCACGCATTCGCGCCGCGTCCTGCTCGGCCCGACCCTCGCTCATCGTCACCCTTCACGGCGTCATCCTGTGGGGCGCACCGCGCGCCCTGTCCGGATTATGGCCCCTGACGTGGTCGTTGGGCGACGACCTCGACCGCGCCCGCCGCGCCGTCTCGCTGCCCGCCGGCCGTGCAAACCCCTGCGAAAATCGCCGACCTCACGCGATTGCGCTCGCTCGGTAATGGGCCGTAAATATATTTCGATCGGCACAGAGCATTCTCAACGAGAGGTGGCACCCGATGGTCCAGCGGATTCACATCGTCTTGGAGGATGACCTCGACGGCGGCGCAGCCGAGGAAACAGTTCAGTTCAGTCTTGACGGGGTCGCCTACGAGATTGACCTGTCCACGAAGAATGCCGAGGCGCTGCGGTCGGCGCTGCGCGACTGAATCACCCATGCGCGCCGCGCCCCGCGTACCGCCGCCGCGGCGCGGGCTCGCCGGTCGCGCCCGTCCCGCTCCACGGGCGCGACCAACGACGTGCGGCAGTGGCTGCGCGACAACGGCCATCAGGTCAGCGACCGCGGCCGTATCCCGGCCGCGCTGCAGGATCAGTACGACCAGGCCCACTGACCAGCATCACGCCGGTGGGAGCCGCCCGGCCCCAAGGGGCGTCTCCCTGTGAGTCCTGCCGGGCGCTGGCCCCTCATGGGCGGGGGCTGGGCGGGGCGACGTCGGCCTCGGTCGGCAGCGGCTGGGCCGGGCACCCGGCCAGGACCCGGGCCATGTGGCGGTGCTCGTCCGGCGTCACCCACAGCCGGTACTTCGCCTTCACCGCGATCTGACGCGCGACCAGCGGGCACCGGAACTGCCGGTTAGGCGGCTCCCAGGTGTCGCTCTCGCGCTTGGAGGCGTTGGCGCTGCCGGAGATGATGAGCAGGTTGAGCGGGTCGCCGGCGAGGTCACGGCGGGTCGGGGGCGGCAGGTGGCGGCCGCCGGTGACGTAGGCGGCGTGCAGGGAGACGACGTGCTCGAGCTGGGTGTGGGGCTGGTCGACGACGGCACCGGTGTAGGGGTCGTGGTAGGTGCCCTGGGCCACGACGCAGCCTCGGGTGCCGGGGCGGATGGTCTTGGTGAGCGCGTCGCGGCGCCGGACGTCGTTGCGCTGGTCGCAGCCGTTGCGGGCCGAGGGGATGGCCGCGGACAGGTCGTCGCTGTACTTGGGGCCGAACCAGGCCCGGGTGTAGCCGTCGTCGGCATCCGCGTCGCGCACGGGCAGCGCCTCGAGCACGCGCCGCGCGTCGCCGGCGGCCGCCGCGGCCGCCGCGGCGCCGCGGCCCGCAGGGCTGGCAGGGCTGGCAGGGCTGGCAGGCAGGCAACCGCTGAGCAGCAGCGCGACGAGCGCGCCGAGGAGCAGCCCGGGACCCATCGCTGCCCGGCCGCGGCTGATGACCTTGACGGCCAGCAGCGCCGCCAGGAGCAGCCCGTTGACCACGAGTGCGTAGGTGATCACGTGCATCAGCGTGGTCCAGGAGATCCACCCTCCGGCCAGCCCCAGCGGCACCAGCAGCTTGATGTCTCCGGCCCCGAGCCCGACCTTGAGCACGGCCAGGAGCAGCCCGCACCCGAGCCCGATCCCGGCGCCGGCGAGCGCGGTGAGCAGGTCGTGCCAGTGGCCGGTCAGTGCGCTGGTGGCGACCATGATGATGGCCATGGCCCCGGTCAGGGGCCCCAGGATCGCGTTGGGGAGCCGGTGCACATCCCAGTCGATCCAGGCCAGTGCGGGCGCGGCCGTGGCGAGCAGCAGCACCGGGGCCAGTGCGCTGGTGGGCAGGTGTGCGGCGGCGGCGAACAGGCCGGCCACGGTGGCGCACGTGAGGATCCGCGGTGGGGTGCGGGTCAGGCGTCGGCGGTCGCCGTCCTTGAGGTAGTGGCCGCCGGTGAGCCAGGAGTGTTCGAGCCAGCCCACGGCGGCGCCGACGGCGGTCAGGGTCGCGATCAGGGCGGGGATGGTCATGGTCAGGGACGCAGGTCGTCGTGCAGGCGGATGCTGGACAGCTCGATCGATCCGTCACGCAGGGACCAGAAGTGGCAGCGGCGCGCGGAGGGTGTCTTGGTCTGCAGCGCGACTCGCCAGCACGTGGCCCCGTCGTCGCGGACCACGGGGGCGGAGTTCCCGCCGATGGAGCTGCGCAGCTGGTGCATCTGTCGAGCGGGGATGGTGGCGGCGCGGCCGGTGAGGATGTCGACCAGGACGTCGATGACCTTGGCGCGGTCGATGCCGTGCACGGCGTCCCAGGTGGACAGGAAGTCCGGGCCCAGCCGCCAGGACTTGAGCGGCAGGTCTGCCTTCTCCCCCGGCTCGGTGCGCCTGGCCCACGCGACCTGGACCTCGAAGCGCAGCTGCTCGTGCGGGGACAGGAACAACGTCTGGTCGGCTTCCAGGACGCGCAGCGCCTCGGTGGCCTTGTCCGACGTCGAGCGCAGGCGGGCCTCCCGCTCGCGGGCTTGTCGTAGCTCGGTGCGAAGCCGGGTCGTGGTGGCCTGCTCGCGGTCGAGTTGCTCGTTGGTGTGGGCCAGGAGGTGCGCGAGCTCGTCGCGTTCGAGGCGCAACGCGTCGGCGTCGCTGGTCGGGGCCGTGGCGGGTTCGGGGTGGTTGTCTGGAGCGTGGTCGGTGCTCTGGTCGGGCTGCTCGCCGGGGTCGGTGGCTGGTGGTTCGAGCCAGGCGGGCCCGCCTTCGAGGATGGGGGCGGCGGGGATCGGGGCGTCGGTGTCGTGCAGGGTGGCCCGCCAGGTGGGGGCGGTGCTGGTGAGGCGGATCGGCAGGACCTCGTGGAGGCTGAGTGCCTCGCGGGGGTCGATGTGCTGGCCGGGGAGGATGTCGCTGCGGGTGATCGTGGCGTGCGTTCCGGGCCACAGCTCCAGGTGTGCTTCCTGGTCGTCGAGGAGGGCGACGCGGGCGAGGACGGTGGCCCCGGGCTGGTAGTCGGCGAGGGCGACCTGCGGGTCCAGGCTCATCCCGGTGACGTCCAGGCGCCGGGATGCCAGGTCCAAGGCTCCCCACACCGGCATGTGGGCGGTCAGGAGGTGGTCGGCGTCGATGTCGGCGATCAGCTCGGGCCAGATGGTGGCCTGTCCGCTGGAGCCGAGGCTGATGTCGACCAGGGCCCGGCCGCCGGCGACGCCCAGGACGTGGCCGCCGGCGACGATGGGGCGAGCTGGGGGGGCGGTGGGGGTGCTGGTGCGGACCATGGCCAGTGCGGCGCGCACGATCTGGCTGCCGGCGCGGGCCCGGTCGGTCTCGCCGTAGGCGTAGCACAGGGGCGCTCGGCGGGTGTCGTGGGTCCAGTCGCTCCCGGGCGGGTAGATGCGGGTGGCGCCGCCGTAGACGTCCCCGCCGGGCGGTAACGCGTCGTGGAAGGCCCAGGCGATCTTGCCGGTGGGCATGATCACGACCTCGGCGAGCCCGTTGAGGTCGTCGGTGATCTGCTGGGCGTCGACGAAGGGTGCGGCGTGCCCGGTGGCGGTGGTGATGCACACCAGGGGGTGCTCACGAGTGGCGGCCAGCGCATGGTGGGCCAGGGCTGTGGCCTCGTCGACGCTGGTCAGGGTGCGTGCCACGGCCTCACCCTTGCCCGCGGCGGGGAGGCTGTCAACGCGTGGCAGGGCCGCAGCGGGGGTGGTCGTGCTGCTCATACGTCCTCGAGGGTGTCCTGGCGGGTCTCCTGAAGCAGGTCGTAGGACTCCAGCAGGTCATCCAGGCTGCGCTCGGTCAGGTCGGTGGGCAGGACGAGCGCGTCCAGGTCGAGCGCGGGGGGCCTGCTGGCGGCTGTCGGGTCGGCGGTGGTCATGATCTGTCGCCTTTCCTGGGTGGGCCGGTGAGGCCTGAGCTGGGGTGCGCAGGCCTCACCGGTGGTGCTACTTGGTGGTGGGGGCGCCCCAGCCGGGCGGCAGGAACTCGACCTGGTCCCAGGGGAAGCCCTCCATGGGGTTCTTGCCCTGGAGGAGGTCGTCCCAGGGGTCGACGCCGGTCTGGGCCTTCTCGGCCTTGCCGGCGGCCGCGGACAGGGCGACGCCGTCGCTGGTGTCCACGACCAGGACGCCGTACTCCTGGGCGGCGCGCACGATGTCCTTGCCGAGCCGGCTCATCGGCAGCGCGTCGACGTTCACGCTGCGCTTGACCCGGAACCGGGTTCCCTCGGGGATCTGCAGGTCACCGGGGGTGTTGCCGTCGTTGCGGACGGCGGGCCAGACGTGCTCTCCGGCCTTGGTGTAGGACAGGCCGACGTTCAGTGCGTGCTGGATGCGCCCGCTGCGGGCCTCGGCAGGGGTGATGGCGGTGCCGGCCATCGCCAGCCCGGAGGCGCTGGTGCCGTACCAGCCGGGGAACTGACCGGTGGACTGGGACACGTGGTCGATGCGCCCGCCGTGGCAGGCCTCCCACTGCCCCTGGCTGTCCTTGCGCATGACCCAGAAGTCCCACAGCTGGTCGGTGGTGGGGTCCCAGATGCTCATCGCGCCGTCGGTGCCGGTGGCAGGCTGGGCGTCGGCCGGGACCGGCACGCCCTTGAAGATCCCGGTGCCGTCGAAGTAGTCGGGGTCTGCGCCGGCCTTGCCCTGGCAGTTGTTCCACTTGACGTCGACCTTCTTGGTGCCCGGCTCGGCGACCCACAGCGACATGTTGTACTGGTAAGCGTTGAACCCGGCCACGCCGCTGTACCGCTCGGCGACCTGCGCGACGAGGTTCTTGGTGAGCGCGTCAGTGCGCGGGTCGATCTCGGCCTTCTCGGGGATCTTGGTCGTGAAGGGGTTACCGGGCCCGAACGGCACCGCGGTGGTGTTCTGCGAGGTCGTGCCGGCCGGGGCGGTCGTGGAGGTGGGGGTGGGCTTCGTGGCCTCAGGGAGCGGGACCGGTGACGAGGGCCCGTCCGAGGCCGCGGCGGCACCGCTGGGCGTGGGGGCAGGAGCGCTCGAGGTGCTGCTGGGCGACGAGGTCGCAGTCGCGGTAGGGGCCGAGGAGGGCTCGGCGGGGGCTACCTCGACCGCGGAGATGAACGTGGTCCCGCTGGGGGCGAACAGCTGCAGGTCCAGGGATCCGTCGTCGATCTGGACGGTGTACGCCTGCTCCAGGACTGCATTGCCGTTCGAGGTCATGGGTGCCGCCATTGGACGTCCTTCCAGGAACACCCACTGGCTCTGAGGAGTCGTCGACGGCGGCGCTCCCGACCCGCCCCCGGTGGTTGGCTCGCTCGAGGGCTCCGGCCCGGGCTCGGTCGCCGGCGACGCGTTCGGGTCCGGCTCGCCCACCGCGACGGGCTCGCCCCGACCCGCGGCTGCCGACCCCTGGACCGGCACGGTGTCGCCGGGCTCGGTGGGCGCAGTCTGGGTCGGTGCCGGGTCGGCGCCCCGCCCCCGCTTGTGCCCGGCCTTGCCCGAGGGCACCCGCGGATCGTCGCCCGAGCCGCCGGCCTGGGGCGGGCCGGCCAGGACCCGCACCGTGTACTCCCCCTTGGCCTGCACGGGCACGTACACGTCCTGGACCCCGCGGGCGACGATGTCGACCAGGTCGGGGTCACGGAAGTCGATCCGGCCGCGGTCCACGCGCTCCAAGGTGGCCCGTCCCTCGTAACCACGGTAGGCGCGCCAGGTGCGCCCGGCCGCGTCGGTGACGTCCTGGTCACCAGCGACCAGGCGCACCGTCGCGTTCTCGCGCGCCTCGGCCTCGGTGGGCACGCACGCCACCGCGGTCCCGACCGACGCAGTCAGCGCGACCGCGACGGCCCCGCCGATCAGATGCCTACGACGACGGCTCGCCGGTTCATCCCTGGTCATCCTGCTCTCCTCTTGTGCGGTGATGGGTGGCTGGCGGGCCTGGTCTGGAAGGGAGGGAGCCGCGCGCGGCACCCTCGGTCACGCGGCGCGGCCGCGCAGCCTGCGAAGCTCGGCCTGGTCCAGCCCGCCCCACACGCCGAACCTCTCGTCGTGGTCCAGGGCGTACTGCAGGCAGGGGTCCTTGTAGGGGCACCCCGAGCAGACCTGCTTGGCCAGCTCGGCCGTCCCCCCCTGCTCTGGGAAGAACACGTCCGGGCCGGTCTGGGCGCACAGCGCCCCGCTGATCCACATCGGGTTCTCATTGATGCGCTGGCTCACGCCACGACCTCCTCGTCGTCGTTGCACCCGGTGCCCAGGGCATCCCAGCCCGGCCCAGGCATCGCGTACCGGCTCAGCAGCTCGAGCACCACCGAGCGGGCACACCCCATCCGCCGAGCGATACGCCCCACAGGCCACCCCGCCAGCCAGTAGCTCAGCACCGCACTCGCCCGCTCCCGACCGCTCAGGGCCACGTCCTCGCCCGCGCAGTAGCGACGCACCTTCTGCGCGTCCACCAGGTCCTCACCCGGCTCCAGCTGCGCCGCCACTGACCGCTCGCTGCCCCACCGAGCCCCGTACCCCTGCCGGGCATGGATGCAGCCGGGACCGATGTCATGGCGCTCACGCACCCGAAGCACCGTCCGCACACTGATTCCCAGACGAGCAGCGATCACCGAGTCAGCCATCCCCCTTCTGGCCAGCCCCGCCACGGCCAGCCGGCGCTCGCGGACGTTCAGGGTGAGCGCTTCGCCGTCGCAGAAGCGCAGGACGCGGGCGTGGTCGACCTGGCCGTCGCCTCCTGCGGTGAGGTCGGTGTCGGGCAGGTCGATGGTGGAGGCGTCGAGCTGGTCGGGGCTTGCCCAGCCGCGTTGGATCGCAAGTCTGCGCGGGCGCTGGCTGGGGCCGGTCAGTGCGTTGAGCCGTTCGTACAGGTCTCGGATCTGGCGGGCCCGCCCGGCGGTGGTGGTGTGTCCGTCGAGGGCGTACCGCACGGTGGCCGTGGTCGTGCCGAGTTGTTCGGCGAGGTCGCTGTAGCTCCAGCCCTGGAAGGCCAGAGCGCGCACGCGGCGCACGGTGCCGCCGTTGTGGATCGTCGCGTCGTCGGGCAGCTGGTCCAGGTCGAGCACCGTGGTGAGGACGCGGGCCTCGACGTCGGCATCGATCCATTCGAGGGGATGTGTCGTGTCGACGAGCAGGTCCAAGGTCGGCCCGTCGAAGCCGACCTGGCCTGCGAGGTCGGCCTTGGGCATCCCGGCCATCAGCAGCTGGCGGACCCGCTCGCGGGCGGCGTCGGCGCGGACCTGGTCGGTGAAGGAGTGGGGGGTCCGGGCACCCGTGTCGGGATGACGAGTCCCGGGGTGCCCGGACCGTGCATCGCGTCGCGATGCTGTCCAACTCGAGGCCGGGAAAGGAGTTCCGTGGCTCGGGTCGTTGATCAGGGTAGCCGTGGTGGGGGTGTCAGGCACGGGGCCCTCGCTTGCCGACCTGCGCCGCCCGGGTGTGGTCCGTGGCGCTGTTGGTCTGCTTGTCCCGGCGGCGCTTGGGCACCGTCAGCGCGATGGCCGCGATGGCCAGGAGCGCGACGAGCAGCAGCCGGTTCGTGTCTGGCCCGGCGCCGAGGAAGGGGATGGTGAAGGTGGCGTGCGGGGGCGCCACGAGGATGCCGTGCTCGCACAGCCAGGTGCCGGACGCGGCTGCGGTGCGGGGAGCCAGGGTGGGCACGATCGTCATCAGCAGCAGGCCGATCAACAGCAGGCCGAGGACGCGTTCGTTCTCGTCGTTGCTCACGCCGCGACCTCCACGATGACCAGGCCGAGGCCTCGGGCGGCGAGGATGGCTCGGCGCTCGTCGACGTCGGTGCCGCCCCAGATCCCCCAGGGCTCCTGCGCCTGCAGGGCGACCTCGAGGCACTGCAGCCGCAGTGGGCACTGCTTGCACAGCTGCTTGGCCTGCTCCTTCTTGGCGGTCCCCTCGGCGAACCAGAGATCTCCGCGTGTCGGGTCAGAGCCGTCGCGGCACGGGGTCTGCATGTCGTCCTCCTTCGGAAGCGTCGACGGTCAGGGGGTGGTCAGCCGTGAGTCCTGGGCCGTGATCCAGGCCAGGTCCTCCTCGGCGAGGTCGATGCTCAGGCCCTGGTCGTCCTCGCGGACTGAGAGCCAGCCCTGGTCGACCAGCCGCTGGATCCAGTGCCTGCCGGCCTCGGCGTTGAGGGCCGAGGTCGTCCGCATCCGGGTGAGCAGGTCGGTCAGGGGCACTCCCCTGGGACGCGTGGCCACGAGCGTGATCAGCTCGCGGTCACGCGGCGCCAGGGCCAGCGCCTCCACCCCGGTCAGCTGCAGGTGCAGCCACAGGGCTCGCAGGCCCAGCGCCTGGATCGTGGTGCGCTCCAGGGTCTGGGTGCTCGCCAACCGTGTGACCATGCCCGCCATCCTGACCTTTCAGTGCCATAGTGTCAAGTAGTTTTGTTGACATAACCGTGCGTGTTGTCTCTACCCACGTCGTCAAGCGGTTCACGGATCTCGACGAACTCGCCCGCATCGATCGCGATGACCCCGAAGTCGTCGCCGTCCTGGTCGCTGCGCCAGCACACATTGATCTGCTGGTCGTCGTTCAGGTCGGGCTCGGCAGCCTCGATCACGGCCCACAGGTCCTGCGACTCATCGACCAGCAGCAGGAAACCCTCCTTGCCCTCCAACGCCCGCGCGTGGACGGTCTGGGCCTCGGCGTAGGAATCCTTCTTCGGACCGTCCTCGACCGGCTCCTCATCGGCCATCAGCACCTGCGCCGGGCCGCTGTAGACCAGACCAGCGACCAGGTCCGGGCGCTCACTGGCCAGGACGTACTCGGCGTTGAGGTAGTCGTAGTAGCGGCCCTGGGGATTGATGGGCTCGCCGTTCTCGTCCTCGGTGGGTGGGGGCACGAACACGCGGCGCGGGTATCGACACTCCGCGGGGCGCATGGCCTCGATCAGCTCGAGGTCGCGGCCACCGGCCTTGAGCGGGTCCGGCGCCCAGTAGGACTGGGCCTCGCACGGCTCGCCGTCGACACCGACGGCGGTGCCACGACCGGGGACTCCGCGGGGCACGGCCACCCCGATGTGGTGGGCGTTCCACATCATCTTGGCGCCGTCGGGCGAGAGCCGGCCGAGGCTGCAGCGGCCCATGAACTGGTCACGCATGTCGCCACCGAAGAAGGCCGCGTCAGGTCGCTGGGTGCCGACCAGCAGGTGGATCCGGGCCGTGCGCCCCAGCACGGCGATGCGGTTGAACTCCTCGATGATCGGGCAGATCTTGGAACCGCCACTGAGTTTGACCTGGGCGTACCAGGCGTTCACGACCGAGTAGAAGTAGCGGTACTCGTCCAGGACCACCAGGACGTGGTCGAAGTCGTCGTCGGTGGCGTGGCCGGCCTCGATCTTGGCGTATCTGTCCTCCATGAGCAGGTACGCCTGGTGAATCATCGCGACGATGTCCTGGGGTGTGGTCGCGACCACCTCCACGTTGGGCCAGTCCCGCATGCTGGAGAACTCGACCCGCTTGGGGTCGCCGATCATCACACGCATGAGGCGTCGGCCGCTCTCCTTCACCACGCCTCTGATGACGACGGTCTTGCCGGTTCCGGTCGACCCGACCACAAGGAAGTGGGGGGTGGCCGACTTGCTGGACAGGTCCCAGGACAGCACGTGGCCGTCCTCGTCGACGGCGTAGGGCAGCCGGGTCAGAGCCGCCCCCTCAGGGACGGTCAGGTCACGCTCGAGGCTGTCGGGGATCTTGGGGCGCAGCTCCAGGCGCACGGTGTCGTGCTCAAGATCCCAGCGGGCACGCCACCGGCCGGGCAGCATCGTGGTGACGGTGCGCTCGACCTTGGCTCGAGCCAGCGCGCTGGGGCTGAAGATGATGCCCCGCTTGTGCGCCACCTCCACCGCCACCAGGGCCCCGTCCTGCCAGGTCGCGTGAACGGTGGCGTCCTTGCCCATCAGGTGCTGCACGGTCTCGGTGGCGCGAGCGGCCAGTCGAGGGTCGGGGGCGCTGGCGATGGGCTCCTCGGGTGAGGCGCAGGCCCGCAGCGTCAGTCGGCACCGGCGCGAGTCCATCTTCACGACCTCGTAGTCGCCGAGCAGCTGGGCGAGCTTGCGCCGCAGCTCGGGCAGCCAGGTCTCCTTGGTCGCTTCCACCGCGGGGTCGTAGGTGAGGGTCACCCGGGCCGGGGTGCCGACCCATTGGCTTCCCCATCGCTGGGCCCTCATCGACACGTGGTCCCCGCGCCCGACGAGCGGGGCCAACCCGGCCAGCGTCGTCATCACCAGCTCCTGGCGGGCCTGGTCGCGTGCCGCTCGTACGCCGGAGGCAAGCACGATCCCACCCAGGCCCAGGCCGGCGATCTGGACCGTGTCGGGCATCGGGGTCATCCCTGCCAGCACGAAGCCTGCGCCCGCCAGCGCGGCGGCCGCGGTGGTCGGCGTTGCGACCGCTCGGGCGATCTCCCCTCGAGGTGTCGCACCGCCTCGAGCACGGCCGCGGAACGATCCGGTGGACGTTGCCTGAGGGATGGTCAAAGTCGCTCCTAGGGATCAGATGTGTCTCTGATTCCTAGTAAGCCGACCGACAGTGACATGTGTGACGCCGCGATCGCGGCCAATTTTTCCGACGCGCCCGGCGGGCTAGACCTGCGCGGTGTGACGGTCGGTCCAGACGGTGATGCCGGGCACCACGTCGTCCAGGAGCTCGCGTACCTGCTCCGGGGTGGGCCCTTCGGTCCAGGCGATCGACAGTACGGGCGCGCAGTCCACCTGCATCCCCATCGTGAAGACCGTCTTCGGCCACCGTGCGGCCAACGCTAGATCGGTCTCCAGGACAGGGTCGGCGAACTCGGGCCGGTCTGCGACCTCGGGCCGCACGGCCTGCAGGGCCCGCCACATGCTGTAGGTCAGAGCCCGCCCGTGGGACTGCCCGCTGATGATCGTCATCTGGCGCGCGTCGTCTCCCGGAACTGCGATCCAGGTGCGGTCGTCGGCGGCGGTCTGCTGCACGGCGGGCCACGCGAGCAGGCTCCACTCCCCTGCGTCGGCGAGAGTGATCAGCAGCTGGGCGGTCGTCTCGGGGGTGTAGGAGCGACGGGTGTGGATCCGCTCCCCCGGGCATGCCTGGCCGCACACGCGGGCCACGTCCGGGGCCGGTGGTCCGTCTGTCCAGGAGACGACGGTCGCCTCGGCCGACCGCGCGATCGCGAACCGCACCCCGGGCCACCGGTCCTGCAACGGACCGAGCTCCTGCGCCGAGGGTGCCTGATGGTCGCCCGGCTCGTCGTGCCCCACCTCGTCCGCGTCGCTCGCGACCACACCTCCCGGCTCGGCTGGGTCCTCCACCGCCGGACGATGACGCACGGCGACCAGCAGCGCTGACACGCTCACGGTCAGCAGCGCCAAGGCCCCGACCCAGGGCTGACGCCAGGTCAGTGCGGCCGCAGGCACGATCAACGACGTGGTGAGCACCCCGAGGCGAGTGCTCGACTGTCGCGACCAGGTGCCGCGGCGGACGGCGACGATCTCGAGGATGCTGGCGGCCCAGCATCCAGCCACGACCAGCAGCGCCCAGGACAGGACGTAGCCGGCGGTCTGAACCATCGACAGTGCCTCCCGGTGCGGATCGAGCCAGGGGCTCGCCGGTGCGCGGCCCCCGGACAGACAGCACATCACCCTCGCCCCCGCGGCGCCAGCGGCGACGGCGTCGAGGGAGGGTGGTTGCGTTGGGCGAGGGGTGTGGGCATGGCGTCTCCTGTGATCATCCTCAGCCTGCGTCACACAGTGACAGCCGCGTCGAGCCTCACGTGTCAGGTGCGTCATCCATCACCTGGAGTTACCCTCCCAGGTCGCTGTCGCCGTACCGCCACAACGGCATCGGCTGGTCTGGGTCGCGTGAGGGTCCGCGCAGCATCCGGTAGCCGCTCTCCTGCCGCCGCCACAGCCCGGCATCCATCAGTACCTGCGCCAGCCCTCTGTCGCGGCCTGCCATCTGCGCCACGACGTGGTGCGGCACCAGCCCGGTCCGGCCGTGGCGGCTGGTCCATGCCCCGCTCCAGGCCTGCCAGATCGACCTCGTTGATCGGACCCTCCACGTGCTCGCCGGAACTCCCCACGAACGCGACGCGCGTCTCCGCTACGGCTGTTCCCACCATGCTCAAAGCGTGGCCCTACGACATGTCCAATGAGACTGCGACATCTAGTGAGATCCGACAGCCAAATTCGATGGGATCCGACAGCTGTGGCTCGGGCCCGCTCGGGGGTTCCTTTGACAGGGGCTTTACGCTCAGACGCGTAGCGGCTGCGAAGCAGCGAGTGGAGCGGACTGAGCGTCCATCCCCCGCCACTCACATGATGCTGCCCCTGGATGGCGGCCCGTGGGTGGTGCTGTTGGGCCGTGTGCACGTGTCGAGTTGCAGCCAATCTTGCGCAGCGGTCTCCCCTATGTAACATAAACGATGCGTTATGGATAACGGCAAGTTCTGAACGTCGACTTGTCGAGATGCAGCGAAGATGTCACAAACGCAGTTTGTATGAAAAATAAACGCTGCGTTATGGATTAGGAGGGCTTCTGCCCAGCGTGTTATGGGACGAGTGGGCAGTGCCAGTAGCGCTCTGGCATCGCTATCCCGGTCTGTGCGCGCCGTGATCCGGGACTCGCGATCGCCGAGGTGCGCTTAGATGCCGAGGTTCAGTCTGACCCAGTCGCGGTATGCGTCGGCGTAGGCGTGAGCGTTCCCGCTGCCGAGGTAGTCCAGGCTCAGCCCGACCAGGACTGCGACGGAGAGCCGCACTCGTGCCTCCCGTTGCGCTTCGGGGAGGCGATCGAGCGCGAGCAGCATCGTGAGGTGTGGAGTCCAGAGAGCGACGATGTCTTCGTAGGTGGGGGCTGTCCGATGAACGGTGTTTCTGACGTTCATTGTTAGAGGGTTTCTGCTGCTGGCATGCGGTCGGCGAAGGTGACGGCGAACGCGTTGAGTGCGGGCTTCCAGCGCATGGTCCATCGTGCCTGACCGGTGCCCTTGGGGTCCATGCCCCGGGTCACCAAGTAGAGGACCTTGAGCGCGGCCTGCTCGGTGGGGAAGTGGCCCCGGGCCGTGACTGCCCGCCGGTAGCGGGAGTTCAGGGACTCGAAGCTCTCTTGTCAAGCGGCGACGGTCGAGGGGGCGCTGTGGGCTCGCTTGGCGTCGGTCCACATGCGTCGGATGATGACGTTGGCGAGGTGACGCTTGTGGGCGCGGCGGGCACCGCGGGCTGTTTTGCCCGTTGCGGTGCTCTTGGCGAGGAAGGTCTTGGCTGGCTCGTGGATCCGCGCCTGGGTGACGTGGACGATGTGCAGGACGCTGTTGACTTGACGGTTGCCTGCCAGGTCGAGGCGATGTCGTCGGGGCTGGCCGTGGCCCTCCCCGGAGGACACGGCCACGGGCGCGGCGCCGCACCATCGGGCGAACTGGGCTTCGGTGGTGAACCGGGTCGGGTCGCCGATCTCGGTGAGCAGTGTCATGGCGGTGACGACGCCGACACCGACGATCTCGGTGAGGGTGCAGTCCAGTTCGCTCAGGAGCGCGGGGATTTCAGCGTCGATCTCTTTGAGGCCGATGGTGATGGCTTCGACCGCTGCCAGTGTGGATTGGAGCCACCGGACTCGGGCGGTGTCGGCGCGGGACAGGGCGCCGGTGTCGATGATGCGTATCGTCTTGAGTGCGGCCATGACGCGGCTGGTCGCGGGCAGTTGGTCGCGGATCTCGACGGGCAGGGCGCATAGGACCGGCTCGGCCTCGGTCAGCAACCGAACCCTTCGCAGGACAAGAGATTCCCGCTGTGAGCGAAGGACGCGCAGGGTGTCCCACCTAAGTGCGTCTTGTGAGTCGCAGAGGCTGCGCTGGCGCAGTTGCCGAGCCAGGCCGTGCGGCTGCGGAGGTGAGGCGATCCCCGGAGTCGAGTCTCGAATATTGGCTAACGCCCGGGGAGTGGGAGGGTGAATATGAGTCGTGTGCCTTCTCCGTGGCCGTCACTGTTGGCGGAGATGCTTCCGTGGTGGGCGTCGATGAGTGCTTTGCTGATGGTCAGCCCGATGCCTGAACCTGTGCGGTCGCGGGTGCGGGCGGCGTCACCTCGATAGAACCGTTCGAAGGCGTGCTCGAGTTGTTCGGGGGTCATTCCGTCGCCGTCGTCGATCACGGAGATTGCCGCTTCTTCACCTTGGCGGTTGGCGGCCAGGATGACGGTTCCTCCTGGGGGGGTGTGGCGGAGTGCATTGGTGAGGAGGTTGGTCAGGACCTGTCCGATGCGGTTGCGGTCGACGTGGACGTCGAGCCCTGGAGCGGTTGGTGTCTCAACGACGAGGTTGACTCCCTTGGCGGCGAAGGCATCACGCATGCCCTCGTGGGCCGCCCAGAGGAGATCTGGGACGTGGTGTGGGTGGAGGTCGAGCGCGAGTCGGCCCTCCTCGGCTGTGGAGACCTCGTCGATGTCGTCGGCGAGGCGCGCCAGCCGGCGGGTTTGTTCCTCAAGGGCCGCGCGAGATTCTGGCCCGAGGGCGGCGATGCCGTCGTGGAGCCCTTCGTGGTAAGCACTCAGGGTGGCGATGGGTGTGCGCAGTTCGTGGGCGAGGTCGGAAAGCATCCGTCGTCGGGTGTCTTCGATGCCTTCGAGCTTGCTGGCCATCGTGTTGAACGCGGCCGCGAGGGTCTCCAGTTCGGTGCCTGAGGCAATGGTCGGCACGCGCGTGGAGTAGTGCCCACGGGTGAGTTCCTGCGCAGCGGTGGTCACCTGTTCGAGAGGACGGCGGAGCCGTCGGGTGAGGAACCATGTCACCGCGCCAGCACCGAGGAGTGAGATCAGCAGACCGACCCCGACGGAGATCAAGGACGCATCTCGGTAGGCCAGCTCGATGTGGACGAGCTCAGGCGAGTTCTGTTGGTGGCCGGCTTCGACGAGGTGGTCGTGGAAGATGGGCGGGCCGATCATGGCGGCGACCAGGCCGGCTGTGAGGGCACCGGCGACCAGCACGATGGCCTGTCCAGCCAGGAGGCGGGTCGCCAGCCCAGTGCTGTAGGTGCGCGCTGGTGCCATCACCCTTGTCCCATCCGGTACCCGACGCCTCGGACAGTGGTGATGTAGCGGCCGATGTCGGGGGCGTCCCCGAGTTTGCGGCGCAGGTGAGCAACGTGAACATCGACGAGGTGCTCGTCGCCAACCCAGTCGGGTCCCCAGATGTCGTCAATGAGCTGGCGCCGGGAGAACGCCATCGACGGACGGCGCGCCAGAGCCATGAGAAGGTCCCGTTCGGTGGGGGTCAGGGCCACCTCGACGTCGCCCAGGTGCACACGCTGGCCGTCCCGGTCGACACGTAGTGCACCGAACACCCGGGTCGGTTCACTACACGCGGTCTCGGAGGCGGTGGTGGATCCGGTACGAGGGCGGCGCAGCACCGCTTGGACTCGTGCGACCAGTTCGCGGACGCTGAACGGTTTGGTGACGTAGTCGTCCGCGCCTACGGACAACCCGATGAGGGTGTCGATCTCGTCCTTTCGGGCGGTGACGACGATGACGTAGCAGTCGGTGAAGGTGCGGATCTGACGGCAGACTTCGATGCCGTCCAGCCCGGGGAGGCCCAAGTCCAGGATCACGACATCAGGTGCCAGGTCACGGGCTGCCCGGACACCGTCCGGGCCGGTGTGGACCACAGTGGAGTCATAGCCAGCGCGGGAGAGGTAGGCGGCGATCATTCCGGCCAGCGTTGTTTCGTCCTCGATGATCAAGACCCGAGCGCCCGGTTGTGGTGGTGTCGTGCTCACCCTCTCAGTGTCTCTGCCCTTCCGCCCGTATGCCGGTCTCGCGCACGGCCCGGGAGCAGATCTTCGTCAAACCTCAACTTGTTCACGGCCTGGCCTTGAGGGTCGGGCTGCACTGTGGATCGTGACAGGCGCAGTGCGCCGCGACGACCGGACGGGAGAGCGCTCATGATGTGGGGCAACGGGGCTGGGATGGGCTGGTGGATGTGGCTCGTGATGGGCGGCGGCGCCCTCGCCTTCTGGGTCGTCATTGTGCTGGTGATCCGGGCCCTGCTTCCGGCCGGGCGCGTCAGGCAGGAATCGGCCCGACCGGATCCGCTCACTCTCCTCAAGGAGAGCCTGGCCCGCGGCGAGGTGAGCTTGGAGGAGTACGAACAACGCCGCCGCCTCATCGTCGATGGCCACTGACTGCGACCCACCCAATGAAAGGCATCCATGACTTCGCCCTTGCTCTCCCGCCGCAACATCCTTCTCGGCGGGCTCGGCCTGGCCTCGACCGCAACGTTGGCCGCGTGCACCTCCAGTTCGTCAGGGACGGGGGTTATGCCGTCGCGCACCTTCGGGCCCCCGACGCCAGTTTCCCCCTCACCGGGACAGAAGGTACTCGAGAAGACGTTGACGGCCCGGCCGGTCAGCCTTGACCTGGGCGGGCGGACGGTGGCGACGTGGGCCTACGACGGTGCGCTTCCCGGCCCGTTGGTGCGAGCGACCGCGGGTGACTTCCTGCGACTCACGCTCGACAACCAGCTCCCCGCAGACACCACGATTCACTGGCACGGCATCCGACTGCCCAACGCCGCCGACGGCGTCCCCGGCCTCACCCAGGATCCGGTCAAGACCGGCGGCAAGTTCGTGTACGAGTTCACCGCTCCGGATCCGGGCACCTACTTCTTTCACCCCCACGTCGGGGTCCAACTCGACCGCGGGCTGTACGCCCCGATGATCATCGACGACCCCGGCGACCCCGGCGGTTACGACGCCGAGTGGATCCTCGTCCTCGACGACTGGATCGATGGCACCGGCACCACCCCCGACGAGGTGTTCAAGAAGCTGATCGCCGACGGTGGCCCCGCCAACGGAGGCGGAATGGGCGGGATGGACCACGGCTCGATGGGTGGGATGTCGATGGGGACCGGACCGTGGGGTGACGCCGGCGACATCACCTATCCGCTGTTCTTGATCAACGGCAAACCCCCGACCGACCCGGACGTGCTGGCCGCCAAGCCGGGCCAGAAGGTGCGGCTGCGGGTCATCAACGCGGCTTCCGACACCATCTTCGCCGTGGCCCTTGGTGGGCACCGGCTCACCATCACCCACAGTGACGGGCACGCGGTCGAGCCCACCGAGGTTGGCGCCTTCTACATCGGGATGGGCGAGCGGTACGACGCCATCGTCACCCTCGCTGACGGCGCCTTCCCCCTTGTGGCCCGACCGTTCGGCAAGACCAGCGGCGGCCAGGCCATGGCCGTGGTCCGTACCGGCGCCGGCGCTGCTCCTCCGGTTGCCGCTGACCCGAGCGAGCTGGCTGGTCAGGTCCTCATCGGCTCACAGTTGCGCCCGACCGAAGCCGCCAAGCTGCCGGGCAAGGAGCCGGACGCCACCGTCGACCTGGCCCTGCAAGGCTCGATGAAGCCCTACCAGTGGGGCATGAACGGCGCCAAGTACGGCGAGAACGAGCCACTGACCGTCAGGGCTGGGCAACGGCTGCGGATCAACGCCACCAACATGACGATGATGACCCACCCGCTGCACCTGCACGGGCACACTTTCGCGCTGCCCTCGGGGCTGCGCAAGGACACCGTGCTGATGGCG
Source organism: Arsenicicoccus sp. UBA7492 (assembly GCF_002479615.1). Classification (NCBI taxonomy): domain Bacteria; kingdom Bacillati; phylum Actinomycetota; class Actinomycetes; order Micrococcales; family Intrasporangiaceae; genus Arsenicicoccus; species Arsenicicoccus sp. UBA7492. The sequence goes on along the minus strand of NZ_DLOE01000044.1, from coordinate 23,749 downwards.
CCCATGCAGTCCTTCGCGATCGACCTCGACGCCGACAACGCTGGCGACTGGATGATCCACTGCCACAACATCTACCACGCAGAAGCGGGCATGATGATCGCCCTGGAGTACCGCTGATGATCACCACCACCCGACGCCGCGTCCTCGTCGCAGGGGGCGTACTCGTGACCACGACGATTCTGGCCGCGTGTGGCGTCACGACCACACCTACCGGCAATACGACGTCCATCGCGACCCCCACCGTGGCCGGAGGAGGGTCAGCCTCCACAGCATCTGCGGCCAACCAACCGCCGGTCGCGATCACCCACATCCACGCTGTCGCCCGCGACCCCAAGACCGGTGACCTACTCCTGGCCACCCATGAGGGACTCTTCCGCCACGCTAACGGCGAACTCCTCCAGAACGGACCGGTCATCGACCTGATGGGTTTCACCGTCGCCCCGGACGGCACCTACTACGCCTCCGGGCACCCCGGCGCAGGCGTCGACCTGCCCCAGCCGGTCGGGCTCATCACCTCCACCGACTCCGGTCGCACGTGGCGCGTCAGCTCTCGAGGCGGGGAGTCCGACTTCCACGCCCTCACCTCAAGCCCAACCAGCGTGGTCGGCTTCGATGGCACTCTTCGCAGCACCACCGACGGCGAGACCTGGAGCACCCGCACCATCCCGGCTGCCCCCCGCACCTTGGCCGCGTCACCGCAAACCGGAGCACTGCTGGCCACCACCGAAACCGGGCTCCTCCACAGCACCGACGACGGCCGCTCCTGGAAGGGCCTGACCCCACCCGCTACGGCCCTGCTCGCTGCGTGGGCCGACGAGCAAACCATCGTGATCGCCACCGCGAACGGCCAGATCGCGACCAGCAACGACACCGGAGCGACCTGGACCCTGCAACCCAAGCGCATCGGAGCTCCACAGGCCCTGTTCGCCCAACGCGGCACCGACGGCCAGATCGAAACCATCCTCGTCGCCGACGGCGCAGTACTGCGCACCGTCGACGGGGGCGCCACCGTCGAGAAGCTCTTGTGAAGCCCGCATAGACCTAGACCAGATCTTCACCGAACCACGACCCGAGGGCCACATCGACCTCGCAGGCTGAAAGCACCCGGGGACAGCCCCGAGCACCGCAACCGAGACCAAGGGAGCAGCCATGCAACAGCAGAACACCCCGAACCCGACCTACGCACCCCTCACCCCACCCGCCGAGCCGACCCCCACCGAGTCATCCCCCACTGAGCCCGGTCGCCGCAGCGGCCACCACTGGCTGATGTGGCTCATGTGCGTGCCCATGCTGCTGATCGTGGGCACCTTGATCGCGACCGGCGGCCTGGGCGCCGGCGGCCTGCTCTACGCCCTGGGCTGCCTGCTCATTATGGGCGTGATGATGGCCTGGATGAACCACGGCACCAACCACGAGCACAAGCCGTGAGAACCCCAACCGCCCCACGACACGTCTCCGACGACGCTGTCGTCAGCGCCGCCGTCGAGGCCGGCTACACCGCCCGCCGCAACTGACCCACGCCCAGCCGTGGCGACCACAACGGGCGGCACGAGTTCTGCCGGAGGAGACCTGGACATGCAGCACGACCATGAGCACCACCAGAGCGTCACCAAGACCGGCCATTCCGTGACCGACCCTGTGTGCCGGATGCAGGTCGATCCCAACACGGCGCTGACCCTCGATCACGAGGGCACGCTATACCACTTCTGCTCTGAGCGTTGCCGCGACCGCTTCCAGGGCGACCCGGCCAGCTTCCTCACGCCCCCACAAGACTCCGACGACGCGGCCTCGCGCAACCATGACGTGAACGAAGACGTTGCCGAGTGGACGTGCCCGATGCACCCCGAGATCCGCCGTCCCGGTCCTGGGTCGTGCCCGATCTGCGGGATGGCTCTCGAGCCGGTCACCGTCACCGCCGACACCGGTCCCAGCCCGGAACTTGCCGACATGACCCGCCGCTTCTGGGTCGCCACCGCCTTGACCATCCCGATCGTGATCCTCGAGATGGGCCGCCACTTCGTCCCCTTCCTGCATGACCTGATCTCCGCGCGTGCCTCCGTCTGGCTCCAACTCATCCTGGCCACGCCGGTGGTGCTGTGGGCCGGGTGGCCCTTCTTCGTGCGCGGCTGGGCCTCGGTCCGCACCCGCAACCTGAACATGTTCACCCTCATCGCGATGGGCACCGGCATCGCGTGGCTGTTCAGCGTCATCGCGACCGTCGCGCCCGGGATCTTCCCCGCCTCCTTCCGCGGCGACGCGGGCACCGTCGATGTCTACTTCGAAGCCGCTGCCGTCATCACCACCCTGGTCCTGCTCGGGCAAGTCCTCGAGCTGCGTGCCCGCGAACAGACCTCCGGAGCCATCAAGGCCCTGCTGGATCTGACACCGAAGACCGCCCGCCGCATCACCGACAGTGGCGATGACGAAGAGATCTCTCTGGACACGGTCCAACTCGGGGACCGGCTGCGGGTCCGCCCCGGCGAGGCCGTGCCCGTCGACGGGAGAGTCGAGGAAGGCCGCTCAGCAGTCGACGAGTCCCTTGTCACCGGGGAATCCATGCCCGTGACCAAGACCAGCGGAGACACCGTCATCGGCGGCACCATCAACGGCAGCGGCGCCCTGATCATGCGCGCCGAGAAGGTCGGCCGCGACACCATGCTCGCCCGGATCGTCGCCATGGTCGCCGACGCGCAACGCTCCCGCGCCCCCATCCAGCGCATGGCCGACAAAGTCGCCGGCATCTTCGTGCCGGCCGTCATCGTCATCGCCGTCGTCGCGTTCATCGTGTGGGCGCTGGTCGGACCCGACCCCAAACTGGCGCACGCGCTCATCGTCGCCGTCGCGGTCTTGATCATCGCCTGCCCCTGCGCGCTTGGGCTGGCCACCCCCATGTCGATCATGGTCGGAGTCGGACGCGGCGCGGGACTGGGCGTGCTCATCAAGAACGCCGAAGCCCTCGAGCGTATGGAGAAGGTCGACACCCTCGTGATCGACAAGACCGGGACCCTCACCGAGGGCCGGCCCACCGTCACCAACATCGTCACCACCAGCGAACACTCCGAGGACGACCTGTTGCGCCTCGCCGCCGGTGTCGAGCGTGCCTCCGAGCATCCGCTCGCCCTGGCCATGGTCGAAGCCGCCACCGCCCGGAGCCTGCCCATCCCCGACGTCACAGACTTCGACTCACCAGTCGGCCGCGGCGTCATAGGCACCGTCGAAGGACAGGTCCTGGTCCTCGGCAGCTCCGACTTCCTCGACTCCCACCACATCGACACCACCGACCTCAAGGACCGTGCCGATGAGCTGCGCGGCGACGGAGCCACCGTCATCTACATGGGAGCCGATGGCCGGCTCGTAGGCCTCTTCGCGATCGCAGACCCCATCAAGGCCACCACGCCCGCCGCGCTAAAGACACTGCGGGAGGAAGGCATTCGGATCGTCATGCTCACCGGCGACAACCGCGTCACCGCCCACGCTGTGGCCAAGACGCTCGGCATCGACCAGGTCGAAGCTGAAGTCCTGCCCGACCACAAGAGCGACATCGTCACCAAGCTCCGGGGCGAAGGCCGCGTGGTCGCGATGGCTGGCGACGGCGTCAACGATGCCCCCGCACTGGCTGCCGCTGACGTGGGCATCGCGATGGGATCGGGCACCGACGTCGCCATGGAGAGCGCTGGAGTCACCCTCCTCAAGGGCGACCTCACCGGCATCGTCCGTGCACGCGAACTCTCCGAGAAAACCATGCGCAACATCCGACAGAACCTGTTCTTCGCGTTCGTCTACAACGCCCTCGGCATCCCCATCGCCGCCGGCGTCCTCTACCCCGTCTTCGGGCTCCTGCTCTCACCCATCATCGCCGCAGCCGCCATGGCCCTCTCCAGCGTCAGCGTCATCGCCAACGCCCTACGCCTCCGCGCACAAACCATCGACTGACCCTCAGCAAACTCGAGGACTGGCGCGTCAGGCCAGAAGCACCGTTACCGGACTGTCACCCCGACGACTGTTCGCAGGTCGTTCACGACGGCGAGCTGGCTGCGAGGAACGCGCTCTTCTGGCCGCATATAGGACGTGACCTCTCCAGATCACTCGCGGGCGATCTTGCACGACCCCACCGAGCGGGCCGATCTCTGCAATGTACGCCGCACGACATCGTGCAGTCTTGGCTGCATCTCGACAGCACGGTCTCGGCGTGGTTGCTGCCGTGCCTGACTGCGGTGGTGGCTTGCTGCCGTGGCGCGGTGGGCGTCTGCCTAGTCGAGTCCCTGATCGGGGCGCTAGTCAGGCCCCTAGCCTGTGCACTAGTCAACGCCCTGGGCGTTGTGCTCGTCGGCGGTGGTGCCGACGGGCGTGGGCTCCGGCCGGGCGGCGCGCTGCGCGCTGTGAGTGCCTGCGGCATCGGTGGTGACGTGGCGGTGCGGCCGGGGCGCCGCGGTGGGGGTGGCTCTGCAGCGGGTCGTGAGCGGCCCTCGTGCGCGGCAGTCGGAGGCGACGGGTCCTGCTGGAGCCGTCTTCGTCGCAGTCCCCCTCCTGATGCGCCCGGGTTCAGGTGGCGGCACCCACCGGAGCCGGCCTCGCGCGCGGCGCCCGCAGGGACGACTGGCCCCCCGGTACGCCCGCCCTGTACGTGGTCGTCGTCGCTGGTCAGGAGGGGTTGAGGGAGATGTGTACGTGGTCGCGGTGAGCGAGGGTGTCGTCGGTGTTGCCGAGCATGTGCTCGTAGGGCCGCCACCCTTCGCCGTCGCGTTGGGGGGACCAGATGCGGGCGTCGTAGATGACGTTCTTGATCCCGAGCTCGTGGGCGTGGGCGCGGGTCCAGTTCGCGACCTGCCACCCGTAGGCCCGCCCCTGGGGGGTGCGGTAGTTCTCGATCATCAGGTCGACGGCGAGCCCCGAGGGGTGGTCCGAGGATCCAGGGCGGCCGCCGACCCCGTAGAAGGTCTTGACGCCGGGGAAGGCCTTCGCGCCGCACCGCAGCACGCGCAGCGTGGCCGGTCTCAGTCCTCGCTCGGCGGGGCTGGTCGTGGCCGGGCACGCGCCGCCGTCCAGGCCGGGCAGGTTTCCCGGGGCTGGCGGCAGGTCGCTGGATCCGCTGCCGGGGGCGCAGGGGGCCTGTGCGCCGGCCCCGGTGGGCAAGCTCTTGAGCAGGTTCGGGTCCGCGGTCAGCGTCGACACCATCTGTACCGCGTCGTTCCACAGCGGCTCGTAGTGATAGGGGTCGGCGTTGGCCTGCGTCTTGTGGGCGGCGATCGTGGGCGCCAAGGACCGATAGTTGGGGACCTTCAGCAGGTAGTCGAGGAAGATGTTCGTGGCGCCGGCGGCGTTCATGCGCTGCTCGTAGGGGCCTCGCTCGGGGCCCTCCTGGAACAGGCCGATGGTGTCGTTGCGCGCGGCGTCACCGTGGTTGAGGTTCGTCAGGCTGGACTCGCTCATCGCGACGCTCACCGCCAGTGTGGTCTCCCAGGTCCCCATGCCACGGGCCTGCGCGGCTCGGATGATCTGGGCTGCGTTGGTGACCTGCTCGCCCTGCCAGGACCCGACCCGGGTCGGCAGCGCCCCGACGACCGCCGAGGCCGTCCCGGTCGCCGCGGAGGCAGGTCCGGAGCCGAGCACGGTCGGCGCCGCCACCGTGCTCGGCGTGGCCGCCGCCGCGGGCGCCGTGGCCGTTACGCCCTTGGCCGGCACGCGCACACCCTGGGCCTCCAGCCATGGGCGGGGATCGGTCGGGGCCCCGTTGATGCGCACCTCGAAGTGCAGGTGTGGCCCCGTCGAGCGCCCCGTGCTCCCCTCCAGGCCGATCTGCTGACCGGCCACGACCTGGTCCCCGTCCTTGACCGTGGTCGACGACAGGTGCAGGTAGCGGGTGACCAGGCCGGCCCCGTGGTCGATCTCGACGACGTTGCCTTCCGCGGCGGACGTGAACACGCGCTGCACCACTCCCGCCTTGGCGGCCAGCACCGGCCCGTACTGCGGCTGCGGCGAGAAGTCGATCCCCGTGTGCAGCTTGTACACGTGGATGGTGGGGTGCATCCGCATCCCGTACTCGCTGGTGACGGTGAAGTCACCGGTGAACGGCAACCGCACCGGCCCGGAGGGCACCACCACGCTCTGCCCACCCGTCCCGGCGGGACCGCACGGCCCTGCCGCGGCCGCGGCCTGCACCCCCGTGATCGAGGTCATCACCACCAGCACGACCAGCACCGGCAGTGCCAGCAGCACCAGCGCGGCCAAGGCCGCGACCACCGCGATCACGAGTCGCTTGGGCATCCCCGCTCACCGCCGCGGCGGGGTGATCCGCGTGACCTGGTAGGGCGCCACGGTCCGCACGTGCACCGTGTAGACCCCCACGTCGGTGGGCACCGCCACCATCGCGACCAGGTTGGTGGGGCTGTCCGCCGGCATCGGCACCAGCATCGGCTGCCCGGTCGCCGTCGTGACCGGCACCGCCGCGGGATCGGTCCCCTCGTAGTCCAGCGCTGCCTGCGAGGTCAGCAACGGCTTCACCCTCGCCCACCACGACGCCTGTTCCCCCGCGCCCGGACGGGCGAAGACCTGCATGAACCGCTTCGCCGAGCCCATCACGGCGCGATCGACCGGCCCGGGCGCGGCCGGCACCGTCAGCTCTACCCCGGTGTCGTCGAGATCCCCCGTCGGCGCCGAGCTCGTCGCGCTCGCCGATCCCACCGTGGAAGCCGGTGCCGGGATCGACGAGGCTGAGGCCGGTGGTCGCGCAGCCGTCGCGGACCCTGTCCCGGGCACCGCAGCGCTCGAGGTGGGTCTGGGGGATGTCAGGGATGTCTCGGGGCTGGTCGGGCTCGACTGGGTGGCGGGCGTCTGCCGTAGTCCCAGCGTGAGCAGGACGATGCCCAGCAGGGCCAGTGCGGGGACGACGAAGCGGGACAGTGCCTTCACCGCGGGTCTCCGATCCTGCTGGGGCGGGGTCGGGTGGCGGTGCGCTCACGCAGCTGGTTCAGGAAGGCCTTGTTGGAGCTTTCGATGTCGGCCTGGCTGCGGATGCGCGTCGCGGAGGGGTGCAGCGGGCGCTGCCGGTGCTGGCCTCCGTTGGGTGCGGGCGCAGGCGTGGCGGGTCCAGCGCTCGTGCCGGCCGGGCGGGAGGGTGCCTTCGTCGTGGTCTGCCTGTCTGGGCTCTGCCTGTGGCCAGGGGTGGGTTGCGCCTGCCTGACGGGGACCGCCGGCACCCGTGGCGTGACCGGGTTCCTGGGGGCTGGGCGCGTGTCGGCCCGGACCTGCCGGGTGTCCTGGTTGGTCTTCTTGGCCGGTTGGGTTTGCGCGAAGTACGCGGCCCCGGCCAGGGCGCCCGCGGCGGCGGGTCCGGCGCCCATCCCGACGGCGACCTGGGCGAGCTTGGCGGCCCCGCTGACACGCGACACGGTCCGGGCCGTGGTCCCGACGTTGTGCGCGTACTCCTTCCCGAAGGCCTTCGCGTCCTTCTTCGTGTCGTCGTACTTGACGTACGCGCTGACCTTGGCGTGCTCGAGCTTGGCGGCCATCGCGGCCTTGCGGGCGGCGGCGGCCTTCTTCGCCACGCCCACGGCTCGCGGCACGTACACCGGCGCGCCGATCGTGGACTGCAGGGCCACCTTCGCCGCGGTCCCGGTGATCTTGGTCGCGCCCGCAGCAGCGCGCATCGCGGGGTGAGCCTGCCGGGCCTGGTCGACGCCCTCGCGGGCACCCGCGCCGATCCCGGCGGCCGTGACCGCCGTCTTGGCGCCCCGCGTCGCCAGGTACTTGGCTCGGGCGTGCTCAGTGACAGCGCGGGCCGCCACCCCGACCGGGTTGACCCGTGCGGGGTCGTTCGCCGACCGAGCCGACGGAGACAGCCCCGTCCCTGCTCGCTGGCCCCACTTCTTGCCCGCCTTGCGCGCCTTGAGGAAGCTGCTGGTCAGGTAGATCAGCGCCACCACCAGCACCAGGTCCAGCACCATGAAGATCTGCAGCGCGTTCCACCCGGTGTCGGCCGAGAACAACGCCTTCATGGCCGCGTTGAACACCCCGATGGCGAACAGGTTGGCCACGATCGTGATGCACACGACCAGCACCACCCCGATCGCCTCCACGGCCTCGGTGCGCGAGGCGCCCGGGATGATGCCCTTCAGCAGCCGCACTACGAACGTCGACGCCTCGAACAGCGCCAGCATGGTCAGCAACGTCAACCCGACCGCGAGCACGACGACCAGCAGGATCAGGACCGGTGAGCTGAGACCCACCGTGAACAGCCCCAGCAACCCCTGCTGGGGCGAGTCGGCCGCCTTCTTGTACCCCTCATTGCAGGCCCCGACCTTGTCCCGCGCCGTCGGCTCGGTCCCATAGGGCCCCGCCTTGAGCACCTGGTCGTACACCGCCACGCACTTGCTGTCCTTGTCGAGGACCGCACCGTAGTTGATCAGCTGGTGCGGTGCCCGCACGAAGATGTCGACGAGCTGCCCACTGGTCTGCGCCTTCAGCGCCTCCGGGTCCGTGGTGGTGTTCTGCCCACCGGAGGTGATCTGAGAAGACAGCGCGATCCCGGAGTCTGCCGCGTTGCGCAGCCACCCGTCTGTGCCCCCGCCGCCGGCGATCATCGTCACCGGGTTGGCCAGCGGCGAGGTGACCGCCCAGCTGAACAGGATCACCATGAAGATCTCCGCGATGCCCAGCGCCGTACGGCCCTGGTTGATGGCCACGACCCCGAAGATGAACCCGACCACGGTCAGCCCGGCCACAATCCCGACCTTGCCGATCGTCGTGGCCAGCACCGTCGCGATCTGCGCCGCCAACGGCCGGAACACGTCCAGCAGCTTGAACTGGAGCGCGAAGTCGAACAGCCACAGCGACACCGCCACGCACATCCGATAGATGTCCCACCCCATCCCGAGCAAGAACCCGGCGGTCCCCTGGATCGCCCCGGCAACCGGGTTGAACCCCGCGTCCCCCCCGATCGACAGCTCGTACTGACTGATCGAGATCCCCCGCGAGTCCTTCACCAAGAACGCATCCAGGAAGGGATTCCCGGCCGGGGTCGCACCGTCCGCGGCATACGCCGCGACCGACGAGGTAACGCTCAGCACCAGCACCGCACCCACGACGGCCTGCACCCGGACCGCCAGACGAGCACGCGCGTGCCGCCGCGCACGACGAGCACGACCTTGCACCCGCACCCGCACACTGGCCAGGTCCGCCACCAGACGGGCCACCACGACGCTCATCGCCGCACCGATGCCTTCGGCGGAGTGCTCAGCACCGCCACCCGACGACGCGGGTTGCTCGGTGGCAGCACCTTCGCGAAGCCGATGTTCCCAAACGCGTCCCGCACCAGACACTCCCCCCGACGGCCCGCCGGCACACCGGCTTCACCCAGCACCGGCGACATGTCCTCACGCACCTGCTTGAGCCGCATCGCGAACTCCGGGTCCGCCTCGTCCAGCCCCAGCCACCGCAGCCCCCGCGCCGCAAGCGCACCATCACGGTGCCGCATCAAGATCCGGGTCGGAATCAACCCCGACAGCACCTCATCATTGGTGTCCCCCACGTCGTGAGTGCCCCCGCACACCAGAGCCTTGGGCCGCCGGCCCTGACGCACGAAGTGCTGCAGGTCCACCACATTCGCCGGGTTCTGCGTGAAGTCGTACAGCTCATCGATGTTGAACACCGTCGGCCGCGACCGATCGGCGAAGCAGAGCCGTCGCGCCAACCCCGTCAGCAGCCGGTAGTAGGCCCGCCCAAAGATCTTCTCGACCGGCAACTGCCGAAAGAGGTTCGGGTTCGCCAGCTCGTCAGCCGTCGGCTGCCCCAGCCCCCGCGTCAACCACGCCGTCGCATCCACCTCCAACGGCACCGGCGGCAGCCCCTGGTCGAACCACACCCGCGCCAGCGGATTATCGGCCCACAGCGCCAGGCGCTCGCCGAGGTCCTTGCCGGCCGACAGGCCGGGCTCGTCGGTCTCAAGCAGGTGGCGGGTCAGGTCGCCGAGCCCGTCCAGGCCCCGGCTGGTCAGGAAGTCCGGGCTCAGGACGCGGGCCAGGTCCAGGCCGGTGCGGTCCTGGGTGTTGAGGTCCAGCAGCTGCACCAGCGCGTTGCGGGCGATGTCGGACCCTGTCTCCACCGGCATGATCCGCAAGGGGTCCATGGACCAGGCGGGCTCCCAGGGGTCGACGATCGCATGCGAGTCGAAGGTGGCAGCGAAGCGGGCCCACTCACCATCGTCGGACTTGTCGACGGCCCAGAACTGCCCGCCCTGGTCGACGACGTGACTGCACACGGTCTTCTGCCCGACGGTCTTGCCGGCGCCCAGCTCGGCGACCCAGAGCATCGATCCGGACATGTCCAGCTCGGGGTAGCCGGACGGGTCGATGTGCACCGGGCGGGGCCGACTGCTGGACATGTCCAGCATCAGCACCGGGCCCGAGCTGCCGCCGAGCCGGGAACACACGTAAGGGACCAGCTTGGCGAAGTGCCCGCTGCTGGTGTACTGCCGGTAGGCCTGCACGATCGAGGAGCGAGGCGTACCTGGCTGCATTGCCCACCACAGATCCTCCTGGTGGCCAGGCAGCCGTTCCAGCTTGATCCCGGACGTGGAGTACATCAGCTTGGCCAGCGCGTTGGCCTGGTCCTGGGCCAGTGCGTTGATCTGCTCCGGGGTGCTGTCCTCCCCCGTCGCGGCCGCAGCGACCGCCATCACGATGGTGTGCTCCACCTCGACCTCGAACTTGTCGCTGGCGAACAGCTCGTCGTACTCGGTGAGCAGCTCCGCGGCCAGGCGCAGGTCATGCAGCCCCGTGGTGGTCTCGCGCTCGCGCTGGAGGTACTGCTCGTTGAGGGAGCGGACGGCCTTGCGGTTGCGGGCCAGGACCTTGTCCCGGCTGTTGATGCGCAGGCGGATCGCCCAGTCGACGTCCAGGCCGGTCTTGTCCAGGCCGTCGAGGACCTCGCTGCCGGGGAAGATCAGGCCGCCGACGGGGGCTTCGGAGACGGCCATCAGCGCCTGGTAGCTGGGGGCCATGTCGAGGGTGTCGAGGGCTGCTGCGTCGGAGATCTTTAGGACGCGCTGGGCCAGGAGGTTGGCTCGCGAGGCGGTGGTCTCGTCGCTGCGGGCGCCTTCGTCCAAGATCGGCCTGGGCAGGTGTATCCCGGCGAGCTCGAGCAGCTCCTCGCTGGTGCTGCCGGGCTCGGGCAGGGGGATATCGAGCTGGCCGCGGCGCTGGCAGTGCGTCTGGTACCAGATCTGCTCGGCGACGCTGACCCGGGTGGGTTCAAAAGGTGCCGGGATCAGGTCCTCGATCTGGGCGGCTTGCAGTGCGCGGGCAGCTAGGTCTTCTGGGCGGGGCCGGTCCAGGGGCAGATCAAGAGCCTCTCGAAGGTTGCGCATGACGGCGCGGGCGGGGGTGGTAAGTCGCTGGGATCCGGTGTTGCTCAGCGGCACTGACAGCCAGTGGTGGCGCTGGCCAAGGGGGATAGCTGACAGCGTGTCGAGGGTGGCCTCGCACTCGGTTACCCATGCGGGCACCTGCTCCAGGTCGAGGTCGGCGATCATCCGGTCGATGACGCTGACAGGGTCTTCCTGCACGAGGGTGGAGTACATGAGCGCCTCGCCCTGGATGGCCCGCACGAGCATCCGGTGCAGCTTCATGACGGCGTACTTGTCATCGAGGGCTTTGTTGTAAGCCAATGGCTTGATGCGCCAGGTGGCCCACACAGTGCCGTCGCGGGTCCACATCAGGTGGCCGGCCAGATCAGTCAGCGGGTGCTTGCTCACGTTTCATCCCTTCTGAGCCACGAGCAGCGCGGCCAGCTTGTCCTCGACGCGGGTGGGGTGCCGAGGCGTCGCTGTGGGGGCAGGTGTGGGCTCGGGGGCAGGTTGAGGGTGGGCTGGTGCGCCCGTCGGGGCAGTCGGGGCTGCGTGATCGGGCTGGGGGGTCTGCTGCTCGTGCAGCCAGGTCTGCAGGTCGAGGTCGGTGACGGTCGCGGCGACACGCACCGTGCTCCTGCGTCCCGAGGTCAGGGGGCGCCGGTCGTAGAGCTGACGGTTGGGGCGAGTGGCGCTACGCACTGCGCCGGAGGCCATGGCGACCGGGGTTACCGCGGTCTGGGGCATGGCGCGCACGGCGATGCTGAGCGCCGCAGCAAGCACGATCAAGGCGCCGTATCGCGCGAAGAACGCGTAGTCGCCGTCGGAGACCAGGGGTCCCCACAGGTCCATCGACCAGATGCCGAGGACGACGACGGCGGCGAAGGTCGCGACCTGGTTCTGCGGGTAGGGGCCGCCCTTGATGAACTCGCCGGTGGCCAGCCGGCCGATGAACTTCGGGATCCGCAGGCCGCGGGTGTACCACCGCAGGGTGTCGCCGGTGGGGGCGCTCATGCGCTGCTCCCGGTCTGCAGGAAGGTCGTGGCCCGGTCACCGTCCGGGTGGACCTGGCTCATCCCCTTGACGTTGTCCTTCACCGTGTCGTCGAGGGGCTTGCGCAGCTGTGCGTTGTTGACGTTGTCCAGCAGCCAGAAGAGCAGGAACGCGCCGGCGATCGCGATCACACCCCCCATGACGGTGTTGATCTTGGTCATCTGCTTGAGCAGGAAGAAGGCGACGAACGCGCCCGCGATGACAATGCACGCCGTCTCGAACTTGCCGCCGAGGCTGGTGCTGGTGCCGAACAGGTCGGCGGCCGGGACGCGGGAGGCGGTGATGGTCATGGTCGTGAGCATGAGGAACTCCTTGGGTCAGTGCACCGAGGTGGCGCTCGAGGTGGAGGCACCCGAGCGGGTGCCGTCGTCGGGCTGATACAGCGCGGCGTCGATGGCTGAGATCTCCCAGCGGCCGTCCCGGGCGCGCAGCGTCAGGGGGTAGGTCGTGGCCCGCCCCTCCCCCTGCGGCGCGCCCTTCTCGGCAAGGACGGCCTGGACGAGGACGTGCACGGTGTCGCCCTCGGGCGGGGTGGCGTCGTCGACGGCGCCCGGGACCCGCTGCGAGGCCTGGATCGACTGGACCTGCACCGAGGCGTAAACACCGGGCCCGGTGGCGATGGCCTGAAGGGGACGCCCTGGCGTTACGTACCGAGCCACGTCACCCTGACCGGTCAGCGCCGACGTCAGATACGCCGAGACGGTCTGCCCCAGTGGTGACGTGGTGGACACGGTTGCGATGTAGGCGCCCTGGGATGCATCGGTTGATCTCGGTCCGCTGACCTGTGCCGGGACCGCGGCCGGCGCCGCCGACACCTGACCAGCCTCCCCCGAGACCGCCACCGGCACCTGGTAGTACCGGCGCACGACGGGCTGGTTTGGCGGGGTCACGTCCACCCCGACGGTCACCGCCCACGCGCCGGGCGCGGCTGGCAACGCATCGAGGACCCGCACGTTGGCCACCGTCGCAGCCGTCTTCGGCAGGTGCACCGGCCCGGGAAACACTGCCGCGAGGTCGTCAGCGCGCTCCTGGGGCGTCGTCAGCCACAGCTGCACCCAGTGAGCAGCCACCTCCGAGGCCACGCTGCGCCTGGACATCAGTCGCTCGTCCAGACCCGTGGCCGCCACCGGGGCGGGGGGCGCCTGCGCATCCAGGAAGTGCAGCGCCACCGCGGTCGGTCCCGCCAGCATCGACCCGGCGATCACCCACCGCAAGGTCCGCGTGGTTAGCCTCGACCCCGTCGTCCACGTCGCCGCCAGGCTCGGCTCCGCCGGGGCTCGTTCGTCCTTGCGCCGTCTGAGCAACGAACGGCGCGTCGCGCCCTCCAATGGCGCATCGTCGCGGCGAGGGCTCCCCAGGCCCGCCAGGTCTCCTGCGAGCCCTCGCCGCTGTTCATGGTCCGACGGCGAGCGTCGGATCTTGTCCGCGATGGTCATTCAGCTCTCCTGGGTCCATGAGGCGATGCGGCTCAGCGCCTCCGTCGCCTCAGTAAGCCGCGGACCAGTGACATACGAGACGACGCGATGTGCGGCCTCCACGCCCAGCCCCGGAGCCACCAGCGCCTGCACCAGCAGCTCGTCCCACTCCTGACGCACCGCCACCACCAGCGCCGAGTCCCGGAACACGTCGATCTCGTCCGCCGGCAGCAGGTCGTCGGTGATGTCTGGCATGAGCACCTCGGAGGTCGGTGGTGGCGAATCCCTACATCTCCGTGTAAGCCACCCCAGTCGGCCATTCGTGACACGGCCACCCCTACCCCGCCCGCCAGGTTCACCCATTCAGCCCACTCGATGGCTCTGACCAGCGCACTTCTTCCTGTACGTACAGGTCGCGGCCCACCCCATCGATCCCCCGCGCACAGGAACACGACCCGGGGCCTCTCGCAACGGTGACGACACCAGTCACCGCCCGCCAGGAGCGCCCGCCATGCCCGCACCCAGCACCATCGCCCACCGATACATCCGCGCCGGCTACCTCGGCCACCTCAACGCCGAGTGGGTCACCAGCTACGCCGATCGGCCCTACCCCTCCCCCACGTGGGCCACGTACCCAGCCCTCGAGGGCCCCACCACATTGCAAGAGCTCCTCGACCTCATCCTCCATGCCGACAGCACCCGCCGCGATGCCATCCTGCACGCGTTGCTCTCTTTGACCGCCGCCGGCGACGACACCGCGGCACGAGCGACCCTGCAGACCATGCTCGGCACCGTCCAGTGGCTTGCCAGCACCGCCCGCTCGCGCATGCTGGAGGACAGCGCTTCAGCGGCCTGTGAGGCCATGTGGGTCACCATCCGCCGCTACCCCCTGCACCGGACCGGTCGCGTGGCAGCGAACCTGAAGATGGATGCGCTCAAGCGGCTGGCGACGGCCAGGCGCGCCGACGTGCCGGCGAGCGACGACCTGGACGAGCGGATCCATCGGGCGCAGCTTCAGGGACGCCTGGACGACCAGCGAGTCGACGTCGTTGCGTCGCTGGGGCACGGCGTGCCGTCCACCGACGCAACGGCGGTGATCACGTGGGCGCAAGATCGGGGGGTCTTGACCGAGGTTGACGCGCAGGTTCTGGCCCTGGCTCACCTGGGGCCGATGCCTGCCTCCTTGACGGCCATCGCCCAGCACCTGGGTCTGTCCGCAGCAGCGGTCCGTCAGCGGCACAGTCGGGCGGTGCGCAAACTGGCTGAGGCCGTGCGAGCGGACATGGCTGCGTGAGCCCCTGGCCTGCGTGGCCGGGGTGCAGCACTCGCCAGCAGTCTCACTAGAGGTCTAACTAGTTGGTTAACTAGTGGGTTAACTAGTGGGTTAACTAGGTATGACTACCGGTGTGTCAACCAGTGTGCCCACTAGTACGCCACCTTGGTTGCCCTAATCGTGGTCACAGATGTCGTGGCCCTGTGCGTCCGCGTAGGCGCCTCACTTGATAGTCCCCACGTTGAGACCCTCGCTGCCCCCCTGTGTTGTCCCACGGTCCTTGACCCGTGTGCCACACCTGCTCTGCACCTTGTCGTCCCACATGTCGTCAGTACGGATGCGTCCCTTGACGCGTCACACGTAAACAATCTAGGAACCAACCTGGCTAATGCCCTGGTTGATCACATGCTTGTCACGCCGTGTGCCACCAGGTGCCAGTCATTGCACTCACTACAGGTGTGCCATACAGTGAAGCGCACGTGTTCACGACGAGGGATGGAGGGCAGGATGCCGACAGGTGATCCGGTCATTGGGCTACACCAGCAGGCCCGCGTGGTGGCGTTCGCCATCGGCAAGGGCGGCGTAGGAAAGACGAGCGTGAGCTGCAACTTCGGGGTCATCCTGGCCGCGAACGGGCTCCGGGTGCTGCTGGTCGTCCTAGACCCCCAGGACAACGCGGGGGAGAACCTCGGCTACACCTCCACCGGGCAGGGCGACCAGGGCGAGACCCTGTTCAACGCACTGGTCACCGGACAGCCCCTGCGGCCGACCATCCACCAGGTGCGCGAGAACCTCGATGTCATCAACAGCGGACCGGTCGCGGGGGAGGACCTGGCGTTCGCGCTACGCCTGAACGACATCGCCGACTCGCGCCTGGCGGAGGCGCTCACGGACGTCGCCGACGACTACGACTTCATCCTGCTGGACTGCCCCCCGTTCTCCACCACGATCCAGCGTCAGGCCCTCACGGCGGCGCAGTACGTGGTGGTGCCGTGCCAGGCCGACTCCTCCAGCTTCAAGGGCATCGCACTGCTGGCCGAGGAGTACAAGCTGGCCCGCGAGCTCAACCCGCACCTGACGATCCTGGGCTTCACGCTCTTCGACGTCGACGCCAACGCCAGCAAGATGCGCGCGCGGGTGCGGACATTCCTGCAGGACGAGCTCGGCGACGTGGCACCGGTATTCGAGGCGGTGATCCGTCACGCCGGAGCCGCGGCCCTGGACAGCCGGGCCCGTGGCCTGTCAGCGACGGAGCTGGCCGGGATGGTGCAGGACGGGCTGAAGGTTCTGCGCGGCGAGGTCGAGGCCAATGGGGTCCCGCGCTCAGCACAGAACCTCGCGGGGGACTACATGTCACTGTCGCGTGAAATCTTGGGCGCGATCCAGCTGCAGGAGGCACGAGCATGACCAGCGACGCCGGCTTCGACACGAGCCTGGGAGACCTCAAGGGTGCCTTCAGCAGCTCAGCTCCGCGACGCGTCCCGTCCGCCGACGAGCTGCGCGCACCCGCCCGCAAAACCGCCCCCACGACGAAGACCTCCGCCAGGACCCACCCCACCGACGAGCCAGCCAGCAAGCAGGCCGACAAGGTCCTCACCAGCCGCATCACGGTGTTCTACCCGATTGACCTTAAGCGGTCGATCGAGCTGCGCTGCGCCCAGCTGCGCGTGACCCGCACCGCGCTGGTCCTCATGGCCATGAACGCGACCCACACGCAGCTAAAGGATCTCGTCACAGCCGACCTGCATGGCCACAAGCCACCCCAGGACGGCGGCCTGTTCGACATCCCCGACCAAGACAGGACCGACAAGGCCCTCCTATCCCTGTACCCGACCATCGACCAGACCACCAAGCTCAACGAGCTCACAGCCCAGACCGGGGCCCGAGACCGCAGCCACATGATCTCGGTGGCGCTACGGGCCTACCTCAGCGACAACCCCACCTGACCGACCCGGTCACGACCAGGAGACGCGATGACGCCCTCCCACAAGCCCTCCAGGAAGCCGCACGGCCCACACCAGGCCGCGGCACCCACGACCCCACCCACCAGCGGGGCAACGGAGCCAGCGAGCAGCAAGCCGGAGCCTCCCGCCGCCCCCACCCCCACCATCCGACAGCGTCGACGCCCCGCGCTCATCGCCCTCGGTGTCACCCTCGCCGCACTCGGCGGCCTCGGCGGCGCCTACCTGGCCCAGCGCGGCGGCACCCCCCAGAGCGTCCTGGTCACCGCCAACCGCCTCGACCCCGGTCACAAGATCACCCTCGAGGACCTCAAGCCCGTCCAGATCGGCACCGTCGACGGCGCCACCACCCTCCCCGAGGGAGCACGCGCCTCCCTGGTCGGCAAGACCGTCACCAACCGCATCGACGCGGGCACCATCCTCAACCCCTCCAGCATCGTCGACGCCATCGTGCCAGGCACCGGGAGCAGCGTCGTCGGCATCGGCGTCAAGCCCGGCCAGTACCCCCAGCTCGGCCTCAAGGCCGGCGACCAGGTCCACATCGTCGTCTCCGCCAACAGCCAGAACACCAACACCGCCTCCACCATCAAGCCCGGCTCCGCCTGGGCCGGCAGCATCGTCAGCGTCGGCGACGCCAACCGCGACGGCATCCGCACCGTCGACGTCCTCCTGCCCGCCGACCAGGCCCGCCAAGCCGCCACCGCCGGCGGCACCGGAGCACTGACCCTCGTCCTCGACTCCACCACCGGGAAGTGACGCCCCCATGGCGATCCACGCACTGACCTCCATCACCGGCTCACCCGGCGTCACCACCACCGCCCTGGCCTGGGCCTACCTGACCACCCGCCCCACCCTCATCGTCGAAGCCGACCCCACCGGCGGCTCCGCCATCCTCGCCGGCCTCTGGGACGGCGCCCAGCGCCACGACCGCTCCGTCCTCGACCTCGCCAACTACCCCGCCAGCGAGTTCATCGACCGGCTCTGGACCTCCACCCTCCAGCTACCCGGCCTCACCCAACGCTGGGTCCTACCCGCCATCGGCTCCGGACAGCAGTCCGTCGCCATGATGCCCGTCTGGCCAGCCCTGGCCTCCACGCTGCGCCAGATCGCCGACACCGGCACCGACGTCCTCATCGACGCCGGCCGCATCACCCAAGCCGACTCCCCATGGGCCCTCGTCGACACCGCCGACACCATCCTCGTCCTCACCCGCACCAACCTCCAATCCCTCAACGCGCTCGCGATCGCGCTGCCTGACCTGCGTGAGAGTCTGACGGCGTCCGGGACGGCGCAGCGGCTGGGGGTGGTGGCAGTCCAGGGTGGTCCGCGCGAGTTCCGGTGGTGGCCTTTCGGGATGCACGACTTCGGAGTGGCTCCGTATGCGGGCAGGGAGGTGCGGGAGGTCGCCGATCCCACCCGGGTGGTCGCGACGCTGCCGCACCGGGCGCGGCAGGCTGCGGTCTACTCCAACGGGCTCAAGGCCGGGCGGCTGCACGCCCGCCGCTCGTACGTGCGTACCGTGCGGCACCTCATCGATGCAGCCCACGAGCACGCCGCCACGTCCCGCTCGATCATGTCGCTCGAAGGAGATCCGGCGTGACGCCCAAGACCCCCAAAGTCGACCCAGCGCCTCAGGACCAGACCAGTCCCACATCCCTGCCGCTGTTCGCGGCCCGGGCAGCCTCGGCCACTCAGGCTGCCCGGCGCCCGCAGGCGCGAGGCCTGGCCGGTGCTGCTCCCGGTCGGCTACGCAAGGCCGCGCAGGTCTCCCGTCCCCAGCCCAGCATCCCGCCTGTGGCAGAGCCCATCCAGCACGCCGCCGCGGAGGCGGGGGCCGCGGGCGTGGTGCAGGTCGATGAGGACGCGATCGTGCCGGACTACACCGAGGTGCAGGCGGTCCGCAAGACCGTCACCGAGGCGTTCCAGGCGCGGGTCAGTGCCGGTACCGCGCTGAACGCGGACGTGCACGGCGACATGATGCGCGACCTGATCGCCGGAGAGATCACTGACTACTCCAACCGCATCGTCCATGCCGGCCAGCCCGCCTTGTCTTACGACGCCCGCCAGGCCATGGCGCAGGCCGTGTGGGACGCACTGTTCGGTGCCGGGCGGCTGCAGCCCCTCCTGGACCGCGAGGGCATCGAGAACATCGAGATCGAGGGCTGCGACAACGTCTGGCTGCAGTTCGCTGACGGGCGCCTCGAGCGCGGCCCGGCCGTCGCCGACACCGACGAGCAGCTCATCGCTGACCTGCAGCAGATGGCCCGCATGAGTGTGACGGGGGAGAAGGACTTCTCCATCGCCACCAAGAAGCTGCGCATGACCCTGCCTGACGGGTCCCGCCTCGCGGCCGAGGCATGGATAACCCCCCGCCCATCGGTCACGATCCGCAAGCACCGGTTCGTGGACACCGACCTTGACCAGCTGCAGTCCATGGGCTCGATCAACGACGCCCTGCGCGAGTTCATCGCAGCCGCCGTCCGCGCTGGCAAGACGATCGTCATCGCCGGCGACCCGGCGGCCGGCAAGACCACCCTCGCCCGCGCCGTGCTGGCTGCTCTCGACCCCAGCATCCGCATCGCCACCATCGAGGCTCAGTACGAGCTGCTCATGCACCAGATGCCCCACCGTCACCACCGCGTCTGGGCGGCCGAGGCCCAAGAGGGGGGTGAGATCGGCGCCGACGGCAAGCCCATTGGTGAGATGAGCCTGATCCGTCTCGTCGAGCTGTCCCTGCAGAAGAACGTGCAGATCATCGTGGTCGGCGAGGTCGTCGGTGACGAGGTCGTCGCCATGCTCGAGGCCATGCAGGGCGGCCGCGCGTCCCTTTCCACCATGCACGCCAGCTCGGCCCGGGACACCGTCGACCGCATGGTCACCCTCGTCACCCGTGCCCGCGCCAACGTGGGCGTCGACTACGCCCGCCGCCTCATCGCCCAGAACGTCGACTTCATCGTGCACTGCGCCTACGTCGACGAGCACCACGTCGGCGGGGGAGTCCACCGGTTCATCGACCAGATCTACGAGCTCACCCTGTCCGGCAATGACGAAGGCGACCCCATCTCCTACACCGCCGTATTCGACCGCGGCGCCGACGGCCGCGCTACCGCCACCGGCGACGACCCCGAATGCCTGCGCGACCTCGAGCGCCACGGCTTCAACCGCGGCTGGCTCACCCCCACCGCATCCCGCTGGCCCAACGCCCTCGACCTGAAGATCCCCATGGGAGGCACCCTGCGATGACCACCCTCGCCGGCGCCCTCATCGGCGTCCTCATCGTCCTCGGCCTGCTCATGATTGCCATCGGCGCTACCCCCACCGACGTCAAACCCTCCGGTGCGGCCGCTGCCGGCCCCAGGCCCCGCCCCACCTGGACACGCCTGACCCGCCTGGAGAAGATCCTCGGGTCCACAGCCCTTGTCTTCGCCATCGTCATGGCCGCCACCCAGGGCTGGTTCATCCTCCTGGTCCTGGCCCCCCTCGTCGCGATCGGCCTACCCCGTCTCCTGTCACCTCCTCCCCGCGAGACCCCAGAGCACCTCGAGGCCATCGAGGAGTGGGTCCGAGCCCTCCACGGCCTCCTCGTCGCCAACCCCCAGCTCAAGACCGCCATCGTCGCCACCCTGCCCAGCGCCCCTGCTCTCATCCGCGACGACGTCGAACGACTCGTGTCCCGCATCCAAGCCCGGCGCCCCCTGGACGCCGCCCTCTACCAGTTCGCCGCCGACCTCGACTCACCCATCGGCGACTTCGTCGTCTCCGCCCTGGTCATGTCCGCCAACGTCTCCGGCGCCGGCCTCACCCGCAGCCTCGACGCCATCGCCATCGAGGTCGCCGACGAGGTCCGCGCCCGACGCGACATCAGCATCGAGCACGCCAAGGCCTTCGCCACCTGCCGCGCCGTCTCCGTGATCATGATCCTCATCGCCATCGGCGTCATCTTCTTCACCCCCTACGGCCGCGTCTACACCACCCCCATCGGCCAGCTCGCGCTCGCGCTGATCACCAGCTTGTTCGCGGGGTGCCTGGCGTGGATGAGAGCCGCGTCGGTGGTGGCGAGCCCGGAGCGGTTCCTAGTCACTCCGCGGGAGACGCTGTCATGACCACACTGATGGCATTGACGCTGTGCGGTCTGGTCGTAGGGCTCGGCTTGGCTCTGGTGGTGCGCGAGTTCTGGCCCAGTCACGCTCGGGCGGGTGACGCGATTGAGAACCTGGCTCCGCGGAACCTGATCTTCCGGGGCAGCGAGGAGGCCGTGCCGACGTCGTGGTCGGAGAAGATGGGCAGCTGGTCCTCCCAGCACCTGTCCAACCTGCCCGGCGTGACCACGCCCAAGGCCGATCTGGACCTGCTAGGCATCTCCACGACGCGCTTCTACACGGACAAGACCCTGTGGGCGCTGATCGGCCTAGTCTTCCCCGGCCTGCTGGGGCTCTTCTCGGTCGTCCTGGACCTGCCCCTGCCGTGGCCGGTGTTTCCCCTCGAGGGCATCGTCCTGGCCCTCCTGCTGTGGCACGTCCCGAATCAGCGGGTGCGGAACCGTGCCCGAGACGCCCGCCGCAACTTCGCGTTCGCGACGATCTCCTACCTGCGGCTCGTGGCGATCCAGCGCCTAGCGTCGACAGGGATCGTCGCGTCCATGGAGCGAGCCGCCTCGGTCAGCGAGGCCTGGATGTTCCTGCGGATCCGCGAGGAGCTGCGCCTGGCCCGCTACGCCGGTCTGACACCCTGGGCCACGCTGGACGACCTGTCCGACCGACTCAAGATGCCAGAGCTGCGCGAAGTCGCCGACATCACGCGGCTGGCCGGCGACGGTGCCGGCGTCACGGGCGGGCTGATGGCCCGCGCGGCCAGCCTGCGCGACCGAATGCTCACCGTCGAGCAGGTCGCTGCCGCCAAGGCCACCACAGCGATGCAGATCCCCACCGCCGCACTCATCGGCGTCCTGCTGATCCTGCTGATCTTCCCGGCCGCCGTCTCCCTCGCCTCCTAAGGGCCCTCGGCCAGCACGCCCGCCCCCTGCACATACCACGTCAACATGTGACAATTCCCCTACGTGGCCTCAACCTCTGTGGCCGCACCCCGGAAATTCTTGACACGACACCTTGAATGAAGGAGTCCGTCAGGATCATTCACAAGGAGCACCCCATGGACTACCTGAGCGCCAAGGTCACCGCCGCCGCCATGACCGTCAACTCCCGACTCCAGGCCGCCGCCACAGACGAAACCGGTGACGGCCCCACCGACAACGCCGTCATCATCGCCGGCGGCGTCGCAGCCGGCGTAACCCTCGTCGGCCTCATCACCGCCGCCGTCGCCAAGTACGCCCACTTCTGAGCCGACCCATGCCCCACCTCTCCGCGCTCGCGCCCTCACGTCTGGTGGCGCGACTTCGCCGATCCCTCAGGGACGAGCGGGGAGACGGGCCGGCATCGGCCGCGGTTATCGCCCCGGCGGTGCTGCTGTTGACCTTCGTGATCATCCAGGCTGGCCTGTACGGACATGCCAGGGCCGTGGCGTCTGGTGCCGCGCAGGTCGGGGTGGAGGCTGCTCGGACGATGGACTCCGATGGGGGAGCGGGGCAAGCCGCCGCCCTGTCGAACATCGAGCAGGTCGCGCCCGGCTTGCTCCGAGGCATCTCCGTAAGCGTGAGCCGCGGTGATCTGGTCACGGCACGCGTCACCGCTGACGCTCCGTCACTCGTGCCCGGCTTCCCCATGCCACGCATCGATGTGGTGGCAGCCGGGCCTGCCGAGAGGATCACCCAGCCATGACCTCCCGACTGGTAGCGCTACTGCGTCGCGAGGACGGGTTCGGTCCCGTGGAGACCGCGATCGCCGTGACTGCGGTGATCCTGCTCATCCCACTGATGATTGCCTTCGGGCGGATGGCCAAGGCCAACACCTCCGTCGATGCGGCCGCATTCATGGCCGCGCGGGCGGCGTCGATCTCACGGACCGGGGGAGAAGCCCAGGGCGCCGCCGATGCGGCGGCCGCCGCGCAGCTTGCGCAGGATGGCGTCTCCTGCGACAACCGGTCAGTGAGCGTGGACACCTCGGGGTTCGGCACTGAGCCGGGGCAGACCGCGCTAGTGGCCGTATCCGTGACGTGCAACGCCGAGCTGGGGGACCTGCCTGTACCTGGCCTGCCCTCGACCAAGGCGTTCACGGGTCGGTACACGAGCGTGATCGATACCTACCGGGGGAGGAGCTGATGATCACCAGGCTGCGCCGCATCCTCGTCGACGAGCGAGGCTCGAGCACGATCTGGTTCGCCGTCGTCGTCGGCGCGCTGTTCATGATCGCCGGCCTGGTCGCGGACGGGTCTAGCAAGATCCGCGCCGCGCGCATGGCGCAGCTGGCCGCCAACGAGGCCGCCCGCGCCGCGGGACAA
This sequence comes from Arsenicicoccus sp. UBA7492, assembly GCF_002479615.1. NCBI lineage: Bacteria > Bacillati > Actinomycetota > Actinomycetes > Micrococcales > Intrasporangiaceae > Arsenicicoccus > Arsenicicoccus sp. UBA7492. Next base: position 313 of record NZ_DLOE01000044.1, on the reverse strand, counting down.
CACCTGACACCTGCCGCGATCGAGGGCAAGCTCGCCGACGTCGACCCCGGCGAAGGCGCCTCCGCCGCCCAGGACTACCTAGCCCAGATCGGAGTCTCTGGCAACGTCTCTGTACAGGGACGCGACGTGGTGATCACCACCAGCGTCCCGTGGTCCCCCCGCTTCCTGCCCATCGGCGGCAAGGCCATGCAGGGAACCGCCACCACCGAGACCATCCGCACCTGACCACCCACGACCTGGAGGCGATCATGCCAGGACACCGCACCCGCACCGGCACCGTCGCTCGGGGCGTGTGGGGTGCCCGGTTGGTCCC
>NZ_DLOE01000063.1:11756-103608 GCF_002479615.1 Arsenicicoccus sp. UBA7492 | reverse complement strand
CGCCCGCGAGATCCTCACCGCGACCAGCACCGACTGGCCGACACACTAAAACGGCACGAGTCGGGTCCTGGCGCCACCCTGTGGACGGCGGCGCGGCAATCCGCGCGCGGCGATCGCCCTGTGGACGAGGCGGCCCTCACGCGCCTCGCAGATCTCCGGGTTGCAACCCGAAGATCTGCGAGGGAGCCGAGGGGGGAGGGGCGGTCAGGCCTGGCCGACCTGGCGCAGCAGGTCCTGGAACCAGTCCTGCGAGGCGTCGAACGCCTTGTGCCCCGCGATGCGCGGGAACTCGATGACGCGCAGCTCGTCGCCGCGCTCCTCGTCGTTGCCGACGACGCCGGGCGTGCCGGCCTGGGCCGCGTCGACCGCCACGTCGCACATCTGCTTGATCAGCGCGAGGTCGGTGTCGTTGGCGGCGGCGGAGCGGGAGAAGTAGCCGGACTTCTGGACCATCGTCTTCTCGGCCTCGATCTTGGCGCCGAACTCCTTGGCGAAGTAGCTGCCCGGGTTGATCGTGTCGAGCTTGACGTGCCCGAAGGGGTCGCGGGCGACCTCCTGGCCGGACGCCTCGAGCTGCTTGACGATGTCGTCGACGCCGGCACCCTCGGACAGGAAGATGTTGACGCAGCCGATCTCGTCCATGACCTTCTTGAGCCGCGCGGCCTCCGCGTCGAGGTCGATCTGCACCTCGGGGACGTAGACGCCGTGGATCGCCCAGCGCTCCGGGGTGAGGCCGGCCTGCGGCAACCAGGTCTGCTGGCCGTGCCAGGTCATGTAGTCGCGGGCCGCCGCCGCCGTCAGCCAGCCGCAGTTGCGGCCCATCACCTCGTGGACGATGAGCATGCGCGGGTTGGAGCCGTGCTCGGCGATGATGTTGCGGGCGAAGATCGCCGCCTGCTCGGCCGCCGTCTGGGCGCCGAGGGACTGGCGGATCGGGACGATGTCGTTGTCGATCGTCTTGGGCAGGCCCACCACGGTCAGCTCGTAGCCCTGCTCGTGCAGGTAGGCCGCGAGGTCCGCCGCCGTGGTGTTGGTGTCGTCGCCGCCGATGGTGTGAAGGACGTCGACGCCGTCCTCCTTGAGGCGGTTGGCCGCGACCTCGAGGGGGTTCTCGCCCTCCTTGACCAGGCCGCGCTCGACGAGGTTCTTGGCGTTGGTGAGCTTGACGCGGGAGTTGCCGATCGGGCTGCCGCCGAAGTTGCGCAGCACCCCCGCGTTGCGGCGGGTCTCCTCGTCGAAGACCGTGTAGCTGCCGGTCAGCACGCCGTGGTAGCCGTGGCGGTAACCGATGAGCTCCACGTCGGGCAGCATCTCGGTGTAGCGCTCGATGAGGTCGCCGACGGCGGCGGACAGGCAGGGGGCGTAGCCGCCGGCGGTCAGCATGGCAACGCGCTTGATGGTCATCGGGAGGGTCCTCCTGCGATAGCGGATGAGGGGGTATGACGGTCGCGACTCTGCGACCTCCACCCTATCGAGGGCGCCCCGGGTGGGCAGACCCCCCCGGGGTGGCTGCGGCGATCAGTCGTCGACGCCCCGGGCCGCGAGGGCGTCACCGACGCGTTCGGCGTGCCGGACCGTGCGGATGACGAGGGGCGTGGCCACCGCCCGCACGGACCGGTCCAGGCCGCGGGCCCGCCTCGCGTCCAGGGTCTGCTGCAAGAGCTGCCCCACGACGGGGATGCTGCGCAGCGTCAGGCTGACGGTCAGGGCCACGCGCTCCGGCGAGACGCCGACGTGCCGCAGCGGCTGGGCGAGGCGCTGCACCCCGTCGAGCATCTCGGACACGCGCGTGGTGAGGGTGACGAGCCCGGCCGCCGCCACCGCGACCACCATGCCGCCGAGGGTGACCACGACGGCCTCCCACCCGCCGCTCCACCACTGGAACGGCGCCATCACCAGCAGGAACCACCGCAGCGGCCGCACCTCGCCCCACGCCAGGCGCAGCGAGATCCGGCACAGGGCGTAGACGCCGAGGACGACCAGCGCCGAGGCCGCCGTCATCCAGGGCCGCTGCACGAGCGACACCGGCACGAGGAACACCGCGAGCGCCAGCAGCTTCCAGGGCACCGGGAGGCGGTGCAGGAGCGAGCGGCCCTCGGCATACGCGCCGGTCAGCACGTCAGGCCCCCATCAGCCGGCGGTAGAAGGGGACCACCTCGCCGGCCGGCCCGTCGGCCGCCACCCGACCCTCGTCGATGCACACGACCCGCTCCCACCCCTCGAGCAGCCACAGGTGGTGGGTGACGAGCACGACCTGCTGGTCGAGGGCGTCGAGCAGCCGCGAGACCTGGTGCGAGTGGCGCAGGTCGAGCAGGGTGGTGGGTTCGTCGCAGACCAGCACGTCGGGCCGAGTGACGAGGATGGCGGCGATGGCGAGGAGCTGCTTCTGGCCCGAGGAGAGCTGGTGCGCGGGGTGATCCGCGTGATCGGCCAGCGAGTAGCGCTCGAGCACCTCGTCGACCAGCCGCCGCTTGTCGTCGTCGCTGAGGCCACGGCGGCGCCGCAGCGAGAACTCCACGTCCTCGCGCACCGTCGGCATCACGATCTGCGCCTCGGGGTCGGGGAAGACGAAGCCGACCTTGCGCCGCACCGCCGCCCCGTCGCGCGCCGCGTCCAGGCCGTCGACCAGCACCCGCCCCTCCGTCGGCTCCACCAGGCCGTTGAGCATGCGCGCGAGCGTGGACTTGCCCGAGCCGTTGGCGCCCACGATGCCGACGCGCGGCTCCGTGAGCGTCAGGTCGACGTGCTCGAGGACGCGGCGATCGCCATAGGCGTGGGCGACGCCCTCGATGCGGATGGTGGGCATGGGTCGTATGGCGGACGCCTGCTGCGAGCCGTGGTCGGCGTCAGCGGCGGCGGGCCGGCACGAGGTCCGGCAGCGCCTTGTGGACGGCGGTGGCGACGACGCCCGCGACGACGGCCTTGACGAGGTCGCCGGGCAGGAAGGTCGCCGAGAAGGTCGCCGCGCCGGCGAGGTCGAGCTTGGCCGAGCGCCAGGCCATCCCGGGGATCCCGAGGGCGTAGGACACGACGATGCCGCCGACCAGGCAGGCGCCGACCGCCGCCATGACGTGCAGGCGCGGGAGGAAGCGCTGGACGAGCAGGCCGATGACGAGCGCGACCACGGGGTAGCCGACGACGAAGCCGACCGTGGGGCCGGTGAAGATGGCGAGCCCGCGCACGCCGCTGGCGAGGACGGGGAGGCCGGCGACCGCGAGGACGACGAACAGCAGGACGGCCAGGAACCCGCGGCGCGCCCCGAGGACGGCACCGGCGAGCATGATGCCGAGGTTCTGCAGGACGATGGGGGCGGCGCCGCCGACCGGGACCTTGACGGGGACCAGCGCGACGATGAGGGCGCAGAAGGCGGCGACCAGGGCCAGGTCGCGGGCGGTGAGGCCGCGTCGGGTGGCGGGTCGGGGGTGGTCGCCCCCTGCGCTGGTGCTGCTGGCGCTGGAGTCGCTGCTGGCGCTGGGGTCGTTGCTGGTGGAGGTGCGGCGGGCGGCGGTGGGCATGGGGCGAAGCGTACCTGAACGGCGTTCAGGAGGCGGCGGCCGGGCCGGGTGATGGTCGACACCTGAGCCGGAGAGGCGCGTGCCGGCGAGGCCGACCTAGGGTGCTGGGGTGATCGCCCCTCCCGCCCGCGTGCTCGTCACCGGGGTCGTCGTGGGCGCCGTCGTGTGGGCGGGCCTCGCGCTGCTGGCCCTGCCGTCGCCCTCGCTGTTCGGCGGGCTGGCGGCCGGGGCGGTGCTGGCGTTCGGGTCGCCGCGGGCGCCCCAGCTGCCGCGCTGGAGCGTGGTGCTGGCGCAGGCCTTCGTCGGGGTGACCATCGGCGAGACGGTGACCCTGTCGGCGCTGCGCCAGATCGCCGCCGACTGGCCGTCCGTCCTGATCGTCACCGTGGTGACGCTGCTGCTGAGCCTGCTCGCGGGCGTCATACTGGCGCGTCTGCACCCGATCTCGCTGGCCACCGGACTGTTCTCGATGGCCGCCGGCGGGGCGTCGGGCATCACGTCGATCGCCGACGAGCTGGGGGCGGACGCGCGGGTCGTGTCGATCCTGCAGTACCTCCGGGTGCTGCTCGTGCTGGTGACCCTGCCGCTCGTCGTGGGCCTCGTGTTCCACCCGCAGACGGGGCAGGGCGGGGACGCCGCTGCCGGCGGGGCCGGTGGCGGCTGGGTCGCGTCGGCGGCCTTCGTCGCCGTGTCGGTCGGGGTGGGGCTCGGGCTGGCCCGGCTGGTGCCTGTGTCGACGTTCACGCTGATCGGGCCGCTGGCCGTGGCCGGAGGGCTGACGCTGTGGGGCGGGCTCGGCGGCGCGCAGACGCCTGGCCTGCTCGTGTCCCTGGCGATGCTGGCGATCGGCCTGCAGGTCGGGGTGAAGTTCACGCGCGACAGCGTGCGGGCGATCGGGCGGCTGCTGCCCGCCGGGCTCGTGCTGATCGCGGCTCTGCTGGTCCTGTGCGGGGTGCTCGGCTGGGTGCTGTCGCAGGTCACGGGCGTCGACCCGCTGACGACCTATCTGGCGACGACGCCGGGCGGGCTGTTCGCGGTGCTGGCGACGGCCACCGACAGCGGCGCCGAGCCGACCTATGTCTTTGCCGTGCAGCTCGCGCGGCTCCTCGCGATCCTGGCGCTGGCGCCGCTGCTCGCGCGCTGGCTGCGGACCCGCCAGGGAGCGTGGACCCGCCGGGGGTAGAGGCATCAGCCTGGGGAACGAAGGCCGGTTGATGCCTCTACCGGGGGTGGGTGCGGTAGTCGGTGGGGCCGTCGACCAGGACGCCCGCTCCCCCGGTCAGCTCGGCGACCAGCGCCGCGAGCTCGTCGCGCTCCTGCGACTCCGCGTCGAGCCTCAGCGTCGCCCGCTCCGCGTAGTCGGTGCCGTCGACGTGCACCCCGCGCGAGCGCAGCGCCGCCTCCACGCGCCCCGCGTCCGCGTGCACGACCTCCAGCGAGAACCGTTGCGCCAGAAGGCGCTCCAGCACCTGCGCGGCATCGCACGCGGCGCGCACACTGTCGCCATACGCCCGGATCAGCCCACCGGTCCCGAGCAGCGTCCCCCCGAACCACCGCGTGACCACGCACACCACGTCGCTCAGCCCGCGGCCGCGCAGGACCTCGAGCATCGGCGCCCCCGCCGTCCCCGCCGGCTCGCCGTCGTCGGACGACCGCTCCGTCATCGCCTCCGGCCCCAGCACGAACGCCGAGCAGTGGTGCCGAGCGTCCCAGTGCGCCCTGCGGGCCGCCTCCGCCACGGCCCGGGCCGCCGCCTCGTCCTCGACCCGCTCCAGCCGCGCCAGGAACCGCGAGCGCCGCACCTCGATCTCGACGTCGACGGGCGACGCGACGGTCAGGTAGGACTGGGGCACCAGGCCATCCTCCCCTAGGCTCGACGGGGTGAGCGACCTCCCTGTCCCCCTGCCCACCACGCTGCCCGACAGCCGCGTCCCCGACCCCCGTGAGGCTCCCCCGCTGCGGTGGGGCGTGATCGGGCCCGGCGGCATCGCGCGGGCGTTCGCCGACGGGCTGCACACGCGCAGCCGCGTCGTCGCCGTCGGGTCGCGGTCCCTGGACCGCGCCGAGGCCTTCGCGCGCGAGGTGGGGGGCGCGACGGCATACGGCTCGTATGCCGAGCTCGTCGCGGACCCCCAGGTCGACGCGGTCTATGTGGCCTCGCCGCACAGCGAGCACCGCGAGCACGCGCTGCTGGCCATCGCCGCGGGACGCCACGTGCTGGTGGAGAAGGCCTTCACGCGCACGGCGGCCGAGGCGCAGGAGGTCGTCGACGCCGCCCGCGCCGCCGACGTGACGTGCATGGAGGCGATGTGGACGCGCTACCTGCCGCAGAGCGACGTGATCCGACAGCTCGTCGCCGACGGGGTGCTGGGCGAGCTCGAGACGGTGCTCGCCGACCACGGGCAGTGGTTCGCCGAGGACCGGTCCTTCCGGCTGTTCGCGCCGGAGCTGGCGGGCGGGTCCCTGCTCGACCTGGGCATCTATCCCGTGTCCTTCGCCTGCGGCGTGCTCGGTATGCCGCAGCGGGTCACCGCCGTCGGCACCACGGCCTTCACCGGGGTGGAGGCGCAGGCGTCGATGATCCTGTCGGACTTCGCGGCGGCGCCCAGGGCGCACGCGGTGCTGACGACGACGCTGGCCGCCAAGACCCCCACCATCGCCTCCATCTCGGGGTCGCTGGCGCGCGTCGAGCTGGACGGCGACTTCTACCAGCCCGGTCGGGTGCGGCTGGTGTCGCGCTCCGGCGAGGTGGTCGAGGGCCCGGAGCCGGTCGTGCACGGGCACCGGGGGCTGTGCTACGAGGCGGCCTACCTGGCGCGGCTGGTCGCGGAGGGGCGACGCGAGTCGGAGCTGCTGCCCCTGGACGAGACGGTCGCGATCATGGGGCTGCTCGACGAGGCGCGGCGGCAGATCGGCGTGCCTCTGTGAGATCAGCTGAGGTAGGTCAGAGCTCCTCGAGCTCCTTGCCGCGCAGCTCGGGCAGGCCGAGGGCCGAGAACGCCGCGATCGCGAACGCCACCGCGAAGGTCGTGAACACCAGGCCCGTCCCCCCGGCCGCCTTGAGCGGCGGCACGGCCAGCGGCGCCAGGATCGAGGCGATGCGCCCGAACCCCGCCGACGCCCCGGACCCGGTCCCCCGCATGACGGTGGGGTAGATCTCGGGGGTGACGGCATACAGTGCACCCCAGGCACCGAGGTTGAAGAAGCTGAGCGCGCACCCAGCGGCGAGGATCGCCGGCACCGACGAGGCCATCCCGAACGCCCCGGCGGCGCAGGCCGACCCGATCAGGAAGGTCGTGAGCGTCGCGCGGCGCCCCCACGCCTCGATCAGCCAGGCCGAGACGGCATAGCCGGGGAGCTGGGCGAGGGTGATCCACAGGGTGTACTCGAAGGACTTGACCATGTCGAAGCCCTGGGCGAACAGGAGCGAGGGCAGCCAGATGAACGCGCCGTAGTAGGAGAAGTTGACGCAGAACCACACGACCCACAGCGACGCCGTGCGGAGCCGGTAGCGCGAGCTCCACAGCCCGGGCACCGGCCCGGTCGGCGGGACGGGGGCGTCGATGGCGGCGTCCGGCGCGTGGTCGGGGGCGGGCACCCCCGCCGGCTCCTCGAAGCTGCGGACCGCGGACTCCGCCTCGGCATACCGGCCCTTGGACTCCAGGAAGCGCACCGACTCCGGCAGGGTGGCGCGCACGACCAGGGCATAGAGCGCCGGCACGACGCCCAGCGCCATCGCCCACCGCCACCCGTCGGCGCTGCCGGGGATGACGAAGTAGCCGATGAGCGCCGCCAGGATCCACCCGATCGCCCAGAAGGACTCGAGGCCGACGACGACGCGGCCGCGGATGTGCGCCGGGGAGTACTCGCTGATCAGGGTGGACGCGACGGGAAGCTCAGACCCGAGGCCCAGCCCGACGACGAACCGCAGCGCCATCAGGACCGCCACGCTGCCGGCCAGCGCCGACGCGCCCGTGGCGAGGCCGTAGACGAGCAGGGTCAGCGCGAACACCTGGCGCCGCCCGATCCGGTCGGCCAGCAGGCCACCGAGGGTCGCCCCCACCGCCATGCCGAGCGAGCCGATCGAGGCGATCCAGGACACCTCGGTCGGCGTGAGCTGCCACTGGCGGGCCAGCGCGGTCAGGACGAACGAGATGAGGCCGACGTCCATCGCGTCGAGCGCCCAGCCGACGCCGGAGCCCGCGAGCAGACGGCGGTGCTTGCTCGTGAACGGCAGGCGGTCGAGCCGCTCGGTGCGGGTGAGGTGGCGGTCGAGGCCGGTGGCGCCCCGGGGGGCGCTGGGGCCGGTCGGGCCGAGGGGGCCGGTCGAGGTGGCGGGCATGGCTGGCTCCTGGGGGGCGAGACAGGGTGGAGCGAGCGGGTCGGACGACGGATCAGGCCGTATGACGGACGCCGCACCCGGGACGCGAGGGCAGGCTAGGCGCCTGTTGTGCTCATTATAAGCATTAATGGCGCGGCGTGATTCCCCGACCCCGCAGGTTCACCCGGACGTGCTCAGGAGCCGCGCACGTCCGGGCGTCAGGACGGGCGCCGGTCAGACCACCTCGAGGTCCGGATAGACCGGGTGCCACATGCGCTGGTAGACCGCCTGGACGGGCTCGTCGACCTCGACCGTCGCGAGCCCCTCCTCCTGGGCCGCCTTGACGACCGCGAGCGCGACCGTCGCGGAGACGTAGCGCAGCTGCGTGATCGAGGGCAGCAACGACATCTCGGGACGCGTGACCTGGCTGATCCCGGCGATGGCCTCCGAGGCCGCCGCGATCATGCCGTCCGAGACCCGCGAGGCCCCGCACACCGCGACGCCGAGCCCGAGGCCGGGGAACACGAGCGCGTTGTTGGCCTGCGCGATCTCGTAGGTGCGCTGGTGGAAGGTGACGGGGGCGAACGGCGACCCGGTCGCGATCATCGCCTTGCCGTGCGTCCAGTCGACGATGCGCTCCGGGATGCCCTCGGACAGGCTCGTCGGGTTGGACAGCGGCATGATGATCGGGTTGCGGGTGTGCGCGGCCATGTCCCGGACGATCGCCTCGGTGAAGGTGCCTGGCTGGCCGGACGTGCCGATGAGGATCGTGGGGTGGGTGTTGCGGACGACGTCGGCCAGCCCGATCCGGCCCGCGACGTCGAGCCGCCAGCCCTGCACGTCGGCGTCGGTGCGGGCGTAGGGCTTCTGGAACGGCCGGACCCGGTCGCCGAGCGCCTCGGTGATCAGGCCCCGCGACCCCAGGCACCAGAACCGCGCGTTGGCCTCCTCCGGCGACGCCCCCTCGCGGATCATGATGTCGCGCAGCAGGTTGGCGATGCCGACGCCGGCGGTGCCGGCGCCGTGCACGACGATGCGCTGGTCGCTCATCCGCTCGCCCGTGGCCTTGACCCCGGCGAGGGCCGCGGCGGCCACGACGGCGGCCGTGCCCTGCACGTCGTCGTTGAAGGTGCAGATGTCGTGGCGGTACTTCTCGAGGATACGGTGCGCGTTGCTCGCGCCGAAGTCCTCCCAGTGCAGCATGGCCTTGGGGTAGAGCCGGGTCGTGACCTCGACGAACTTGTCGATGAACGCGTCGTAGCGCTCGCCGCGCACCCGAGCGTGCCGCACGCCGAGGTAGAGCTCGTCGTTGAGCAGGGCGAGGTTGTCGGTGCCGACGTCGAGCACGACCGGGATGGCCCGGCGCGGGTGGATGCCGGCGGCCGCGGTGTAGACGGAGAGCTTGCCGATGGCGATCTGCACGCCACCCACGCCCTGGTCACCGATGCCGAGGATGCCCTCGGAGTCCGTGGCGACGACGAGGTCGACGTCCTCCGGCTCGAGGCCGTAGTTGAGGAAGGCGTTCTCGATGCCGTCCGGGTCGTCGATCGATAGGAAGACGCCGCGCGGGCGGGAGTACCAGTGCGAGTAGCGCTGGATCGCCTCGCCGATCGTCGGCGTGTAGACGATCGGCAGCATCTCCTCGAGGTGCTCGGCCAGCAGGCGGTAGAAGAGCACCTCGTTGCGGTCGCGCATGGCCGACAGGTAGACGTTCTTGGACAGCGCGTCCGGCTGCTCGCGGAACTGCTGGTAGACCCGCGAGATCTGCCCCTCGATGGGCACGATGCCGCTCGGCATGAGGCCGTTGAGCCGCAGCGAGTCCCGCTCGGCCTTGGTGAACGCGGTGCCGCGGTTGATCAGGGGGATGGCCAGGACGTCGTTGCCCCGCACGCGGACACGGACCGTGGTGCCGGTGGGGGTGGACTCGAACTCGAAGGGGCGACTCGACATGGCCCCCAGCCTAGAGCCGCCCCGTCTGCTCATCGGCCTCGGAGTTGGCGGACGAGCCGCTCGGGCGCGCCGATCATGGCCGGGCCGTACCACGTGAGCGAGCGGCCGTCGACGAGCGCGCTCGGGAGGGGGTCGAAGGCCTCCGGGCCGTCGTCGTCGGTGAACCGGTAGGGCTCGTCCGGCAGGATCGCCAGGTCCGCTCCGGGCAGCTCGTCCAGCGGCACCGCGGGATAGCGCTCGTCGTGCCCCCGCAGCACGTTGTCGACGCCGAGCCGGCGCAGCACGTCCCCGGCATAGGTGTCCTGGCCGACGAACATCCAGGGACGACGCCAGATCGGTATGACGGCGCGCACCCTCCTCGCGGGGTCGACGCGCGTGGGCGCGGCCCAGGCGTCGTGCGCGTCGTCCAGCCAGCTGGGCGGCGGCACCTCGAGGGCGTCGACGAGGCGCGCCATGGAGCGCAGCGCCCCGTCGACCGTGCGGATCTGCGTGGTCCACACCGGGATCCCCGTGTCGCGCAGCGCGGCGAGGTCCGCGGGGCGGTTCTCCTCGTCCTCGGCGACGACCAGGTCGGGGCGCAGCGCGACGATCGCGTCGAGATCGGGGTTCTTGGTGCCCCGCACCCGCGTGACGTCGAGGTCGGCGGGGTGCGTGCACCAGTCGGTGGCGCCGACGAGCGCGTCGGGGGCGCTCCAGGCGACGGCCTCGGTCAGGGACGGCACGAGGCTGACGACGCGTCGCGGCGTCCCGTCGATGACGACGGGCAGGCCGAGGTCGTCGAGGTAGCGCGTCATGCCGTCACCTCGCGCTCGTGCTCGTGCTCGTGCTCGTGCTCGCAGGCGGGGTCCCGCTCGGGCTCCCGCACGGCCGCCAGCGGCACGTCGTGCTCCTCGCCCCAGGCCTCCCACTCGTCCGGCGAGCGCCCGGCGAGCGTCGCGGCGATCTGCGCGTGGTCCGCCCCGAGCAGCTCCTCGGCCCTCGCCCAGAAGTGCGGCTCCAGGGCGGCCAGCGCGACGTGGCCCCCGCGAGCGGCATACAGGCCGTATCCCGCGAAGCCGCCCCCCAGCAGGGAGCCGGGCGTGGTCATCCCGCGGCGCACCGGCGCCCCGAGGTCGTCGGCGCAGTCGCCCAGCCCCACCTCGCGCAGGGTCCCCTCCCCCGTCCGCTCCCGCAGCAGCAGCCCGGCCAGGGTCTCGCTGACGGCCCGCTCCGCGCCCGCGAGGTCAGCGGCCAGCGTGCGCGGGGCGGCCGGAGGGGCGAGGATCCCGGCGGCGGCCTGGTAGGTGAGGTCGTGACCGGGCACGTCGGCGCGCTCCCCGGCCCGCCCCACGATCGAGGTGTGGACCAGTCGCGGGAAGGCCTCGTGCAGGTGCGGCCAGTCGAACCCGAGCCGGGCCAGGGCCGCCGGCCGGGTGGCCGTGACCAGCACGTCTGCGCCGGCGAGCAGCTCGTCCAGCTCACGCCGGCCGCCGGGATCCTTGAGGTCGAGCCGCAGCACCTCGAGACGGCGGCTCAGCTCGGCATACCACCCCGGCGCGTAGCGCTCGAGGGGGTCACCGGCGGGAGGCTGCACCACGGTCCCCCGCGCGCCCAGGTCGACCAGGCGCGCCACGGCGACCGGGCCGGGCACGTTGACGGCCAGGGAGACGACGACGACCCCCGACAGCGGTTGGGACATGACCCCATCTCACCTGGTCAGGGGGCGGACCGCCACCGGTGACCGGACGTGCGCCACCGGATCCCCCGACCGGACGCAGCAGAACGGCCCAGGACGTGGAGATCCTGGGCCGTTCCTGTGCAGCGTGACACTGTGGTGGCGGGTGAAGGATTCGAACCTTCGTAGCTTTCGCGATGGATTTACAGTCCACTCCCATTGGCCGCTCGGGCAACCCGCCATGGTGCGTCGGAAAGCATAGCAACGACGAGCAGGTATGCCGAATCCGTAGACTCGACGGGACCGACGACCCGCACGACAACCCAGACCGGCCGCGCGAGCCAGGCCGGTCAGACCAGCAGGAGGAGCCCATGGCGGACAGCTCGTTCGACATCGTCAGCAAGGTCGACAAGCAGGAGGTCGACAACGCGCTCAACCAGGCGTCCAAGGAGGTGTCGCAGCGCTACGACTTCAAGGGCGTGGGCGCGTCCATCGAGTGGAGCGGCGACAACGTCCTGATCAAGGCCAACACCCCCGAACGCTGCGCCGCCGTCCTCGACGTCTTCGAGACCAAGCTGGTGCGCCGCGGCGTCTCGCTCAAGTCCTTCGACTTCGGCGAGGACAAGGAGGCCAAGCCGTCGGGCAAGGAATACCGCCTCGAGGGCGCCATGCGCGACGGCATCACGCAGGACAACGCCAAGAAGATCTCCAAGCTCATCCGCGACGAGGGCCCCAAGTCGGTCAAGGCGCAGATCCAGGGCGACGAGCTGCGGGTCTCGTCCAAGTCGCGCGACGACCTGCAGGCCGTGCAGCAGCTGGTGCGGGAGGCCGACCTCGACTTCGCGGTGCAGTTCACCAACCGCCGCTGAGCCGAGCACCGAGACGCACGCCCGCACCCCGGCAGCGCTGGATAGCCTGCCGGGGTGCTTGCTGCCCTCGTCCAGGTCGTGCTGCCCGTCGTGCTCGTGGCGGCGGTCGGCTACGTGCTGGCGCGGTCGTTCGCCCTGGACCGGCAGACCCTCAACAAGGTGGGGATGCACGGGCTGACGCCGGCGCTGGCCTTCACCTCGATCGTCAAGACCGAGGTGTCCCCCGGCCAGGGCGTGTGGCTGGTCGCGGGCTATGTCGCGGCCAACGTCCTGGCGGGGCTCGTCGCCTGGGCGGTCGGCGGTCGCTGGCCCGGGCGCACCCGCCGCGGCGTGGTGGCCTGCACCGTCATCGGCAACAACGGCAACTTCGGGCTGCCCGTGGCGTTGCTCGCCCTCGGCCAGCCGGGGCTCGACCAGGCCCTGGTCCTGTTCATCGTGTCGGTGGTCGTGATGTTCACGATCGGGCCCGTGCTCTACGGCTCGCACGACGGGCTGGGCGCAGGGCTGCGGTCGCTCGTCCGCCTGCCCGTGCTGTGGGCTCTCGTGGCCGCCACCGTGGTGCGCCTGGCCGGTATGACGGTCCCCATCGGCGTCATGCGGGGCATCGAGCTGCTCTCGGCCGCCGCCATACCCCTGGTGCTGCTGCAGCTCGGAGTGCAGCTGGGGCAGTCACGTCGGATCCACCTGACCGCCCCGGTGCTGGTGAGCGTGGGGCTGCGGTCGCTGCTGCTGCCGCTGCTCGGGCTCGCCGTGGCGGTGCTGCTGCCGCTGCCTACGCTGTCGGCCCAGTCGCTGGTGCTGGCGCTGGCGATGCCGACGGCGGTCAACGCGTTCCTGCTCGCCGAGGAGTTCCGGGGGGACTCGGAGATGGTGGCGAGCGTGGTCGCGGTGACCACCGTCGTGGCGGTGCCGGTGGTGGCGGTGGTCGTCAGCCTGCTGCCCCTGATCCGCTGACCCGCCGGGGGTAGAGGCATCAGCCTGGCGAACGAACGCCGGCCGATGCCTCTACCCCCGGTAGGTCTGTCCGCCTGGCGTGCCAACCCAGGCGGACGTGACTACCTGAGGTAGGTCTAGAAGGTGTCGCGGGAGCGGAGGACCTGGCGCAGCACGGACTCCTGGTCGACGATCCCGCGCCGCACCGCCGCCGTCAGGTCCGAGCGGTCCTGCGCGTCCTGCGACCGCTGCAGCGTCTCCGGCTCGGCGAGCTGCACGGGATAGGCCAGCTTGGCCACCCGGGCCATCGCGTCGTCGCCCACCCACGCGCACATCGCCGGCACGTCCTCGAAGTAGCGCTCGACGTAGGGCCGCAGCACCGCCGTGTCTCCGCTGCGCCAGAAGGACCCGGCGAGGGCGTTCATCTCGTGGTTGGAGCGACCCCGCTGCTCGGTCAGCTCCGCCCAGGCCCACGCCTTGTCCTCGCCGTGGGGTCGCGCGGCTCGCGCACCGAGCCACGCGAGCGTGCCCGTGACCGTGGCGTCAGCCGCGTGCGCCTCCTCCAGCTCCTCGACCGAGAGCGCGCCGTCGCCGGCGAGGGTCGTGGCGACGAGCCAGCGGAAGTCGGCGTCACCCTCGAGACCCGCGGGCAGGTCGCTCCCGGCATACCACCGGCGCAGGAGCTCCTCGTCGCGCGACGTGGAGGCGACCACCCGCGCGGCCGCGAGCGCCCGGGTCGAGCCGGGCTCCGCGGCCTCGAGGGCGGCGGCACCGGCCTCGGCGACGCGGACCCGGGCCTCGGCGCGCTCGTCGGCGGGGAGGTAGACGGCGACGACCACCTCGGGGACGTAGCGCCCTGCCGCCGAGAGCACCGAGTCGTCCGTCTCCAGGGGCCAGGCCGCGCAGAACACGTCGACGACCAGGCGCGGGTCGACCGTCGCGAGGGCGACGCCGTCGCGCAGGGCGTTCCAGAACACGACGCGGGCGGCCAGGTCGTCGACCTGGGCGAGCTGCTCGGGCAGGCGCCGGAGCGTGTCCTCGTCCAGGACCACCGTCGCCCAGGTCAGGTCGGAGGCGTTGGGCACGAGGATCGCCGGGCGCGGCCGGTCGAGCAGCTCGTGCACCACGCGGCGGTCCTCGTCGAGGGTGAGCCGTGCCCGCACCTGCTCGACCCCGTCGGTCCAGCCGGCGACGTCCAGGGCGTGCGAGCGCCGCGCCGGGTGCGCCTCGGGAGCGACCTTGACCAGCTCGGCGCGCCGCACGAGGTCGGACTCGTCGGCGCAGTCCACGTCGAGACGGATCGCGTCGAGCCCCGCCGTGCGCAGCCAGGCGTCGGTCCAGTCGGTCAGCGAGGCGCCGTGCGCCCGCTCCATCGCCGCGAAGAAGTCGCTCATCTCGGCGTTGCCGTACGCGTGCCGCTGCAGGTAGTCCCGCACGCCGGCCACGAACGCCTCGTCGCCGATGTAGGCGATCAGCTGCCGCAGCACCGCGGACCCCTTGGCGTAGGAGATGCCGTCAAAGTTCTGCAGGGCGGCGAGGGCGTCCTCGGAGCCGTTGCCCGCCACCGGGTGCGTCGACGGCGAGCGCTCGGCGGAGTAGCCCCAGGCCTTGCGGACGATCCCCTGGTCGGACCAGGCGTCGGGGTAGAGCCCGCTCTCGACGACGCACCGGCTGGCCATGTACTCCGCGAACGACTCGTTGAGCCACAGGTCGTCCCACCAGGCCAGCGTCACCAGGTCGCCGAACCACATGTGCGCCATCTCGTGGCTGACGGTGTTGTCCCGCGACAGCAGCTCGGCGCCGGTCACGCGGGAGCGGAAGAGGTACTCGTCGCGCAGGACCACGCAGCCGGGGTTCTCCATCGCGCCGGCGTTGAACTCCGGCACCCACACCTGGTCGTACTTGCCGAAGGGATAACGGATCCCGAACAGCTCGTGGAAGTAGTCGAAGCTGCGGCGGGTCACCTCCAGGACCCGCGGTGCGTTGGCCTCGAGCTGGG
Organism: Arsenicicoccus sp. UBA7492; assembly: GCF_002479615.1. Lineage (NCBI taxonomy): Bacteria > Bacillati > Actinomycetota > Actinomycetes > Micrococcales > Intrasporangiaceae > Arsenicicoccus > Arsenicicoccus sp. UBA7492. Next base: position 88,367 of record NZ_DLOE01000063.1, on the reverse strand, counting down.
CCCGGATCGAACGGCGGGCGTAGAGGCCCAGCGGGATCCCGTCGTGCTCCTCGGTGACGCTCACGTAGGGGCCGGCGCAGATCGACACGAAGTAGGTCGCGATCGGCGCCGTCTCGGCCAGGTGCCACACGTCGCCCTCGCGGGTCGCGGCGCCGTTGCCGATCACCACCCAGTCGCTCGGCGCGGTCACGGTGAACGTGCAGGGTGCCTTGAGGTCCGGCTGGTCGAAGCAGGCGAACACCCGCGGCGCCGCGTCCATGAACGAGTGGCCGTAGACGTAGTGCTCGCCGTCGGCCGGGTCGACCGCCCGGTGCAGGCCGGAGCCGTCCTTGCTGTAGCTCATCGTCGCGCGGACGACGAGCTCGTTGTCGGCGGCCAGGCCGGTCAGTCGCAGCCGACCGTCGGCGAGGGCGTCGGACGGCACCGGCTCACCGTTGAGCGTCGCCTCCTGCAGCTCGGTCGCCTTGAGGTCGACGAAGGTGCTCTCGCCCGGGGTGGCGGCGAAGGTGAGGACGGTGCGGCTGCCGAAGGTCGTCTCGCCCTGGGTGAGGTCGAGCTCGACGGCATAGCGGGGGTGCTTCACGGTCGTGGCGCGCCCTCGCGCCTCCGTGCGGGTCAGGCTGGTCATGGGCCCACCGTTTCACACCCCGGGTCGTGCCGGTGGGTCGGCGACAGGCAGCAGTGCCGTATGCCGCGGGCCGGCGGCATACGGCGCTGCGTCACGAGGCCCGAACGGGCGCGGTCAGACGGCCGCGGTCAGCGCCCGTGGTAGCCGGCCATCTGCTCGAGCCGGGAGATCCGGTCGGCAGTGGCGGGGTGGGTGCTGAAGAGCTTGCTGACGTCCTGCGCGCGGAAGGGGTTGGCGATCATCATGTGGCTCGCGTTCACGACGTCGGGCTGGGGCGCCAGGGGCGCCCGGGCCACGCCGAGCTCGAGCTTCTTGAGGGCCGAGGCCAGGGCGAGCGGGTCGCCGGTCAGGGAGGAGCCGTCCTCGTCGGCGTCGAACTCGCGGGTGCGGGAGATCGCCATCTGGATCAGGCTCGCGGCCAGCGGGGCGAGCAGCGCCATGAGGATCATGACCACCGGGTTGGGGCGGTCCTCGTCGTTGCCGCCGCCGAAGAACATCGCCATCTGCGCGACGCTCGTGATGACGCCGGCGATCGCGGCCGCCACCGAGCTCGTGAGGATGTCGCGGTTGTAGACGTGCATCAGCTCGTGGCCGAGGACCCCCCGCAGCTCGCGCTCGTCGAGCAGGCGCAGGATGCCCTCGGTGCAGCACACCGCCGCGTGCTGGGGGTTGCGCCCCGTGGCGAAGGCGTTGGGCGCCTCGGTCGGGGAGATCCACAGCGTGGGCATCGGCTGACCGGCCTTGGCGGACAGCTCCTCGACGATGCGGTACATCGCCGGGGCCTGCTCGCGCGTGACCGGGTAGGCCTGCATGGCCTTGAGCGCCAGCTTGTCGGAGTTCCAGTAGGAGTAGAAGGTCATGCCGAGGCCGACCAGGGCGAACAGCCAGATGTAGCGGCCGTTGCCGATGAGGGCGCCGAGGCCGAGGAGCAGCGCCCAGATGACGCCGAAGAGCGCAGCGGTCTTGAGACCGTTGAAGTGCCGATGCATGCCAGGAACAACGCCGGTGCGCCCGCGAACGTTCCGGGTGGGTTCGTGGGCGGCGCCGACGGTCAGGGCGTCACGTCGGCGGGCACGAGGTGGGAGGGCCCGGCGTCGCCGTGGCTCTGGCGCCGGACGGCCTCGTCGGCCTCGTTGACGGCCTGCCACAGCCCACCCTCGGTGTGGTCGTCGGTGTAGGCCAGCCCCACCAGGACCTCCACCTCGGAGGACCGCTCCCCCAGGTCCTGCTGGAGGCGACGCCGCAGCAGCGCCAGGCGGTCCGCGCCGGGCACGACGAGCACCAGGTCGCGTCCGCTGACCCGGCCCACGACGCCCCTCCCCCGCGCCAGCTCGTGCAGGCTCGTCGCCACGAGGGCGAGGTCGGCCTCCAGGGCGGTGCCCTGCCCCTCGCCCCCGCGGGGCAGCACCGAGGTCAGCAGGATCCCCGTCCGGCGGGCGGGCGGCAGGTCGAGGAACTCCCGGGCGAGGCCCGCCCGGGTCAGCACCCCCGTGGTCGGGTCGGTGAGGGTGAGCACGTGCAGCCGGTTGAGCGAGGTGAGGCGGCGGCGGCGCACCATGGCCGCCAGCAGCGCCGTCACCGCGACCAGCCCGACCGCGAGGATGGTGATGCTAAGGGCGTGCGGCAGCGCGGTGGGACCCACCGCCGTGGCCAGGACGAAGCTCACCGGCAGGAGCACGACCATCCACTGCGCCCACACCCGGTCCAGGAGCACGCCCGCGATGGTCGCGGGGTAGGCCGCGAGCACCACCACGAGGTAGCGCGCCTCGACCGTGGGCACGTTCATCACCACCATGACGGTGACAGGGAGCGTCAGCGTCACCAGGAGGCGCCCCACCCGTGGGTGACCCGTGTCGCTCTGCGCGACCCACATCCCCCCGCAGGCGAGCGCCAGGCAGGCGGCGTAGACGAGCAGGTCGACGGGGCTCGACTGATCGGGGCGCCGCGGCACCGCGCTCAGCAGGATGCCGGTGCCGGCCAGCCACCACCCGAGCACCCGGGCATCGCTGCCCGGGAGGTCGGGCTGGTCGGGCTCCTCCTGCCGGGGAGGCGCCGCCGGCACCGGCTGGGGCACCGGGACCGGGACATAGGTCTCGGGCTCGAACTGCTGGGCGTCGATCCCCCCGGTGGACAGCTGCGCGGCGGTGACCCGCTGGCGGGCGCGCTCGACCATCGGGACGAGCTGCCCCTCGGCCAGCAGGTCCAGGGGGATGCCCCAGACGACGCCGGCACTGGCGGTGACCGGGCGCTGCGGGCTGGCCACCCGCACCGCGCGCAGCAGGGACGGCACGAGCAGGTCGGGGTCGATGTCGCTGACCACGATGAACTCGTGGTCGACGAACCGGCTGACGAGGTGGCTGCGGTGGTAGGCGCGCTCCAGGGCCACGGCAACCCTGGCCATCACCTGGTCGGCAGCGGCTCCGCCCCACGCCGAGGCGGCCTCGTCGAAGGAGTCCAGGTGGATGGACACCAGGCACACCGGCTCGGCTCCCCGCCCCCGCTCCGACCACTCGCTCAGCTCGTGCTCGAGACCTCGCCGGTTGAGCACCCCCGTGACCGGGTCCAACCGGGTCTGCTCGAGCACCGACCGCTCCCGGCGCCGCACCCGTCCGAGGACCAGCGCGGCCACCACACCGGGCATCACGATCGCCGCCGCTCCCGCCACCACCTCGTGCGCGTGGCGGGCCACGTCGACGTCGCTCAGCGCCAGGAAGATCCAGCCGCAGCCCAGGCACCCGACGGTGACCAGGGCGGCGTGGGCGGGTCGGCACAGGTAGGCCGCCAGCACGACCACGGGCTCCAGCAGCCAGAACCACACGATGGGAGGCCGCGGATCCACCAGGAAGGTCGTGAAGAGCGGGGACGACAGCGCCGACGTCGTCAGGATGACGGGCGCCCACCACGTGTCGGTCCACCCCGGCCGTCCGAGCGTCACCGCCAGCTGTGCCGTGTAGAAGGCCGCCACCAGAGCGAAGCCCAGCGCCATACCGAGGTCGGCGAAGCCGGAGGAGGTGGCCAGGTCCACCGCGCCCACGAGGAGCCCGCCCGCGGGAGCGCACGCCAGCAGCAGGGACGCCTCGCGCAGGCCGAGCCAGGACGCCAACCCCACCGACGTGGGTCGCGAGGCAGGTGTCATCGGCAGGTCGTCCTTCGTGGGGTGGTGTGCCCCTCCAGGCTAGTCCCGGGCGCCGACGCCGACGGGGCATCGGGTCGCCGCTCCCCCTGATGCATCAGGTGCCGACGCGACGCAGGACGACCAGCCCCGCCTCGCTGCGGAACTGCCCCGGGCTGAAGTAGCCGATGCCGGCGACGATCCGGTGGGTGCCGGCGAAGGTCGCGAGGATGGGGTCGCGCTGGGCCATGGCCTCGATCCCGTCGCCGTGGATGCCGTCGGTGGAGACGAGCACCACGTCCGGCACCCGACCGGTCCGGCGCATCCAGTCGGTGGTGTAGCGGCCCTGCTCGCCGAAGTCCTCGAGCCACACGATGTTGGTGTCCGCCCGCGCGCCCGACGTGAGGAAGGCGCCGGTGACCGCGCCGTAGACGAGCAGGCTCTCGCCCGGCCGCACCCAGGTGTCGGTCGTGTCCTGCACGATCCGCAGGTGCGCGAGCTCGCGCCCGCCGCTGTAGAGCCCGCCGTAGGCCCCGGCCGGAGCCGGTGTCCGGGCCGCCCAGGGCGAGCTGCCGTAGAAGTTCGTCGCGAACTGGGACGCGAGGATCGCGAGCACCGAGACGAGGGCGTAGCGCTTGAGCGCGCTCACGTCGCTCGGGCCGCTGATCCGCTCCACCACCCGGCCGGCGCCGACCGTCGTCGCGATGGCCAGCGCCACGGAGGCGGGCGGGAACTCGCCGTACCACGGGCCCGCGAAGGTCGTGGCGGCGACCATCGGGTGGCCGACGAGGGCGGTGGGGGCGGCGAGGAGCAGCAGGGTCGCGACCTCGCGGTCACCTCGGGACCGCACCCACCACAGGCAGACCGGGAGCATGACCAGGGCGGTGTAGAGCTGGACGGACCCGACGTAGCGCATCAGGTTGACGTCGTGCACGAGCAGCGCGAGCAGGCTGGTGGCGCCCAGCACCACGGGGAACCAGGTGACGGCCCCACGCCGCCACCGTGCGGAGAGCAGGGGCACGGCCGCGCTGAGCCCCAGCAGCACCGCGGGGAGTCGCACGGGGGTCACCAGCTCCTTGAGCCAGGAGATCGAGGTGAACCCCAGCCGCTCGAGCGGGCCGGAGCGAGGTCGTTGGTACTGCACGGTGTAGTCCAGGGTGTCGCTGATCGCCGACCAGCCGATGACGCCGAGGAAGTAGACCGCGACCGGGAGGGTGACCACCGCGGCGGTCCCGACGAGCCAGAGCACGGCGTCGCGGCGCCCACCCCGCCACAGGAGCACGACGAGCACGAGCAGGCTGAGCCCCACGGCGGGGAGCAGGGACTGCAGGCTGACCGCGCCGAGGGGGGCGGTCAGTCCGACGGGCACCACCCAGCGCCGGGCGCTCGCCCCGGGGCCCAGCACCGCCGCGAGGCCGCAGCAGGTGAGGACGACCATGGCCAGCGTGGGGACGGTGTTGTAGGACAGCCCGACCACGTGGTAGCTCGTCACCATCAACGCTCCCGCCACGGCGGGGAACGCGACGAGCGGGCGCAACCGCGTGCGCAGGGCGCGGTAGCACAGCACACCGACCAGGACGGCCACCACGATGTAGCAGTAGCGGTAGGCCAGGACGAGGTAGGCCTGCCCGAACAGGTGCGTCCACGCCCACACGAACGGCGCCCCGGCGGCGGAGCCGACGGCCTGCGCGTTCATCTCGTCGGCGAACAACCGGTCGCCCTGGGCGATGCGCTGCGCGAGGGCGATGACGTGCGAGCCGTCGTAGAGGTCGGCCCCCGACCGCGCCCGCACCAGGAACCACAGCACGAGACCCAGCGAGGCGAGTCCCACGCCCCGCTCCTCGCGGGTGGCCCGGGACCACGTGGCACGAACGCCCCGACGGGCGCGACCGCCGCCGTGGCCGTGGGGTGCGGCGGGGTGCGCCACCTCGACGGTCGACATGCGTGCGGGGTCCTCCAGCGGTCCGGGACGGGACGGCCCCGCCGCGCCCAGACTACCCGCGTGCGCCCGGCGCCCCGTGGCGCCACCCTGCTGGCGTCACCTGCCGAGGACCTGGGTGAGGTAGTCGTTGCCGAGCAGCCGGTCGGGATCGAGCTCGTCGCGCAGCCGCAGGAAGTCCGGGAGCCGGGGGTAGAGCTCGAGCAGCCGGTCGACGCCGAGCGTGTGCATCTTGCCCCAGTGCGGGCGACCGTCGTGGGCGGCGACGACCTGCTCGAAGGCCGCGAAGTAGCGGCGGGGGTCGACCGAGCGGTGGTGGTGGACGGCGACGTAGGCGTTGGCCCGCTCGTAGCCCGTCGAGAGCCACGCGTCGTCGGCGGCGGCGAACCGGATCTCCACCGGGAAGGCCACGTGCTCGCGCGAGCGCTCGATGAACCGGTCCAGGTCCCGCAGCACCTCCGGGAGGGCGGCACGCGGCACGGCATACTCGCTCTCGGTGAAGCGGACCGTCCGCGGGCTGGCGAACACCCGGTAGGAGGAGTCCGTGTAGGTGCGGGCCGACAGGGCCCGGCTCGCGACGGCGTTGATGGGCCGCGTGGTGGCGGGCACGCGCGCCGACAGCCGGCAGGTCAGGTCGAAGACACCGTTGGACAGCAGCTGGTCGTCCAGCAGGTAGCGCCAGCGCGGAAGGGCCTTGCCGGAGGTGTCGTCGGGGGCCAGGCGCCGGTTGTGCTTGGCGAGGACCCGGTCGGTGTGCGGGAACCAGAACATCTCGAAGTGGTCGTGCCCGTCGACGTGCTCGTCCAGCTGCGCGAGCACGGCGCTCAGGCCGGCCGGCTCCTCCCGCGCCTCGATGCGGAAGGCCGGTACGCACGCGAGCGTCACCTCGGTGACGATGCCGAGGGCGCCCAGCCCGACGCGCGCCGCGTGGAACAGGTCCGGGTCACGCTGCCGGTCGCACCGGCGCACGCGCCCGTCCGGGGTCACGATCTCCAGCGCCTCCACGAGGCCGGCCAGCCCGGGCAGGGTGGCCTGGTGCCGTGGGTGCCGGTCGACAGCGCGCCCGCGACGGACTGCCGGTCGATGTCGCCGAGGTTGGCCATGGCCAGCCCCTGCGCCTCCAGGAGCGCGTTGAGGTCGCACAGGCGCGTCCCGGCACGCACCCGCACCCGGCCGTAGTCCCGGTCGACGGCGACCAGCCCGGTGTGCGCGTCGAGGCTGACCTGGACGCCGTCGGTGAGGCCGATGGCGGTGAACGAGTGCCCGGCCCCGATCGGCTTGACCCGCAGCCCGTCTCGAGCGGCGTCGGCCATGACCTGCGCCACCTCGTCCACCCCCACGGGGGTGAGGACCCGCGCGGGTCGGCAGCTCTGGTTGCCGCTCCAGTTGGTCCACGTGCTCATCCGAAGGCCCTCCCCTTGCCGCGATAGGTCGGCACCTCGTCGACCACCTCTGTCCCGCTGACCAGCAGCAGCCGGTCCACGCGCTCGCACAGCTCGCCGGCCTTGGCGTGCCGGAACCACACGTGGTCGCCGATCCGCAGGTCCTCGGCGGCTCGTCCGGTCACGCGCGTCTGGACCTCCCCGGCGCCCTCGGCCCCGAGCAGCGGGAGGCCGTATGGCGACACCGGGCTCGGCAGCCGGTCGCGTCCCGCCGCGCCGCTGGCGGCATAGCCCCCGGAGAAGCACGTCGCCACGCGCCTCGCGGGTCGCCGCACCACCGGGAGCACGATCCACGCCGCGGGCCGGTGGCGGAAGGCGTCGTAGCCGTCGAATAGGCGCGGTGACATCAGTCCTGAGCCGGCCGCCAGCTCGGTGGTGGCCGGGTCCGTCGGCGAAGAGGTGCAGGCTGCCCGTGCCGCCGCCGTTGACCAGCTCGAGGGGGTGACCCAGCACGTCCTCGACGGCGGTCACCACCGCCGCACGACGTCCCAGGAGCTCGCGGACCGACGCCGCCTTGACGAGCCGGACCGCGGGCGAGCTGTCCTGGAGCCCGGCGACCTGGGCGTCGTAGGACATGACGCCGACCAGGCGCAGCTCGGGGCGGGCGAGGACCGCCCGCGCGGCGGCCGCGGCGGCCTCGGGGGTCCGCAGGCAGGAGCGTCGCACCCCCAGGTGCACGGGGCCGATCCTCAGCGATGCGTCGAGGTCCAGGCACACGCGGATCGGGCCGGCCGAGGCCTCTCGCACCACCGCGGCGAGACGCGTGACGTGATCGGGGTGGTCGATCATCACGGTCACCGTGTCGCGACGGGGGGTGCGTGGCGAGGCGCGAGAGCGAGTCGAGACCGACCGGCGGGTAGGCCACGAGCAGGTCGTCGACCCCCTGGTCGGCGAGCCACAGTGCCTCGTCGAGGCTGTAGGTCAGGACGCCGCTGAATCCCCGGGAGAGGGCCCGCTCCACCAGGGCACGACATCGCACCGACTTCGTCGCGAGCCGGACGGGCAGCCGCCCGGCCCGTCGCAGCAGGTCCTGGGCGTTGGCGTCCCACGCATCAAGGTCGACGACGGCGAACGGCGCCTCCCGTCCGGCGAGGGCGAGACGCAGCTCGTCGGCGCGCAGGTCCCGGGCCGGGGCGGAGGCGGTCATGAGCGCACTCTAGGGCGCGGCCGCCCCTCCTGGGGCGTGATTGTCCTCACCGGCCTACCGACAGGTAGGGCTAGACCTCGCGGTCCACCACGCTGGCCGCGAGAGCACGGAGGGCCCGGACCGCCTCGCCGTCGCCCAGCGGGTCCAGGACTCGCTGGGCCTCCTCGGCGACCTGACGGGTGTAGGCCTGGGCGCGATCCAGCGCCGGGTGGGTGCGCAGCAGCCCCAGGGCCTCGGCGTGCGCCTGGGCGTCGGTGCGCAGGTCCGAGGACAGCAGCTCCTGCAGACGGGCGTCGGCGGGGTCGGTGGACGCCTTGACGTAGAGCACCGGCAGGGTGTCGACACCCTCGCGCAGGTCGGTGCCGGGCTCCTTGCCGGAGTCGTCAGAGGTGATGTCCAGCAGGTCGTCGGCCAGCTGGAAGGCGACACCGAGCTTCTCGCCGTAGGCCTCGAGGATGCGCTCGGCCTCCTCCCCCGCCCCGGAGAACATGGCGCCGTAGCGCGCCGCGGTGGCGATGAGCACCCCGGTCTTGTCCTCGAGCACGCCGAGGTAGTAGTCGACCGGGTCCGTCCCCTCGGGGCAGGCGCGGTCGTCACGGATCTGGCCCGAGCACAGGCGCACGAAGGTCTCGGCCTGGATGCGGACCCCGAGGGGCCCGAGCTCGGCGATCATCTTGGACGCGGTCCCGAAGAGGAGATCCCCCACGAGGATCGCCGTGGAGTTGCCGTAGGCGGCGTTGGCGGACACCACCGCGCGGCGCATCTCGGCCTCGTCCATGACGTCGTCGTGGTAGAGGCTCGCCAGGTGGGTCAGCTCCACGGCCGCGGCGGCGGTCTCGACGTCGCGGCTGAAGCCGCCGCCCAGCTCGGCGGCGAGCAGCGTGAGGATGGGACGGAACCGCTTGCCCGCCGACAGCAGGTGCGCGGAGGCCCCGGCGATGAAGGGGTCCTCGTGGTCGACCTCGGCCCGGATCCGGGCCTCGACGGACTGCAGCCCCGAGGTGAGCCGGTCCATGAGCTCGGGGCTCGCCCCCGGCATCGTGGCCAGGGCGACGGTCGGGGCGCCCTCGGCGGGCGCCCCGACGGGAAGCGGCATGCCCGTCATGGGAGGAACGTGGCCCCACGTCCGGCCAGGTCCAGCAGCGGGGTCGGGAAGACTCCGAGGACCAGGGTGACCGTCACGCCGAGGGCGATGGCGATGGTGCTCCCCACGGACGGCATGACGACCTCGGCCGTGAAGCCGTCGCGGTCGCCGTGCCAGAGCGCACCCACCACCCGCAGGTAGGCGAACGCGGTGACGAGCGAGCACAGGACGCCGACGACGGCGAGGACGGTGCCCATGCCCCCACCGTGGGCGACGGCGGGGTAGAACGCGGCGAACTTCGCGGTGAAGCCCGACGTCAGCGGGATGCCCGCGAAGGCCAGCATGAGGAAGCTGAACACCGCGGCCGTCACCGGGTGCCTGCGTCCGAGCCCGGACCACTGCGAGATCGTGGTCGCCTCGGACCCGCCACGGCGGACCAGGGAGACGATGGCGAACGCCGCGATGGTCATGAAGCCGTAGGCCACGAGGTAGAAGATCGTGCCGATCACGCCGCTGCGGTCGAACGACAGCACCCCGACCAGGATGAAGCCGGCGTGGGCGATGGAGGAGTAGGCGAGCAGCCGCTTCATGTCGGTCTGCGTGACCGTCAGGACGGCACCGACCACCATCGTCAGGATCGCGACGACCCACAGGCCCGGCAGGTAGGACCACCGGTCGCCGGCGAGGCCGACGTAGAGCAGGCGCAGCAGGGCGCCGAACGCCGCCAGCTTGGTGCAGGCGGCCATGAAGCCCGTGACCGGCGTCGGGGCGCCCTGGTAGACGTCCGGCGTCCACGAGTGGAACGGCACGGCGCCGACCTTGAAGAGCAGACCCACCATGAGGAAGAAGGCACCCGGCAGCAGGAGCCCCTCCATGCCGATCGTCGTGCCGATGGCGCGGGAGATGCCCGCCAGCCGCACGGTGCCCGAGTAGCCGTAGAGCAGGGCGGCGCCGAACAGGAAGAACCCGGACGAGAACGCACCCAGCAGGAAGTACTTCAGCGCGGCCTCCTGCGACAGCAGGCGGCGGCGGCGGGCCAGCCCGGCGAGGACGTACAGCGGGAGCGAGAGGACCTCCAGCGCCACGAACATCACGACCAGGTCACCGGCTGCCGGGAAGAGCAGCATGCCGACCATGGACAGCATCGTGAGGGGGAAGACCTCGGTGGTGGTGGCGCCGAGACGCAGGGCCATCGACTCCCCGTGCGAGCCGGGGGCGGACGACGCGGACTGCGTGAACGCGTCCGGCGCGGACGAGTCGAACCGCTCGGCCATCGTCAGGACGCTCATCACACCGAGGATCAGCAGCGCACCCTGGATCAGGAGCGTCGGCCCGTCGACCACGACGGCACCCGCGGCGGTCGAGACCCAGCCGTCGTTGGCGCACGTCACGAGGGCGGCGAAGGCGCCGAGCAGACCCAGCAGCGCCACGACGACCTGCACACGGTAGCGCAGCTCGCGCTTGACGAAGGCCTCCACGAGCACACCGACCAGCGCGGCGATCGCCACGACGAGGACGGGCGACACGGCCGCGTAGTCGATGGACGTCACCTGGAAGTCCGCGGCAGGCAGGACGGCCTGCGGCATACCGGACAGTCCGGTCACAGCCACCAGGCTGCTGACCAACGCACTCACTTGGCACTCCCCTCGGAGGTGGCCTGCGCGCCGGTCGACGGCGCGGGGTCGGCGATGCCGACCGTCTGCAGGGTCTTGGTGATGGCCGGGTTGACGACGTCCAGCGCGGGCTTCGGCCACAGGCCGAGCACGAGGAAGCTCGCGATCAGCGGCACGATGACGACCTTCTCGCGGCCGGTCAGGTCACGGACCCGGTCGACACCCTCGGGCCGGGGGCCGGTGAACACGCGCTGGTACATCAGCAGGATGTAGAGCGCCGCGAGGATGACCGCGACCGCGGCGATGCCGCCGATCACGTGGTGCCGCTGGTAGGTCCCGACGAGGACGAGGTACTCGGACACGAAGGCTCCGAGGGGCGGCAGGGCCAGACCGGAGAGACCCGCGACCAGGAAGCACCCGGCCAGGGCCGGGGTGACCCGCTGCCAGCCGCCGTAGGCCGGGATCTTGGCGCTGCCACCACGGCGGATCAGCATGCCCACGATCAGGAAGAGCGCCGCGGTGGTGAAGCCGTGGTTGACCATGTAGAGCGCCGAGCCGTTGCCGCCGGTGATCGTGAAGGCGAAGATCCCCAGCACGATGAAGCCGAAGTGGCTGATCGAGGTGTAGGAGATCAGCCGCAGCATGTCCTTGCTGCCGATCGCGAGGAAGGCGCCGTAGAAGATCGAGATCAGGGCCAGCACCAGGATCGCCGGGGCGGCCCAGCGGGACGCGTCCGGGAAGAAGGGGAGGCAGAAGCGCAGCATCCCGAAGGTGCCGATCTTGTCCAGGACACCGACGAGCAGCGTGGAGGTGGCCGGGGTGGCCTCCTCGGCCGTGTCGGGCAGCCAGGTGTGCAGCGGCCACATCGGGGCCTTGATCGCGAAGGCGATGAAGAAGCCCACGAACATCAGGCGCTCGGCCATCGGGCTCATCTCGAGCCCGACCAGGCGGGTGATCATGAAGCCGTCGGCGCCACCGGGGCCGTGGACGTACAGCGCGATCAGGGCCACGAGCATGACCAGGCCGCCGGCCAGCGAGAACAGCAGGAACTTCAGCGCGGCCTGGCGGCGGCGGGCTCCGCCGTAGCCGGCCACGAGGAAGTAGACCGGGACCAGCATGGCCTCGAAGAACACGTAGAACAGGAAGACGTCGGTCGCGGCGAAGACGCCCACCATGAACGGCACCAGCGACAGCAGCAGCGCGAAGTAGGTCTTCTCCCTGCTGCCGCCCTCGGGCGCGTCGTGCCAGGCGGCCAGGATGCACACCGGGGCGAGGACGAGGGACATGAGGATCAGGCTCAGCGAGATGCCGTCGACCCCCACGGCGTAGGACACGCCGAAGGACGGGATCCACTGGTGCTGCTCGGTGAGCTGCAGCGCGCTCGAGTCGGTGTCGAAGCGCAGCGCCGCGACGATCCCGACCACCAGGGTCACGAGCGAGAAGCCCAGCGCGACCTGCTTGGCCTTGCTCGCGAGAGAGGACGGGAGGCAGGCCACGACCAGCGATCCCACGAGGGGAATCACCAGCATCGCGGTCAACCAGGGGACGTTGGACATCACTGCACCACCCACAGAGCAAGGAGGATCGCGACGACGCCGGCGAGCATCGTCAGGGCGTAGGAGCGAACGAAGCCGTTCTGCAGCTTGCGGACGCCGTTGGACGTGGCCTCGACGACCTCGCCGAGCCCCAGCACCCCGCCGTCGACGCCGTTCTTGTCCGCCGAGCGCAGGCCGCTGATGAGGCCGTTGCCGGGCCGGACGAACAGGCCGTCGTTGACGTCGTCCTGGTAGAAGTCGCGACGCGCAGCGCGGGTGAGGACCGAGCCGCGGGGTGCCACGACGGGCACCTCGTCGCGCCAGTACTTCATCCAGGCGACGGCCACGCCGATCACCATGAGCAGCTGGGTCAGGAGGGTGATCGCGAGGACCGGGAGGACCGGGTGCTCCTCGCCGTGCCCGCCGACGACCGGCTCGAGCCAGTGGGTGAAGCCGAAGAAGTTGAGGACGAAGCCGAGCGCGACCGAGCCGATGGCGAGGATGATCATCGGCACCGTCATGGTGGCCGGGGACTCGTGCGGGTGGTCCTGCGCCAGCCAGCGGCGGCGGCCCTGGAAGGTCATGAAGAACAGGCGGGACATGTAGAACGCGGTCAGCCCCGCGACGAGCATGGTGACCGAGCCGAAGACCCAGGGTCGCCAGCCCTCGCCGATGAACGCGGCCTCGATGATCTTGTCCTTGGACCAGAAGCCCGACAGGAACGGGAAGCCGATGATGGCCAGCCAGCCGGCACCGAAGGTGAGCCAGGTGGTCGGCATCTTGCCGGACAGGTTGCCGAAGGTGCGCATGTCGACCCGGTCCCCCATGCCGTGCATGACCGAGCCGGCCCCGAGGAACATCCCGGCCTTGAAGAAGCCGTGCGTCAGCAGGTGGAAGATCGCGAAGGCGTAGCCCACCGGGCCCAGGCCCGCGGCGAGCATCATGTAGCCGATCTGGGACATCGTCGATGCGGCCAGGGCCTTCTTGATGTCGTCCTTGGCGCAGCCGATGATCGCGCCGAGCGTCAGCGTGATGGCTCCGACGATCGTGACGGCGAGCTGGGCGTTCGGCGCCGCGTTGAAGATCGCGTGCGACCGGACCACCAGGTAGACGCCGGCGGTGACCATCGTCGCCGCGTGGATCAGGGCGGACACCGGGGTGGGACCGGCCATGGCGTCACCGAGCCAGGACTGCAGCGGGAACTGTGCCGACTTGCCGCAGGCCGCCAGCAGCAGGGCCAGGCCGATGAAGGTCAGCAGGGCGGGGCTGGCGTGCTGGACGCCCGCGTCGACGCCGGCGAAGGACACCGTCCCGAAGGCGGCGAACATCGCCATCATCGCGACGATCATGCCCACGTCGCCGACCCGGTTGGCGATGAAGGCCTTGTTGGCGGCCGAGGCGTACGGCGGGTTCCAGTTCCAGAAGCCGATGAGCAGGTAGGACGCCAGGCCGACGCCCTCCCACCCGACGAAGAGCATCAGGTAGGAGTTGCCGAGCACGAGGGTGAGCATCGCCGCGACGAACAGGTTGAGGTAGGCGAAGAACCGGCGCTTGTCGGGGTCGTGCTCCATGTAGCCGAGCGAATAGACGTGGATGAGCGATCCGACGAAGGTCACGAGCAGGACGAACGCGATCGAGAGCGGGTCGAGCAGGATCCCGGCCTTCAGGTCGAAGCCGCCCGCCGGCACCCAGTGCCACAGGTCCTTGGTCATGGACCGCTGCTCGGGGTCGGCCCCGAGCATCTGCAGGAAGATCATCAGGCCGACGGCGAAGGATCCCCAGGACAGCAGGGTGGCCAGGCCGGGGCCGAACCTGTCGGTCATCCGTCCGCCGACGAGCAGGAGCGCAGCGCCGAGGAGCGGGAGGGCGATGAGCAACCACCCCCAGGACGCGACGTCGGTCGCCTCCACCACGGGGGCAGCGCCCTCCGCGGCGAGGAGGGCCGAGGTACTGAGCAGAGTCACGCCAGTCGCTCCTTTACAGCTTCAGCAGGTTGGCGTCGTCGACCGAGGCCGACCGGCGCGCGCGGAAGATGGACATGATGATGGCCAGGCCGACCACGACCTCGGCCGCCGCCACCACCATCACGAACAGAGCGATGGCCTGGCCCTCGAGCGTGCCGTGCATGCGCGCGAACGTCACGAAGGCGAGGTTGGCTGCGTTGAGCATGAGCTCGACGCCCATGAAGACGATGATCGCGTTGCGTCGCACCAGCACGGTCACCGCGCCGAGGCTGAACAGGATCGTCGCCAGGTAGATGTAGTTCATGAGGCTCATCGGGTGCGCCCCTCCTCGATCTCGCGCTCGATGGCGTGCTCGATGTCCTCGAACTGGCCGGGCTGCGCCACCTGGTCCCGGGCCTCCAGCACGGCGGAGACGGACAGCTCGGACGGGGTGCCGTCCGGCAGGAGGGCGGGGGTGTCGACGGCGTTGTGCCGGGCGTAGACACCGGGCGCCGGCTTGCCGGCGGGGAACCGACCGGTCTTGAACCGCCGCTCCGCGTAGACCCGCTGCGTCGTCTTGGGGATGAGGCGCTCGCGGTGGGCGAGCACCATGGCCGCCAGGGCCGCGGTGATCAGGAGGGCGGACGTGAGCTCGAAGGTCCAGACGTACGGCCCGAAGATCAGGTCCGCGAGGCCGTTGACGTTGCCGCCGGCGTTGGCCTCGTCCAGGCCGACGGGGGCGGGCAGCCGGGACTGGCCGATGACGGCGATCAGCAGCGCGCCGAGGCCGAGGCCCAGCAGCACGCCCCAGACGCGGATCCCCTTGTGGGTCTCCACCGTCGAGTCCGCCGAGTCGACGCCGATCATCATCAGGACGAACAGGAAGAGCATCATCACGGCGCCGGTGTAGACGACGACCTGGACGATGCCGAGGAAGTCAGCCCCCTGGGCGAGGTAGATGGCGCCGAGGTTGACCATGATCACGGCCATGCTCATGGCGGCGTAGACCGCCTTGCGGGCGAAGACCAGGCCGAGCGCCGCGAGCACGCAGACGATCGACGAGATCCAGAAGAAGACGGCCTCGCCGCTGGAGGTCATCGCCGGACTCCCTTCACCGAGTCTCGGGTGGCCTGCCGGCCGGAGCTGATCGTGTCGACGCCCTCGACGGGGTCGCCGGTGGGCGCCGTGCCGTCGGCCGGGTGGGCCTCGTGCTCGTCCACCCAGGACTGCTGCGCGGGGGTGGCCTTGGTGACCCGACCCCGGAAGTAGTCGCGCTCCTCCATGCCCTCCACCATCGGGTGCGGGGCGGCGATCATGCCCTCCTGCACGGGGGCGAGCAGCTGGTGCTTCTCGAAGATCATCTCGCCGCGGGTGTGGTCGGCCAGCTCGTAGAAGTTGGTCATCGTGAGCGCGCGGGTCGGGCAGGCCTCGATGCACAGGCCGCAGAAGATGCAGCGCAGGTAGTTGATCTGGTAGACGCGGCCGTAGCGCTCGCCGGGCGAGAACCGCGCCTCCTCGGTGTTGTCAGCGCCCTCGACGAGGATTGCGTCCGCCGGGCAGGCCCACGCGCACAGCTCGCACCCGACGCACTTCTCGAGGCCGTCAGGGTGGCGGTTGAGCTGGTGACGGCCGTGGAAGCGCGCCGCGGTGGGGCGCTTCACCTCGGGGTACTCCTCGGTGTAGCGCTTGCGGAAGAAGGTCCGCAGGCTCACGCCGAAGCCGGCCTGCGGGCCCAATGCCTCGATCAGGGGGTTGGCCCTGGGGCGCTCGTCCTGCGCGGCGCGGTGCTCGCGGCTGACCTCGCCGCCCGTGCGGGACGCGGGGTCGAGCGAGCTGCCGGGCTCGGGCTTGGAGTCAGCCACGGTGGTCCTCCTCGTGGTCGTTCGCGGAGCTGCGGCCGGTGGCCGGAGCGGCGGTCACCGTGCGGTGGCTGGCGAGCGTGGGCTCGCGCAGCGTCTGGCCGGGCATCGGCGGCACGGGGTGGCCACCGGCGAAGGGGTCGATCTCGGCGGGCTGCTCGGGGCGCGCGGCCTCGCGACGGGACTCGTTGCGGCTCTCGATCAGCCAGGTCGCCACGACCGCTCCCAGCAGGAACACCCCGATGATGATCAGCAGGGAGACGTAGAACGACCGACCGAAGGCGGTGATCGCGGTGTCGCCGAGGTGGCCGAGCATGGCGGCGCGCACGAAGGCGACAGCCATGACCCACACCAGGGTGAGCGGGATCAGGAGCTTCCAGCCGAAGGCCATGAAGTGGTCGTAGCGGGTGCGGGGCAGGGTGCCGCGCACCCACACGAAGAAGAACATGAAGCCCCACAGCTTGAGGGTGAACCACAGCAGCCCCCACCAGCCGTGGTTGAGCATGCCGTCGTTGATCAGCGTCAGCGGCGGCGGTGCCTGCCAGCCGCCCAGGAAGAGCGTGGTGGCCAGGGCCGAGACCGTGAACATGTTGACGTACTCGCCGAGGAAGAACATCCCGAACTTCATGCCGGAGTACTCGGTGTGGTAGCCACCGACGATCTCGCCCTCGCCCTCGGCGAGGTCGAACGGCAGGCGGTTGGTCTCGCCGAACATGCAGATGACGTAGACGATGAACGAGAAGATCGCCGGGATCAGGAACCACAGGCTCGCCTGCTTGGCGACGATCTCCGAGGTGGACATGGATCCGGCATACAGGAACACCGCGACGAGGGAGAGACCCATCGCGATCGCGTAGGAGATCACCTGGGCGGTGGAGCGCAGGCCACCGAGGAGCGGATAGGTCGACCCGCTGGACCAGCCGGCGAGGATGAAGCCGTAGGCGGCGATCGACCCGGCCGCGAGCACCAGCAGCACCGCGACGGGGCCGTCGGTCAGCTGCAGGGGCGTGCGGTGGCCGAAGAGGTTGACCTCGCCCGCCAGGGGGATGATCGAGAACCCGATGAACGCCGTCGACCCCGCGATGATGGGCGCCAGGTTGTACATGAACCTGTCGGCGTTGGCCGGCGTGAACGTCTCCTTCCACACCAGCTTGAAGCCGTCCGCGAGGGTCTGGAAGATGCCGCCCGGGCCGAACCGGTTGGGACCTGGACGCTGCTGGAGGAAGCCGACGATGCGGCGCTCGAACCAGATCACGACGACGACGCTGAGCATCAGGTAGACGAAGACGAGCAGCGCCTTGATCAGCGTCAGCCACCAGGGGGTGTCGCTGAAGTCCGCGCGGTAGGTCCCGCCGGGGGCGAGCTCGGTCGCGAGCCGGTTGGTGCCCGCGAGCGCGGTGGCCGCGAGGGTCGGGAATGTGCTCACTGCGCAACACCCTTCGTCAGCGTGACGACGTCGCCGTTGTCGGCGACGAGGCGGGAGCGGACCGACTGGCCCGCGGAGCTGGTGGGGATCCACACGACGTGGTCGGCCATGTCCTCGGTGATCCGGACGGGGTAGGTCACGGTCCCGGACTCGGACTGCACGGTGACGACCTCGCCCTCGGCCAGGCCTGCGGCCTCGGCGGTGGCGACGGACATGCGGGCCACGGGCTCGACGGCCGTGCCGGCGAGGTAGGGCTCGCCGTCCTGCAGCGAGCCGCCGTCGAGCAGCTCGTGCCAGGTCGCGAGGACCGCGCGGCCCGAGCCGGTGCGGCCCGGAGCCACGGGGGCCACCGGGTTGACGCCCGTCCGCGCGCCCGTCCAGGGGCCGAGGCGGTGCATCTCGCGCTCGACCTGGGCGAAGGTGCGGGCCCCGAGGTAGGAGCCCAGCTCCCCGGCCAGGAGGTCGAGGACGCGGTAGTCGCTCATCAGCTCGGTCTCGATCGCCGCCTGGAACGGACCCACGCGGCCCTCCCAGTCGAGGAACGCGCCGGACTTCTCGGAGAAGGCGGCGACGGGCAGCACGACGTCGGCGAGCCGCGTCACCGAGGACTCACGCAGCTCCAGCGACACCACGAAGGCGCGCTCGAGGCCCTCGCGGGCCGTCCTCGGGTCCGGCAGGTCGTCCGCGTCGACACCGCCCACCACCAGGGCGTCCAGCTCGCCGTCGGCGGCTGCGCGCAGCATCGACGACGTGTCGAGGCCGGGCTCGGTGGGCAGCGTCGCGTCGTCCCAGGTCTGCGCCAGGGAGGCGAGGCCCTCGGCGGTGACGGGACGGCCGCCGGGCAGGAGGCCGGGCAGGCAGCCGGTCTCGAGCGCCCCCCGCTCCCCGGCACGGCGCGGGATCCAGGCAAGACGAGCGCCGGTGGCGCGGGCGACGTCCATCGCGGCGTAGTAGCCGCCCGAGGTGGCCGCGAGCCGCTCGCCCACGAGGATCACGGCGTCGGAGCCGGCCTCGCGCAGCGCGGTGCCCGCGTCGGCGAAGACGCCCTGGGCGTCACGCACCGCGGAGAGGACCTCGCCCTCGAGGCCGGGCGCGGCCTGCAGGACGGTGCCCCCGAGCTTGGTCGTGCCCCGGGAGGTGTACGGCGCCACGGTGTAGATCTTGAGGCGGTTCTTGCGGAAGGCCTTGCGCAGGCGCAGGAACACGATGGGCGACTCGTCCTCGGGCTCCAGACCCACCAGGAGGACGACCTTGGCCTGATCGAGGTCCGCGTAGGTCACCGCGCCGTGGTCGGGCGCCGTGAGCGCCACGTGGGACGCCAGGAACTCGGCCTCCTCCACGGAGTGGGGACGGGCCCGGAAGTCGATCGAGTTGGTGCCGAGGACCGTCCGCGCGAACTTGCTGTAGGCGTAGGCGTCATGGATCGAGGTCCGGCCGCCGACCAGGACGCCCGAGCTGCGGGCCCGCTCGAGCCCGGCCGCGGCGACGGCGAGCGCCTCGGGCCAGGAGGCGACGTGCAGCTCCCCGTCCTCGCGCCGCACGAGCGGCATGTCGAGGCGGTCGGCCTGCGTGGCGTACTGGAAGGCCCAGCGACCCTTGTCGCAGTTCCACTCCTCGTTGACCTCCGGGTTGTTGGAGGCGAGGCGGCGCAGGACCACGCCGCGGCGGTGGTCGGTGCGGATGGAGCAGCCGGACGCGCAGTGCTCGCAGGTGCCCGGCGTGGAGACGAGGTCGAACGGTCGGGACCGGAACCGGTAGGCCGCTCCCGTGAGGGCGCCCACCGGGCAGATCTGGACGGTGTTGCCGGAGAAGTAGGACTGGAAGGGCTTCTCCTGGTAGATGCCGATCTGCGAGGCCGCGCCGCGCTCGGTCAGCGAGATGAAGGGGTCTCCGGCGATCTGCTCCGAGAAGCGCGTGCACCGCTGGCACAGGACGCACCGCTCACGGTCCAGGAGCACCTGCGAGGAGATGTTGACGGGCTTGGCATAGGTCCGCTTGACGTCCTCGAAGCGCGAGGTGGCGCGCCCGTTGCTCATCGCCTGGTTCTGCAGCGGGCACTCGCCACCCTTGTCGCACACCGGGCAGTCCAGGGGGTGGTTGATGAGCAGCAGCTCCATCACGCCGTCCTGGGCCTTCTCGGCCACGGGCGAGGTCAGCTGGGTCTTGACCTCCATGCCCGGCGCGATCGTCATGGTGCAGGCCGCCTGGGGCTTGGGCATCGGGGCGATCTTGCCGTCACGCCCCGGCGTCGCCACCTCGACGAGGCACTGCCGGCAGGCACCGGCGGGCTCCAGCAGGGGGTGGTCGCAGAAGCGCGGGATCTGGATGCCGATCTGCTCGGCGGCCCGGATGATCAGCGTGCCCTTGGGCGCGCGGACCTCCACACCGTCGATGGTCAGCGTGACCAGGTCGGCGGCGCTGGTGGTGGGGGCGGTCATCGGGACACCGTCTCCTTCGCGAAGAGAGTGGAGGCCTCCGGCGGGAAGAGGTCGTACCACGGCGTGTGCATGCCGGCCTCGAACTCCTCGCGGAAGTGCTTGATGGCCGAGGAGATCGGCGTGGTGGCGGCGTCGCCGAGCGCGCAGAAGGAGCGGCCCAGGACGTTGTCGCAGATGTCGAGGAGCTTCTCGATGTCGCCCTCGTGGCCCTGGCCGACCTCGAGGCGCTCCATGATCTGCTTGAGCCACCAGGTGCCCTCGCGGCAGGGGGTGCACTTGCCGCAGGACTCGTGGCGGTAGAAGTCGGTCCAGCGGGAGACGACCCGCACGACGGACACGGTCTCGTCGAACACCTGCAGCGCGCGGGTGCCGAGCATCGAGCCGGCGGCGGCGACGGAGTCGAAGTCGAGCGGGACGTCGAGGTGCTCCTCGGTGAAGATCGGCGTCGAGGAGCCGCCGGGGGTCCAGAACTTCAGGCGACGCCCGTCGCGCATGCCGCCGCACAGCTCGATCAGCTCGCGCATGGTGATGCCGAAGGGGGCCTCGAACTGGCCCGGGCTGGTGACGTGGCCGGAGACGGAGAAGATGCCGTGGCCGGCGGACTTCTCGGTGCCCATGCCCTTGAACCACTCGGGGCCGTGCAGCAGGATGCCCGGCACGGAGGCGATGGACTCGACGTTGTTGACCGAGGTCGGGCGGGCGTACAGCCCCTGAGCCCCGGGGAAGGGGGGCTTCAGGCGCGGCTGCCCGCGACGACCCTCGAGCGAGTCGAGCAGGGCGGTCTCCTCGCCGCAGATGTAGGCGCCGGCGCCGGCGTGGACGACGATGTCGATCCGCTTGCCGGTGCCCATGGCGTTGTCGCCGAGGTAGCCCGCGGCGCGGGCCTCCTCCACCGCGCGCAGCAGGCGGCGGTAGACGTGGACGACCTCACCACGGAGGTAGATGAAGCCCAGCTCGCCCTGCACCGCGTGGGTGGCGATCGCGAGGCCCTCGATGAGGTGGTGGGGCGCCGCCATCATGAGCGGGATGTCCTTGCAGGTGCCCGGCTCCGACTCGTCCGCGTTGACCACGATGTAGCGGGGTCCGCCGTCCGGGGGTGCCATGAAGCTCCACTTGAGCCCCGTGGGGAACCCGGCGCCTCCGCGGCCGCGGATGTTGGAGTCCTTGACCGCGCCCAGCACGGCGTCGGGCTCCATCGACAGGGCCTTGCGCAGGGCCTGGTAGCCCTCGGCCTTGGCCTCGTAGGTCGCCAGCGTCCACGAGCGCTCCTGGTCCCAGGTGCGGGTGAGGACGGGGGTCAGCTCGGTGGTGGTCACTTGGTGTCCCCCTTGGGGTCGGAGGTGTTGCCGGCGGACGCCTGGTCGTCGACGGGCGACGTCGCGGGATGCTTGGCCTCGGAGCTCTTGCCCGCGGCGGCCTCGGCCTCGGCGGAGCTCTGCTTCTCGCCCGGTCCGGGCTGGGCGTCGACCTTGCCGCTCTCGCTGCTGCCGGCACCGTCGGCGCCGGGGACGGGCCCGGTGGCCTCCTCGCCCGCGCGGGCGGACGAGGGCATGTCCCAGCCGTGCTCACGGGCGATGCGCAGGCCACGCATCGTCGCGACGCCACCGCTGGGGCCCTCGTCCGCGTGCCCGTCGAGGAAGCCGGCGAGCACGCGCGACACCTCCTTGAAGGTGTGCACGCGGTCCGGTCCGCGGGTGGGGCGGACGGCCTGACCGGAACGCAGCGCGTCGACGAGCTCGCGCGTCGACCGCGGCGTCATGTTGTCGAAGAACTCCCAGTTGGTCATCACCACAGGGGCGAAGTCGCACGCGGCGTTGCACTCGAGGCGCTCGAGCGTGATCGTGCCGTCGGCCGTCGTCTCGTCGTGACCCACGCCGAGGTAGTCGCTGATGTCGTCCCAGATCTGGTCGCCGCCCATGACCGCGCACAGGGAGTTCGTGCACACGCCGACGAGGTAGTCGCCGTTGCGGTGCCGCTTGTACTGCGTGTAGAAGGTGGCCACGCCGGACGCCTCGGCCGCCGTCACCCCGGCGAACTCGGCCGCGAGCTCGATGCCGCGGGTGGAGACGTAGCCGTCCACGCTCTGCACCAGGTGCAGCAGCGGCAGGAGCGCCGAGCGCTTCTGCGGGTAGCGCGCGACCACGGCGGCCGCGTCGGTGCGCAGACGCTCCGCGACCTCGGGCTCCCAGGGCTGCTCGAGGTGGTTGGGCTGGGTGCCGTAGTTGGGGGCATCGAAAGCTGACATCAGCGGTCCACTCCTCCGAGCACCGGGTCGACGGAGGCGACGGCGACGATGACCTCGGCCACCTGGGCGCCCTCGCACATGGCAGCCACGGTCTGCAGGTTGTTGAATCCCGGGTCGCGGAAGTGCGCACGGTGCGGGCGGGTGCCGCCCATGGAGACGAGGTGGCAGCCGAGCTCGCCCTTGGGCGACTCGACCGCCTGGTAGGCCTGGCCCGCGGGCACGCGGAAGCCCTCGGTCACCAGCTTGAAGTGGTGGATGAGGGACTCCATCGACTCGCCCATGATCTCGCGGATGTGCTCGAGCGAGTTGCCCATGCCGTCGCCACCGATGGCCAGCTGGGCCGGCCACGCGATCTTCTTGTCGTCGACCATGATCGGGCCGGGCGTCGCCTCGAGGCGGTCGAGGCACTGCTCGACGATCTTGAGCGACTCCCACATCTCGGTGAACCGCAGGCGCAGACGTCCGTAGGCGTCCGACGTGTCCCAGGTCGCCACCTCGAAGTCGTAGGTCTCGTAGCCGCAGTAGGGCTCGGCCTTGCGCAGGTCATAGGGGTAGCCGGTCGCGCGGAGCATCGGGCCGGTGACGCCGAGGGCCATGCAGCCGGTCAGGTCGAGGTAGCCGACGTTCTCCATGCGGCCCTTGAGGATGGGCTGCTCGTTGATCAGCAGCTCCAGCTCGTGGATGCCGCGGCGCAGGTCGGGCAGCTCCGCGCGCAGGTCGCGGATCGCCTCGGCGGGGACGTCCTGGATGACGCCGCCGGGACGGATGTAGGCGTGGTTCATGCGCAGCCCGGTGACCGCCTCGAAGAACCGCAGGATGCGCTCGCGCTCGCGGAAGCCGAACTCCATCACGGTGGTGGCGCCCAGCTCCATGCCGCCGGTGCCGGTGCACACCAGGTGCGAGCCGATCCGGTTGAGCTCCATCATCAGCACCCGGATGACGTTGGCCCGCTCGGGGACCTGGTCGGTGATGCCGAGGAGCTTCTCGATCGCGAGGCAGTAGGCCGCCTCCTGGAACAGCGGCGTGAGGTAGTCCATGCGCGTGCAGAAGGTCACGCCCTGGGTCCAGGAGCGGTACTCCATGTTCTTCTCGATGCCGGTGTGCAGGTAGCCGATGCCGACGCGGGCGTCGGTGACCGTCTCGGCGTCCAGCTCGAGGATGAGGCGGAGCACCCCGTGCGTGGACGGGTGCTGGGGGCCCATGTTGACGACGATGCGCTCGTCGGAGTGCTCGATCGCCTCCTGGGCGAGGTCGTCCCAGTCGCCGCCGACCGAGGTCAGCTCGTAGCCCTCCTCGTCCTGCCCGGCGCCGCCGGTGGCCGTGAACTCGCTGTGTGCGGTGCTCATCAGTTGTACGACCTCCGCTGGTCGGGGGGCGGGACGGTGGCACCCTTGTACTCCACCGGGACACCGCCGAGGGGGTAGTCCTTGCGCTGGGGGTGGCCGGGCCAGTCGTCCGGCATCATGATGCGGGTCAGCGCCGGGTGGTCGTCGAAGACGATCCCGAAGAAGTCCCAGGTCTCGCGCTCGTGCCAGTTGGCTCCCGGCCACACCTTCGTCACGGACGGGATGTGGGGGTCCGCGTCGGGGCAGCTGACCTCGAGGCGCACGCGACGCGAGCCGTGGGTGAGCGAGAGCAGGTGGTAGACCGCGTGCAGCTCGGCGCCCTCGACCTGCGGGTAGTGGACCCCGGACACGCCGGTGCACATCTCGAAGCGCAGGCCGGGGTGGTCGCGCAGCGCCTGCGCGACGGCGGCCAGGTGCTGGCGGCGCACGTGCAGGGTCATCTCGCCGCGGTCGATCACCACGGCGTCGATGGCCTCGGCGAACGACGCGGAGCCGCCGAGCAGGGCCTTCTCGAGGGTGTCGGCGACGTGGTCGAAGTACGAGCCGTAGGGGCGGTCGGACTGCCCGGGGAAGAGCACCGGGGAGACCAGGCCGCCATACCCGGAGGTGTCACCGCCGCGCGAGCCGCCGAACATGCCGTGGCGGCGACCCATCTCCACGGGCCGCAGGGACCCGCCGTCGACGGGCAGACGGCGCGCGGCCTCGCCCTGCGCCTCGGCAGGGAGCTTGTCGTCGGTCATGCCAGCAGACCCTTCTGCAGGTGGAGCGGGGTCGCCTCCATGGCGGCCCGCTCCGCGGCCCGGGCCGCCTCCTCGCGGTTGACGCCCTGGGGCGAGGCCTTGACGTAGTCGTGCAGCGTAAGGATGGCGTTGAACAGCATCTGCGGCCGCGGCGGGCAGCCGGGGAGGTAGACGTCGACCGGCACGATGTGGTCCACGCCCTGCACGATCGCGTAGTTGTTGAACATGCCGCCGGAGCTGGCACAGACGCCCATGGCGATGCACCACTTGGGCTCGGGCATCTGGTCCCACACCTGGCGCACGACGGGGGCGAACTTCTGCGAGCACCGGCCGGCGACGATCATCAGGTCGGCCTGCCGCGGCGTCGCGGAGAACCGCTCCATGCCGTAGCGGGCGATGTCGAAGTCGGGGCCGCCCGAGGCCATCATCTCGATGGCGCAGCAGGCCAGGCCGAAGGTCGCCGGCCACATGGACCGGTGCAGCATCTGCCCGGCCACGGCCTCGAGCGTCGTCAGGGCGATGCCCGACGGGATCTTGTCTTCCACACCCATGGGTCAGTCCCACTCCAATCCGCCACGTCGCCAGACGTAGGCGTACGCGATGAAGACGGTCAGCACGAAGAGCACCATCTCGACCAGGGCGAAGAGCCCCAGACGGTCGAAGGCCACCGCGAACGGCAGCAGGAACAGCGACTCGACGTCGAAGATGATGAAGAGCATCGCGGTCACGTAGTACTTGACCGGGACGCGGCCCCCACCCTGGGCGACCGGGCTGGGCTCGATGCCGCACTCGTAGGAGTCCAGCTTCGCCCGGTTGTAGCGCTTCGGGCCGATGAAGCCGAAGACGAGCACCGACACCACGGCGAAGGCGATGCCGAGGGCGAAGAGGAAGAGGATCGGCACATACGGGTTGATGCTCATCCCGCCACGCACCCCTTTCGGTTGGTCTGCGACTTCATCCTAGGGTCAGCCCCGCCCACTCGCTCACGGGCGGTCATGACGAGGGCACCAGACGGGTGAGGGCCATGATGGCGCGGTCGGTCAGCGCGGGACTGTGCTCGTCGGCGAGGTTGGCCATCACCTTGAGCAGGAGCCTCATCAGGGTCCGCCGCGGCAGGCCGTACTTGACCGCCAGCCGCATGATCTCGGGGTGGCCGATCAGGGAGGCGAAGCCGCGCCCGAGCGTGTAGTAGCCACCGAGCTGGTCCTTCATGATCCGCGGGTAGGCCTGCAGCACGCGCTCGCGCCCGGCGTCGTCGCTGCGGGCGAAGGCCTGCACCACCACCTCGGCGCTGTGCCGGCCGGCCTCCATGGCGTAGTCGATGCCCTCGCCGTTGAAGGGGTTGACCATGCCTCCGGCGTCGCCGACGAGCAGCAGGCCGTCGGCGTACAGCGGCTGACGGTTGAGGGCCATCGGCAGGGCCGCGCCCCGCATGGGCGCCGTCATCGTGTCGGGGGTGCACTCCCACTCGGGCGGCAGCGTGGCCACCCAGCGGCGCAGCAGGTCCTTGTAGTCCACCTGACCGAAGGCGGGCGAGGTGTCGAGCATGCCCAGGCCCACGTTGACCCGTCCGTCGCCGAGGGCGAAGATCCAGCCGTAGCCGGGCAGCAGGATGCGCTTGGCGTCGGGGTCGGCCGGGTCGGCATACGGGTCCTCGGGCACCCACAGCTCGAGCCAGGACTCCATGTAGTCGTCGTTGGTGCGCGGGCTCGTGTAGTAGGTGCGCGCCGCGACGCCCATGGGGCGGCGCTCGAGCTTCTGCCGGCCGACGGCGGTGCCGAGCCGGCTCGAGACACCGTCGGAGGCGATCACGACGGGGGCTCGCAGCTCGCGGACCTCACCGGTGGCGCGTCCGTCCTGCATGACCTTGGCCTGGACACCGACGACCCGGCCGCGCTCGACGACGGGAGCGGTGACGTTCATGCCCTCCATCAGCCGGGCGCCGGTCGCGGAGGCGTGGCGGGCCAGGGTCTCGTCGAGGGTGGCGCGGGCCCGGGCCAGGCCGTAGCCCGGGAAGGCCGAGCTCTCCGGCCAGTCCAGCTCGAAGGTCTGCCCCGCGCCGACGATGCGGAGGCCCTTGTTGCGGATCCAGCCGTCCTCCTCGCGGGTGGGGACGCCGAGCGTCGCCAGCTCGCGGACGGCTCGGGGGGTGAGCCCGTCGCCGCAGATCTTGTCGCGGGGGAAGGTTGCCTTGTCGAGCAGGACGACGTCCAGGCCGTGCCGCGCGAGGTGGGTGGCGGTGGCCGAGCCGCCGGGGCCGGCCCCGACGACGATGACGTCTGCGCTCTCCACGCCGTCAGGTCGTGGGATCGTCCCAGAGGTCACAGCCACTCCGCATCGCTCGTCCGTCGTCGGCAACTCCTGTGCTCCGCCGCGCTCGACGGCCGGCAGGAGGCGCACCACCTCGGGAGTCTAGGAGGGCTCCGCACCGATGTCGCGTTAGGCAAGCCTCACTTGTGCACGCCTTCACAAGATCGTCGCCCGATCGTGACCCGCGCCGGCGCGATCGCGGGTGATCTCCGGTGACGGACCCGGACCGGCCGTATGACGCCCTCCCCTCCCCCGGACCTAGACTCGCCGCCGTGCTCGCGACCCTCCTGCTCCTGCTCGCGGCCGTCCTCGCGGCCACCTCCGCCTGGATCGTCCTGGTCGCCCTGGCCTACGTCGCCGTCGGCGTGCTGCTCCCCCGCCTGCGGCTGCGCGAACGCCCCCGCTACGTCGCCGTCCTGGGGTCCGGGCTCGAGGCCGGCCGGATGCCGGACCTGCTGACGCGCCGGATGGACACGGGCATCGAGCGGTGGGCGGCCCTGCACGCCGAGGACCCGCAGGTCCGGCTGGTCCTGTCCGGCGGGCAGGCACCGGGCCAGCCCCGGTCAGAGGCCGCCGCCATGGCCGAGCACGCCCGGTCCCGTGGGGTGCCCGACGCCGCGATCGTGCTGGAGGACCGTTCGCGCACCACCGAGGAGAACGTCGCCTTCACGCGCGCGCTGGTCGCCGACCTGCTCGGGCCGGCCGCGGTGGGGGTGCTGGTGACCAGCGGCTACCACGTGCCTCGCGTCGCCGACCTGGCCCGCAGCGCCGGCCTCACCGCGCTCCTGGCCGGCGCGCCCGCCGTCGGTCTGCCGTGGGCGCGGGTCGTGCGGCACGAGGTCGTGATGACCCTGGGACGTCACCCCGTGGTGCACGCCCTGGCCGCGCTGGCGGTCTACGTGGTCGTGCCCGCCGTCGTGGTCCTCACCCGGTAGTGATCCCGCCCTGGCCGGAGACGGCACCCTGCACCGAGGCCTCGACCTCGGTGCTGCTGAGCGGGTCGAGCAGGTCGCTGGCGAGCCACTCCCGTGGGATGGCGAACGCGTCCACGAGCGTCTGCGCGTGCGGACGCACCTGGGCCAGCAGGTCGTCCACGCGCCCGGTCAGCCGCTTGGCCTGCTCGGGCGACAGGCGCCCGTGCTCGAGGTACCACGCCCGGTGGGCCTCGACGGTCGAGCAGGCGAACAGGTCGGCCACGAGGTCGAGCAGGTCGTGCGCCTCCCCCGGCGGGCACTCGTCGATCGCCGCGGCGAAGGCCTCGAGCAGGATGCGGTCGGTGTGGGCCCGGGCCGCCTCGAGGACGTGCTCCCCCGCCGCGTCGAAGGTCTGCCAGGCCTGACGGGGGTCGTCCCGGTCGGCCCGGCGCAGCCGGGCGGCCAGGGTCTCCAGGACGTGCTCCTCGCGGTCGGTCAGGAGCGCGAGCTGGCCGCCGCGGTCGCCCAGCGCGTCGTCGGCGTCGCGGCCCGGCGCCCCGGTCAGCAGCCGCTGCACGAGCGAGCCGCTGATGGTGCGCTCCAGCAGCGCCGCCCCGGCCTGGCGGGCGACGGTCGCGACGGTCTGGACGGCGTTGAGGTCCTCGAACTGGGACGCGTAGGACGTGAGCAGGCTCTTGCCGACCAGCTGCAGCAGGACGGTGTTGTCGCCCTCGAAGGTCGTGAACACGTCGGTGTCGGCGCGCAGCTTGCCCAGCCGGTTGAAGGAGAGGTAGCCCGCACCACCGCACGCCTCGCGGCAGGTCTGGATCGTCGTCGAGGCGTGCGACGTCGACGCCACCTTGAGCGCCGCGGCGCGCGTCTCCAGCCGTCGCCGGTCCCGCTCGTCGGCGTCGTCACCGGCCCGGAGCACCTCGTGCATCGTCCTCGTGAGGTCGTTCTGGGCGTACATCAGGGCATAGCTGCGGGCCAGGGCGGGGAGCAGCTTGCGCTGGTGGACCCGGTAGTCCAGGAGGACGACGTCCTGCCCGTCGAGGCCGGCGAACTGGCGGCGGTGCAGCCCGTAGATCGTCGCGAGGGTGAGGGCGTTGCGGGTGGCGGAGCCGGCGGCGGCCCCCACGGTGATGCGGCCCCGCACCAGGGTGCTGAGCATGGTGAAGAAGCGGCGGCCGTCGGACTCGATCGGCGACGAGTAGGTGCCCTCCGCGTCGATCGCGCCATACCGGTCCAGCAGGTTGTCGCGCGGCACCCGCACGTGGTCGAAGGTGAACCGGCCGTTGTCCACGCCGGGCAGGCCGGCCTTGCCACCGCAGTCGCCGATGGTCACCCCGGGCAGGGCCCGGCCGGCGTCGTCCCGGACCGGGACGAGCACGCAGTGCACCCCGTGCCCCGTGCCGTCCGCGGTGACGAGCTGGCCGAAGACGGCCGCCATCCGTCCGTCCCGGGCGGCGTTGCCGATGTAGTCCTTGCGCGCGCTCGGGTCGGGGGTGTGCACGACGAGCTCGTCGGTGGCCGGGTCGTGGGTGATCGTCGTGCGCAGCGACTGGACGTCGGACCCGCGCCCGGTCTCGGTCATCGCGAAGCAGCCCAGCAGCCGCGCCTGGGCGATGGGCTCGAGGTAGCGCTCGTGGTGCCGCTCGGTGCCGAGCGCCGCCACGGCCCCGCCGAAGAGTCCCCTCTGGACCCCTGCCTTGACGAAGAGCGACAGGTCGCCGTGCCCGAGCATCTCGAAGGCGGTGACCGAGGCTCCCTGGTCGGCCGAGCCCTGGTCGGTCGACAGCCCGAGCCCGGCGAAGCCCAGCGAGGCGAGGTCGAGCAGCTGGTCGAGGACCCGGGCGCGGTAGTCCTCGGTCGACAGGTCCGTCTCGGGTGGTCCGAACCGTCCGGGCTCGATCTGTCGGCGCGCGAGCTCGCGCACCTCGGCCCACGGGCCGTCGAGGGAGGAACGCAGGGCATCGGCGACGTCGCTCATCCACCCATGCTGCCCCAGCGACGGCGGGCTGGGCGAGGAGTCGGGTCAGACGGGCTTGACGGCCCGGTGCACCGCGGCGATCCCGCCGGTCAGGTTGCGCCACTGCACCTGGGACCAGCCGGCCCGCTGGATGCGGGTGGCCAGGGTGCGCTGGTCGGGCCAGGCCCGCATCGACTCCGCGAGGTAGACGTAGGAGTCGGGGTTGCTCGACAGGGTGCGGGCCACGGTGGGCAGCGCCCCCATGAGGTAGGTGGTGTAGAGGGTGCGGAAGGCGCGGTTGGTGGGCTGGCTGGACTCGCCGACCACCAGGCGGCCGCCCGGGCGGGTGACCCGCAGGAACTCGGCGAGGGCGGCGTCGGTGTCGACGACGTTGCGCAGGCCGTAGGACATGGTGACGACGTCGAAGCTGTCGTCGGCGAACGGGAGCCGGGTCGCGTCGGCGGCGGTGAACGGCAGCGCCGCCCGGCGCTCCTTGCCGACCCGCAGCATGCCGAGCGAGAAGTCCGCGGGCACGACGCGTGCCCCGGCCTCGACGAACGGCAGGCTGCTCATGCCGGTGCCGGCGGCGATGTCCAGGATCGTCTCCCCCGGGCCGGCGGCCACCGCCGAGGTCACGGCCCGCCGCCACAGGCGCATCTGACCGAAGGTCATGACGTCGTTCATCAGGTCGTAGCGACCCGCCGTCTCGTCGAACATCGAGGCGACCTCGTGCGGCTGCTTGGACAGCGTGGCTCGGCTCATGACGGACATCTTCACACGGCGGCGCCCCGGGCCCGGTGTAGCCTGAACCGGCGTCAGGCTCGCCTGCGCC
This sequence comes from Arsenicicoccus sp. UBA7492, assembly GCF_002479615.1. NCBI lineage: Bacteria > Bacillati > Actinomycetota > Actinomycetes > Micrococcales > Intrasporangiaceae > Arsenicicoccus > Arsenicicoccus sp. UBA7492. Next base: position 57,845 of record NZ_DLOE01000063.1, on the reverse strand, counting down.
CGACCGATCGCCTACCCGGACGAGGACCATGACCGAGCCTTCGACCACCGCCCGCCCGCCCCTGCGCATCGTGTCGCTGGGGGCCGACGGCCTCGACGCCGGCGTGGAGGCCCGCTCCGGCAGCTTCCTGCAGCTGTCGTCCTGGGCCGCGCTGAAGTCCGAGTGGGAGGGCGAGCGGATCGCCTGGGTCGACGAGCACGACGACGTCCAGGGGGTCGGCCTGGTCCTGCACCGTCGCCTCCCCAAGGTCCGCCGGTCCCTGGCCTACCTGCCCGAGGGGCCGGTCCTGCCGTGGGACGAGGTGGCCGAGGACCCGCAGCGCTGGTTCGGCCCGCTCGTCGATCACGCCCGGCGCTCCGGCGCGTTCACGCTGCGCGTCGGCTGCCCCTCGACGGCTCGCACCTGGGACCCGGGGACGGTCAAGGCCGCCCTGGCCGACGAGGAGCAGACGAGCCTGTATGCCGTCCCCGCCGACTCCGTGGACGCGTCCGGCTCCGCCATCGTCTCCTGGCTGCAGGCGCACGGCTGGTCGCGGGCCGACGACGGGCCGGGCTTCGCCGCCGGGCAGCCGCGCCTCACGGCCGGCCTCCCCCTCGCGGGTCAGACGGAGGAGTCCCTGCTCAAGGGCATGAACCAGCAGTGGCGCCGCAACATCAAGGCTGCCACCAAGGCCGGCGTCCAGGTGCGCCTGGCCACCCCCGAGACGCTGCGCGAGGACGTGGCCGCGTTCCACCGCGTCTACGTCGAGACCGCCGAGCGCGACGGCTTCACGCCCCGCCCGGAGTCCTACTTCCACCGCATGGCCGAGCTGATGGGCGCCCCGGGGTCGCCGGCCCGCTTCGAGCTGGCGCTGGGCGAGCTCGACGGCGGGCTGCTGGCGGCCACGATCAACATCACGGTCGCCGACCGCTGCTGGTACCTCTACGGCGCCTCGACCACCGCGCGCCGCGAGGCGCGGGCGATGAACGGCACCCAGTGGTTCGGGATCCAGCGCGCCCTCGCCGAGGGGTGCTCCGTCTACGACATGCGCGGCATCACCGACGAGATCGGCAACGACGACCCGCACGCCGGGCTCGTCCGGTTCAAGATCTCCGTGGGCTGCGACGTCCACGAGCGCGTCGGCGAGTGGGACCTGCCGATCAACCGGCTGCTGCACAAGGCCTTCCAGCTCTACCTCGGGCGGCGCGGATGACCTTCAAGCTCGTCATCGACCGGCCCCGCTGGGAGACGCACGTCGACACCTATCTCGCGGAGCACCCCTGGGTGGTGCCCGTGGTCAAGGGCGACGGCTACGGCATCGGCGCCGAGCGCGTGCTGGCCCAGTGCCGTCGCGTCCAGGCCCCCGTCGTCGCGGTCGGCACCCCGGCCGAGGCGCAGCAGGCGTTGGACGCCACCGACGGCGACGTGCTCGTCCTCTTTCCCACCCTGCCGGGCGAGGCGCTCCCCGACGACCCGCGGCTCGTCCACACCGTGGCCTCCGAGACCACGCTGCGCGAGATCCTCGGCACCGGGCGGCGGTTCGTCGTGGAGGTGGACTCGCCGATGGGTCGCCACGGCATCGAGTGGCCGCGGCTGCCCTCGCTCGTCGACGCGCTGCGCGACGAGCGCTGCGAGGGCGTGGCCCTGCACAACCCGCCCTTCGGCGACCGCGTCGTGTTCGTCTCGTCCCTCCTGGACCGCCTCGGCGAGCTGGGCGTGGCGGTCCCGCGGCTCTATGCCTCCCACCTGACCGCGGACGAGGTCGGGCGGCTCTCCGGCACCGCCGGCGACACCGTCGTGCTGGTCCGCACGGGCACCGACCTGTGGCTCGGCGACCCCGCCGCGCTCACGGCATACGGCCGGGTCATCGACGTGCACCCGGTCGCCAAGGGCCGCTCGATCGGCTACTCCCAGCGAACCGCTCGCAAGGACGGCTGGCTGGCCGTCGTGGGCGGCGGCACCGCGCACGGCGTCGGCATCGAGACGGCTCGTCCCCGTATGACGCCGCGCCTGGCGGCGCGGAAGGCCGCCCGGGTCGTCGCGACCCAGCTGGGTGGGGCGCCGTCACCGTTCCGGCTCGACGGTCGCCGGCTGACCTACGCCGACGTCCCGCACATGCAGGTGTCGATGGTCAGCGTCCCGTCCGGCGACGCGGTGCGGCCGGGTGACTGGCTCGCGTGCGACATGCGCATCACCGTCACGCGCTTCGACGAGGTCGAGGTGCGGGGCGCAGAGTCCGGCCCCGGCTCCGGCTCTGGCTCCCCGGGGGACCTGCGGCGGTGACGATCTCGACCACGTCGTCCGCCACCGGCACGGACGGCTCCGCTCCCGTGCCCGCCCTGCGGGTGGTGACGCGCCGCATCGCCGACCCGGGCGACCTCCTGGCACTGGTCCCGGCGGACCTGCCTGCGACCCAGGTGTTCTCGTGGCAGCGCCGTGGTGACGGCATCGTCGGCTGGGGCGCGGCCGGCCGCGTCGACACCTCGGGGGCCGAGCGCTTCGCCGAGGCGTCCCGCTGGTGGACCGCGCTCGTGGCCGAGTCGTCCGTCGACGACGAGGTCCGGCTGCCCGGCTCGGGACTCGTGGCGTTCGGCTCGATGGCCTACTCCTCGTCCTCGCCCGCCGGCGGCACGCTGATAGTCCCGTCGGTGGTCGTGGGCCGCCGCGGCGACCAGGCGTGGCTGACGACGTGCACGCCCGCCGGCGAGGCCACCCCGTCGGTCGTCCTCGAGCCCAGCACCGTCCCGGCGGCCTCCGCGGGCGTGTCCTTCGGCGACGGCTCCCTCACGCCGACCCAGTGGATGGGCGCGGTGGCGACCGCCGTCTCGCGCATCACGGCCGGAGAGCTGGACAAGTGCGTCCTCGCGCGCGACCTCACGGCCCGCGCCCGGACGCCCCTCGACACGCGCACGCTGCTGCAGCGCCTGAGCACGAGCTACCCCAACACGTGGGCCTTCTCGGTCGACGGGCTGGTCGGGGCCACCCCCGAGATGCTCGTCCGGCTCGAGCGGGGCCTGATCACCTCCCGCGTCCTCGCCGGGACGATCCGCCGGACCGGCGACGACGAGCGCGACCTGTCCCTCGCCGCGCACCTCGCCCGGTCCTCCAAGGACCTCGTCGAGCACGAGTATGCCGTCCGCTCCGTCGCGGATCGCCTGGCCCCGCACTGCGACTCGATCAACGTGCCCGAGTCGCCGTTCGTGCTGCACCTGCCCAACGTCATGCACCTCGCCACCGACGTGGCCGGCGTCCTGTCGTCCCACTCCACCTCGCTGGCTCTCGCCGAGGCGCTGCACCCGTCGGCGGCGGTCTGCGGCACGCCCCGCGACGTCGCGGACACCCTGATCTCCGAGCTGGAGCACATGGACCGCGGGCGGTATGCCGGGCCCGTGGGCTGGCTCTCGGCCGACGGCGACGGCGAGTGGGGCATCGCGCTGCGGTCCGGCGCCATCTCGGCCGACGACCCGCGCGAGATCCGCCTCTTCGCCGGCTGCGGGATCGTCGCCGGCTCCGACCCGGCGGCCGAGCTGGCCGAGTCGGACGCCAAGCTCGTCCCCATGCGCGACGCCCTCTCCTCCTAGGGGCGCCCGGCCCGACCGCGTTCCTTCGGGCGCCCGGCCCGACCACGTCTCTGGGGGCGTTCCCCGTGAGGCATTCCCCCACGGGCGGTCCTCCGGCATGCTGGGGGCCGGAGGTGCACCCATGCACGACGCGATGTACGACCGGGACGACCCCTTGCTCGCGCGCGTCCGGGCCCTGGCCCGCGCGCTGCCCGACATCGACGAGAAGGTCTCGCACGGACGGCCGGCGTTCTTCACGGTCAAGGTGTTCGCCTACTACGGCGGCTCGCTCAAGGTGGGCGGCGAGTGGGTGCAGCACCCGCAGTCCGTGGTGGTGCAGGCCGCGCCGGAGGATCGAGACGCGCTGCGGCAGAGCCCTGGGGCGTACGTGCCGGGCTACCTCGGGGCCTCGGGCTGGACGGGTCTCGACCTGACCGGGACGACCGACTGGGACGAGGTCGCCGAGATCCTGGAGGACTCCTACCGCTGCACCGCCCCGCGCCGGCTCGTCACGCTCCTCCCCCAGGCCTGACCCCTCGGCGCCCGTCGCACCCACGCACCCCGGTCCGTTCCTCCCCGCAGGAGAACCCATGTCGCACGACCCGCAGCACGGCACCACCACCTCGGCCGACGGCACGACCATCGCCTGGACCTGCCGGGGCTCCGGCCCGGTCCTGGTCCTCGTCGAGCCGGTCATGATGCACCGGGGACTCACCGCCTTCGCCGACCTCGCGCCCGCCCTCGCCGAGCAGGCGACCGTCGTGACCTACGACCGGCGCGGCAAGGGCGAGAGCGGCGACACCGAGGGCTACGAGCCGGACCGCGAGGTGGAGGACCTGGCCGCGCTGGTCGCCGAGCACGGGGGCAGCGCCCGCCTCTACGGCTTCTCCTCCGGTGCGACCCTCGCCCTGCTGGCCGCGCGTGACGTCGCCGGCGTCACCGGCGTGGTCGCCCTCGAGCCGGTGCTGGCGGATGACGGCCCGGACGTGCGCGACGAGATCCGCGCGCTCGTGCGCGAGGGACGTCGCGGTGACGCGGTCCGCACCTTCAACCGCCGCATCGGCATCCCGGAGGAGGTCGTCGCCCAGATCCCGACGGGGCCGGGCGAGCCGGCCGCCCACACCCTCCCCTACGACCTCACCCTGACCGGCCGGACCCGCGCGGCCGACCTGGCGGCGATCACCTGTCCCACGCTGGTCCTCGCGAGCAGCGGCAGCGACGACCGCCTGCGCGGCTGGGCGCGCGAGGTGGAGCAGGCCGTCCCCGGGGCGCAGCACCGTGAGCTCCCCGGGAGCTGGCACGGCGTCGACGGGGACGCCCTGGTGGCCGCGATCCGCGAGACCTGACGGCTCCCCCCCACCACCCCACCAGCACCGCCGCCCCGCACCGCTGCCCCGCCAGATCGTGAGTGTTTCGTCCAAGAATGGTGGACGAAACACTCACGTTGTCGGGGCGGGGGCGATCAGGCCAGCGCGGCGGCGACGTTCGCCCGCACCGTGGCCCGGGCGCCCCGGACACCCGTGCGGGACAACGGGACCTCGACGACCCGTATGCCGGAAGCCTTGCGCCGCAACGCATCCCGCAGCGCCGGGATCGTGGTCACCCGCTCGTGCGCGACCCCGTGCGCGGCGCAGAGGGCGGCCAGGTCGGTGCCCGTCGGTGTGCCGAAGACGCGCTCGAACTGCGCTGCACGAGACGGGTCCCCGTGCTCGAGCGTGGAGAAGATCGCGCCGCCGTCGTCGTTGACGACGACGATCGTCAGCTCGGGCACCGGCTCGTGGGGGCCGATCAGCAGACCGTTGGCGTCGTGCAGGAAGGTCAGGTCACCCATCAGCGCCACCGTCGGACCGTCGCCGGCCAGCGCGAGACCCGTTGCGGTGGAGACGCACCCGTCGATGCCGGCCAGTCCTCGGGAGGCGACGACCGTCACGGGCGTCGCGAATCCCGCTGACGCCCAGTCGAGGTCACGCGCGGACTGGGACGAGCCGACGAACAGCGTTGCCGCGCCGGGCAGCTCGGCCAGCGTCTCGAGGACGGCGGACGCCACCGCCAGCCCGGACGGCTCGTCGGCCGCCCACAGCGGCGTCGCGGCGAGCCGCCGGCCGGCCTCGCGCCAGCGCGCGCTCCACTCCGCGTCCTCCGCAGAGCGCGGGCGGATCTCGGTGGCGGACAACGCCTCCCACGCGTGGACGCGACCGACGCGGGCGGAGGGATCCGGCCAGTCGGGGACCGGCGTCACGCACTCGACCCGATCGACGAGGCGCATCAGAGCCGCCACGTCGCGGGTCAGCGTGAGGCGCCCCACCACGAGAACCCGCGCCGGCAGATGGGACTCGAGCCACGGCCGGCAGGTCAGCAGGAGCGGACCGTGCGGCAGCACCGACGTCCGGTCCATGAGGCCGAAGGGCTCGGCCACCACAGGCCACCCCGCCGCCGCCGCGAGCCGGACCGCCTCGTCGGCCATCGCAGGCTCCGGGAGGTCGCCGAGCACCACGACGGTCCGGGGCACGTCGTCCACCCCCGCACCGTGGGGGATCCCCGGCGCCGTCCGTGACGCACGGGACGCGACCGCCGTCCACGGATCGCCGCCCGGCCGTCCCTCCAAGGACTCCGGCCAGTCGTGAGAGTCGTCCGGCGTCAACGGGTCTCGCAGCCCGACGTCCAGGTGCACCGGGCCGGCCCAGCCCGTGAGGGCCCCAGCCGCCGCGGCGCAGGCCCGCGAGACGGCGGAGCGCCATACGGCCGTCTGACCGGCCCGCCGCTCCGGGGCGGGCATCTCGTGCCGCCACCGCAGCGCCTCGCCGAACAGGCCCGGCTGCACCGTGGTCTGGTTGGCGCCCGTCCGCAGCAGCTCCGCCGGGCGGTCGCAGGACAGGACGAGCAGCGGCACGCCCGCGTGGTGCGCCTCGAGGACGGCGGGGTGCAGGTTGGCGACGGCGGTGCCGGAGGTCGTGATGACCGGGACGACCCGCCGGGACACCTTGGCCAGACCCAGCGCGAGGAACCCGGCGGACCGCTCGTCGACCCGCACGTGCAGCCGCACGCGACTGGCCCGGTCCGCGTCGTGCACGGCGTAGGCCAGTGGCGCAGAACGGGATCCGGGGCAGAGGACGACGTCGGTCACGCCGTGGCGGACCAGCTCGTCGACGAGGACCTCGGCGAGGGCCTGGGAGGGGTTCATGCCCCGATGCTGCCAGACGACGAGGCCAGCTCCGCATGGCACGCGGCGACCCGCTCCCGCCACCACCGCACCCGGTCCGGCGGCGCCGCGAGCGCCTCCAGCCGGTTGCGCGACACCTCCACCGGCCGTATGCCGAGCGCCCCGCCCCTCGGCACGAGGGGCGCAGCGGCGACGTCGCCGTCCAGCAGCGCGACCGTGCCCAGCCCGCAGGCGTGCTCGAGCGAGGGCAGCGCGGCGGCCAGGGCGACGCCGGCGCGGATGCCGACCGAGGTGTCGAGGGCGGACGACACGACGGCGGGCAGCCCGCACGCCTCGACGACGCCCAGGGCCGCACGCACCCCTCCGAGCGGGGCGACCTTGACGACGACCATGTCGGCAGCCTCGAGCCGGGCGACGAGCAGCGGGTCCTCGGCCTTGCGGATGGACTCGTCGGCCGCGACCGGCACGTCGATCCCGTTGCGGGCCAGGGCGATCCGCAGGGCGGCGAGCTCCTCGACGGTGGCGCAGGGCTGCTCGGCGTACTCCAGCCCGTGGCGTGACAAGGCATCCAGGGCCCGCAGCGCGTCGTCGACGGACCAGCCGCCGTTGGCGTCGACCCGCACCCGCGCGTCCGGCCCCATCACCCGCCGCACCTCGGCGACCCGGGCGAGGTCGTCGTCGAGCGACTGGCCGCGCTCGGCCACCTTGACCTTGGCGGTCCGGCAGCCGTCGAAGCGCGCGACGACCCCCGCCACCTCACCGGCAGCCACCGCCGGGACGGTGGCGTTGACCGGCACGACCTCGCGCACGGGGTCCGGCCAGCCCACCCACGCCGCCTCGACCGCTGCGGCGAGCCAGCGCGCGGCCTCGCGGGGCTCGTACTCCAGGAACGGCGCGAACTCCCCCCACCCCGCCGGACCGTCGAGCAGCACGGCCTCACGGTGTGTCACCCCGCGGAACCGTGCGTGGAGGGGGATCGTGACGACAGACATCTGTCCGAGCAGCTCGTCGAGGGCTGGCAGCACGCGGGTCGGCATACGACCCATCATCCCCCGCCTGCGCCCCGAGCCGTCCGAGAGGAGCCGACCGCCTCATGGCCTTCGTGATCGTCCTGGCGATCCTCACCCTGGTGGCCGGGTATGGCGCCGCCCGCCCGAACGACCTGTGGTTCCAGCACTACGCGGGGAGGTTCGCCCGCGCCCGCGCGGCCCGTCCCGGCGAGCCGGAGCACGCGCGCCGTCGCCTCACCTACCTCGTCGTCGCGGCGATCTGCGGCGTCCTGCTGGCGGTCAGCGCGTGGGCGCTGTGGCAGTCCGGGCAGCCCACGCCACCGTCCTGACCCCCGTCCAACCCCGGTCGATGTGCCTACCTCAGGTCGTCACGTCCGCCCGGCGTGCTAACCCCGGCGGACGTGACGACCTGAGGTAGGTCCGAGGAGGACGTCGGACGGGTCGTCCAGCGCCACCCGCACCCGGTCCCCGAAGTGGGCCCGCATCGGCGGCACGCCCTCCCGCACGCCGCGCACCGGCCACCAGCGCGCCTCGAGGTTCTCGTCGTCGCCGACCGCCGGCTCCCCCGACACCCACCGCAGCCGGAAGGTGTGGTCGACGTACTGCGCCTGGTCACCGTTGGCGTGCCGCACCGGCTCCGTGGTCGACACCCACACGAGCCGCTCGACCGCGGCGACGACGGACGCCTCCTCCTGCACCTCGCGGACGGCCGCCTCGTGCACCTCCTGGCCGGGCTCGACGATGCCCGTCACGGGGCTCCACTCGTCGGTGTCGGCGCGCCGCACCAGCAGGACCTCCTGCTCGTCGCCCTCCCCACGCAGCACCACGGCGGTCACTCCGGTCAGCCACAGGGGTGCGTGACCGACGTGGCGGCGCAGCTCGACGATGAACTCGGGGATCGGCATACCTCCACCGTATGCCGCCCGCGGGCCGCCGCCATCGGACCGCGCGGCTATCCTCGGGTCCGTGAGCGCCCTGGACTTCGTCAGCGAGACCTTCGACCCCGCCGAGTGGGCGGAGGTGGAGGGCTTCGGCTTCACCGACATCACCTACCACCGCCGCGTGGGCGGCCCGTCCCGCAGCGCCAACGGCGTGGTCCGCATCGCGTTCGACCGCCCCGAGATCCTCAACGCCTTCCGGCCGCACACCGTCGACGAGCTCTACCGCGCGCTCGACCATGCGCGGATGACGCCGGACGTGGGTGTCGTGCTGCTGACCGGAAACGGCCCCACGCCCCGCACCGGCCAGTCGGCCACGACCGCCGGCTGGGCTTTCTGCACCGGCGGTGACCAGCGCATCCGTGGCCGCAGCGGCTACCAGTACGCCGTCGAGGGCAGCACCGACGAGACCGCCGCCGCGGTGGACGAGGCGCGGGTCAAGGCCGCCGGCGGGCGGCTGCACATCCTCGAGGTGCAGCGCCTGATCCGCACCATGCCCAAGGTCGTCGTCGCCGTGGTCAACGGCTGGGCGGCCGGCGGCGGTCACAGCCTGCACGTCGTCTGCGACCTCACGATCGCCTCGCGCGAGAACGCCAGGTTCAAGCAGACCGACGCCGACGTGGGCTCGTTCGACGCCGGCTACGGCTCGGCCTACCTGGCCAAGCAGGTCGGGCAGAAGTTCGCCCGCGAGATCTTCTTCCTCGGCCGGCCCTACACCGCCGAGGACATGCACCGGATGGGCGCGGTCAACATCGTGGCCGACCACGGCGACCTCGAGCGCGAGGCGCTGCAGGTGGCGACCGAGATCATGGGCAAGAGCCCGCAGGCACAGCGGATGCTGAAGTTCGCCTTCAACCTGACCGACGACGGCCTCGTCGGTCAGCAGGTGTTCGCCGGTGAGGTGACACGCCTGGCCTACATGACCGACGAGGCCGTCGAGGGGCGGGACTCGTTCCTGGAGAAGCGCGACCCGGACTGGTCGCCCTTCCCGTGGTACTTCTGACCGCTGCGAACGGCGAGCGTCAGGGTGCCTCGCCCGGAGCGAGCTGCATCGCGAGGTAGTTCTCGACGCCGGTGCGGGCGACCGCGTCCAGCTGGCCCTCGAACCAGTCGGCGTGGGTCTCCTCGTCGCGCGCCATCTCCTCGAAGATCGAGGCCGTGGCGTGGTCGCCGAGCGCGTGGCACTCCTCGGCCGCGCCGTTGAACTGCGCGACGGCGGCCACCTCGCTGGCCAGGCCGAGCCGCAGCATCTCCTCGGCGGACTCGCCGATGCTGATCGGGTTGAGGCGCTGCACGTTGGGGTGACCGTCGAACATCAGGATCCGCTCGATGAGCTCGTCCGCGTCCTTCATCTCGCCGATCGACAGGTCGTAGAACACCTTGCCGAGCTTGGGCAGGCCCCAGTTGTCGAGCATGCGCGCGTGCAGGAAGTAGGTGTTGACGACGGTGAGCTCGAAGGTCAGCGCCTCGTTGAGGAGCTCGATGATCCGTGGGCTACGCGGCTGCATGTGAATCCTCCAGGGCCGATTGGACGGACGCGAGACGCGCGAACTGCGGCGTCAGTGCGTGCTCGAGCGTCAGCCTAGCGCCGACGGGCTCGAACGTGTCCTCCCGGAACCTCTGGAGCAGCGATCGCACCGCCGGGACGCACCCGCCGCACACGGTGCCGGCGCCGGTAGACCGGCAGATGGCTCCGAGGGTGGGCACCCCTGCCGCGGCGACATCGAGGATCTCGGTGTCGCGCACGATGCGGCAGTGGCAGACGATCATGTCGGCAAGGCTAACCTCAGTTAGGCCATCCTCACCAGAGGATGTGGACGAGATCACACCGCCGTCGCGAGCTGCTCGCGAGCCCCTCCCGAGCCCTCCCGAGCCTCCGGACATCCAGGGAACGCCCAGGGCCGGCGCCTAGGGTTGCTCGCCGAGGGGAGTACTTCCCAGTCCCGATCCGGTCATTCCGGCGGCCACGTCAGACGGCCGCCTCGGACGGGGGCCCGGCGCCTGGCGCGGGTGAAGGAGACCTCAGACCGCCATACGACGATCTGAGGAACCCCATCTCATGCTGACCCTGTCCCTGCCGTATGCCGCCGCGCCCGCCGCGAGCCCGGCCGCCGCCACGGGCGGTGCCCTCGACAGCATCGGCACCCCGATGCTGTGGGCCGTGACCCTGGGCGCCGTGCTGGCGTTGTTCGCGCTCGACTTCCTGCTGACCCGCAAGCCGCACGCCGTCTCCATGCGCGAGGCGATCGGCTGGTCGGCGTTCTACATCGCGCTCCCCCTGCTCTTCGGCGCCTGGGTCTGGACCCAGCACGGGTCGCAGATCGGGATGGAGTACTACACGGGCTACCTCGTCGAGAAGTCGCTCTCGGTCGACAACCTGTTCATCTTCATGCTCCTGCTGGCGGGCTTCGCGGTCCCCAAGGAGCTGCAGCAGCGCGTGCTGCTCATCGGCGTCGCCGGGGCCCTGGTCCTGCGCGGCATCTTCATCGCCCTCGGCGCCCAGCTGATCGCGAGCTTCGACTGGGCCTTCCTGCTCTTCGGGATCATCCTGCTCGTGACGGCGGTCAAGGTGGCGCGTGACGCGATGAGCGACGCCGAGCACACCCCCGTCGCCGAGATGCCGGTCGTCCGGCTCATCAACCGCGTGTGGCCGGTCACCGGCGACTATCGCGGCACCCGGATGACGGTGCGGGACGCCGGGCGCCGCGCCCTCACCCCGCTCGCCGTCGTCACCCTCGCCGTGCTCGGCACCGACATCATCTTCGCCATCGACTCGGTGCCCGCGGTCTACGGCATCACCGGCGACCCCTACCTCGTCTTCGCCACCAACGCCTTCGCCCTGCTGGGCCTGCGCGCGCTGTACTTCGTGCTCGAGGGCGCGCTGTCCCGCCTCGTGCACCTCGGCCACGGGCTCGCGATCATCCTGGGCTTCATCGCCGTCAAGCTGATCCTGCACTGGGCCCACGGCATCTGGCCGCGCGTCCCCACCGTGCCCACCGCCTGGTCGCTGGTGTTCATCGTGGCGGTGCTCGCGATCGTCACGGTCACGAGCCTGCGAGCCACCCGGGACCGGGCCACCGGTGACGCCGACGACGAGTCGCGCAACGGCGCAGACGATGTGGGGCAGGACGAGCAGGTCGCGCAGCGCCACTGACGGCTGCAGATCGCAACTAGTTCACCCGGATGGGCGTTGCCCAGGTCACACAGCTGTGCTCGGTCGATTCGGACCACCGAGTCCGGAGCGTTATGGTAGTGAGAGCGTGCCTCGCCCCGAACGAGTCAGCACGCGCCCCGCGTCGGCCCATCTCATGCGTGCTGGCGCCCTGGCGGCCCCGTCCCCGGCCTCACGGCCCCGGCGCCGCTGTGCCCGCAGCATCGCAGCACCTGACCGCCGCCCCCTCCCTGATCGGCCCCCATGCGTCATCACCCTCGCCATCGCGCCTCCGCGCGCCGTCCGTCCACCCCCGGCCTCGTCGCCGTCACCCTCGCCGTGGCTGCCACCACCGCCGTGGTGACGACCGACATCTCCGGCCAGGCCCCCGCCGCCTCGGCGGTCGAGGCGGCGCCCGCGCCGTCCTCCCGCCCGGTCGTGCAGGCGGCGCTCGCCGCGCGCGACAAGGACACGGCGTCCCGCTCCACCGCACGCTCGGCCCTGCCCGCAGCCACGGTCTCCCGGCTGCTGCGGCCCGTCGCGGTGCCCGGTGCACTCCTCGCGGCCCGGCCCATCGACAGCGCCACCACCCGCACCGCCAAGGCCGGTCTCGCGTCCGCGCGCACCGCCGAGGCCCGCACCCGCGCCACGCTGCAGCAGACGCACGCCGAGGCCACCGCGGCTCACCGCGCCTGGGAGCAGACCGTCGAGGCCCAGACCCGGTCCGTGGCCTCCGCCGCCGGCGGGCGTCCCGCCACCGAGGCAGCCACCGCGCCGCTCACCCCGTCCGCCGCTGCCGCCGCCATCGCGGTGCCGGCCGTGCGCGCCGAGACCGCCACGAGCCTGGCCGACGACCGACGCACGACCGCCGACGCCGCGCTCGCGGACGCCGTCGAGGCCCAGCAGCGCGCGCTCGACGCCCTCACCGCCGCCCGGACCCAGGCGACCACCCTCACCGACGCGGACACGAGGCGCGCGGTCGCCGACGGCTCGTTCGTCGTCCTGGCGGACGGCCGGGTCGTGCGCACCGTCCGCCCCGGCACCCCGGTCATCGGCAACGGGCACACCGTGTCGCCGCAGCTCAGCCGCCAGATCGGCGAGGCCCTCGGGCTGCTCTACGCCAACGGCTACCCCCAGGGTGCGCAGGACGCGGAGAACCTCGCGATCATCATCTACAACGAGTCCGGCGGTGACGTCGGGGTCGTCAACACCTACGACCGCAACGCCGCCGCCGGCATGCCGTCGTTCGGCCTGATGCAGACGATCGGCCCGACCTTCGACGCGTTCGCGCTGCCCACGCGCACGGAGCGCAACGACCCGGTCGCCCAGATCATGGCGGGGGCCCGCTACGCCCAGGCGACATACGGCGGTCTTGCCGGGGTCCCCGGGGTCAAGAGCCTCCGCGGCGGTGGACCCTACCGGCCGTACTGACCCGACTCGACCTAGGCTGGTGCCATGGCACTGGGTGATCGACTCAAGGACAACCTGGCCGGCGCGGCGCGCATGGCCGCCCACCTCGCGACGGGGCCGCTGCACAGCCACGAGCGACGCACCTGGGGCGCCACCCCGGACGAGGTGTCCGCGACGCTCGGCGGCGACGAGCTGATCGAGGACCACGACTGGCGATCCACGCGGGCCATTACGATCTGGACGACCCCCGACCGGGTCTGGCCGTGGCTCGCCCAGATCGGGCGAGGCCGCGGGGGCTTCTACAGCCACCAGCTGCTGGAGCAGGCTGCCGGCTCCCTCGACAGCAACGTCGAGGAGATCCGTCCTGACCTGCAGGACCTTCGCGTCGGCGACGAGGTCAGGCTGCACCCGCAGCTCCCACCGCTCGTCGTGGCCGAGGTGCGGCCGGGCGTCTCGCTCGTCCTCGTGGGTGTGCCGGAGGGGGGGCCGCTCGCCACCACCGTCTGGTCCTACCACCTGCAGCCACTCAGCCAGGGGCGGACCCGGCTGATCGAGCGCAACACCTACGCCCACGGCGACAGCCTCGCGCAGCGCCTGGCCGGCGGCCCCTATGTCATCGAGCCCGTGAGCTTCGTGATGAGCCGGGAGATGCTGCTCAACATCAAGCGCCTCGCCGAGCAGCCCGCCTAGCTAGAGCTTTTGGATCGCCTTGACGATCTCGCTCACCGCGAGCGCCGCGAAGGCCAGCGCGCACACCACCATCAGGACGTTGGACCAGGCCTTGTTGCGCCACTCGCGCGGCACGCGGTCGGTGTTCAGGATCCACAGCAGCGTGACCGCCAGGAAGGGCATGAAGAACGCGCCGAGGACGCCATACGCCAGGATCAGCACCACCGGCTTGCCCCAGAACATCATGATCATCGGCGGGAAGGTCAGCCACAGGATGTACCACCGGTAGTAGCGGCCGCCGGTGCGCGTGTCGGCGTGGCCCGACGGCAGTCCCTTGAGGTTGCCGACGAAGTCCGCAAACATCAACGAGACGCCGTTCCACACGCCGACCAGCGAGGACATGGCCGCGCCGAAGAAGCCGAGCAGGAAGACCTTGCCCGCGAACGGCCCGTAGCGCTGGTCGAGGACGTCGGCCACCGAGAGCAGCCCCTTGTCGTCGCTGGCGACCTTCATGGAGTACATCAGCTCGGCGCCCACGACGAGCGTGGCGAGGACGAAGATGCCGGTCACGACATACGCGACGGTGTTGTCGATGCGCATGACCCGCATGAAGCGCGTTGTGTCCCAACCCTTCTCGCGCAGCCAGTAGCCGTAGGCCGCGAGCGTGATGGTGCCGCCGACGCCGCCCGCGAGCGACAGGACGTTGACCAGGCCGCCGTCCGGGATCCACGGCTTGAGGCCCGCCAGGATGTCGAGGAGGTTGGGCAGGGTGATGATCGCGGCGCCGACCATGGCGACGAACATCAGGCCCACGAACGCCGCCATGACCTTCTCGAAGAGGCCGTACCGGTGGAACCACACGAGCATCAGGCCGACGAGCCCGGAGATGATGCCCCCCCACTTGGTGTCCAGGACGGGGAAGAGCGCGTTGAGCGGCAGACCGGTGCCGGCCATGGCGGCCGAGCCGTAGACGAAGCCCCAGATGACGATGTAAGGACCGAAGTACCAGGTCGTCCAGGGACCGAGCGAGCGCCAGCCCTCGAACATCGTGCGGCCCGTGGCGAGGGAGTAGCGTCCCGCGCCCTCGACCAGCACGATCTTCATGATGCAGCCGACGAGCACGCACCACAGCAGGCCGTAGCCGAACTTGCTGCCGGCGATCAACGTGGCCACCAGGTCGGCGGCGCCCACACCGGTGGCAGCGACGATCAGGCCGGGGCCGATGATCTTCCACCGGGGCGGGTTGGCGGCGTCAGCGGCAGCGCCTGGGACTGCGGTGTCACGGGTCATGGGCGGGAGTATGCCGGACCGCCCGGCGCCTGGCGAGGGCCGCCCACCCGCGCGGCCGCCGCCATCAACCGAGGCCAGTCGGCCGTCAGCCGCCGTCCCCCCGGGGTCAGCGCTGACGGACGAGCTTGTGCGGCGCGGCCTGGGCCTGCGGCTTGATCACCAGACGGTCGATGTTGACGTGAGAGGGCCGGGTCGCGACATACGCGATCGCGTCCGCGACGTCCTCGGCCACGAGTGGCTCCGCGACCCCCTCGTAGACCTTGTCGGCCGCCGCCCGGTCCCCGCCGAGGCGCACGAGCGAGAACTCCTCGGTGTGCACCAGCCCCGGGTCGATCTCGCAGACCCGGATGCCGTCCTCGACCGCCTCGAGCCGCAGCGTCTCGGCGATGACGGTCTCGGCGTGCTTGGCCGCGCAGTAGCCCGCGCCGCCCTCGTAGACCCCGAGGCCGGCGATCGAGGAGACGATGACGACCATGCCGCCCTCCACCTGCGTAAGCGCGGGCAGCAGGGCCTTGGTGACGTTGAGGGCGCCGATGACGTTGGAGTCGTACATCTGCCGCCACTTGTCGACCACCGCGTCGGCGATGCGCTCGGTGCCCAGGGCGCCACCGGCGTTGTTGACGAGGACGTCGAGCCGGTCGCCGACCTCCTGCGCCAGGCGCGCCACGTCCTCCTCGCTGGTGACGTCGCAGGTGACGGCCCGTCCGTCGATCTCCTTGGCCAGCTGCTCGATCCGCTCCGTGCGCCGCGCGGCGCAGATCACCTCGAAGCCCTCCTGGGCCAGACGACGGGCGGTGGCCTCGCCGATGCCGCTGGAGGCTCCGGTGACGACGGCCAGGGGACGGGTGGTGATCGCGTCGGTCATGCCTCCCATCCTGCCCGGTCCGCTGCCGGGCCTGCACGCCCGGCTCGGATGCCGTCCCGGCTCCCGCACCCGCCACATGGGACGTACACTTTTCCGTACAGGAGGCACCATGAAGACGATGAGCTACACCGAGTCCCGCGCCCGCTACGCCGAGGTGCTCGACGGCGTCATCGAGGACCGCGAGGAGGTCGTCATCACCCGCGCTGGCCACGAGCCTGTGGTGATCGTGTCGCTCGAGGACTACGAGTCGCTCCGCGAGACCGCCTACCTGCTGCGGTCACCGGCGAACGCGCGACGCCTCCTGGACGCGATGGAGCGCCTCGAGAACGGCCGCGGGGCCGCCCACGACGTGATCCCGGCGGAGTGACGTGCTGCTCGTGTGGGACCCGAACGCCTGGGAGGACTACCTGTGGTGGCAGACCCAGGACCGCAAGATCCTGAAGCGCATCAACGTGCTGCTGGCTGACGTCCAGCGCAACGGCAACGAAGGCATCGGCAAGCCTGAGGCGCTGAGGCACGACTACGCGGGGTACTGGTCACGTCGGATCACCGACGAGCATCGGCTCGTGTACAAGATCGCCGGCGACGAGATCCGCATCGCCGCATGCCGCTACCACTACGGGTAGTCATGCTGGACAGGCGATGGTTGGGAGTACCCCCGAGTCACCCCGGCCGGGGATCAGGTCGACCTGGTGGAGTTCCTCGAGCTGGACGGGCCACTGATCCGGCACCACCGCATCTACTCGGGGTGGTTCGGCACGCCGCTGCTGACCAGCCACTCCCAGCCCGCGCCATTGGTCACCAAGGACGTTGTGGATCGTTCACACACCCCTCGGGGACGCCATTGGTGACCAGTGGCGGTCAGTCGACGAGGTCGTCGCCCAGCGGGGTGCGCCAGTAGAGCACGGCCCGACCGGCCCGACGCCGGGTGACCAGGCCTGCTGACAGCAGGACCGCGAGGTGCCCACCCACGGACCCGAGCGGCAGGGCGGTACGGGCGACGAGCTGGGTCGTCGAGGCGGGGGCGTCGAGGAGCCGAAGCACGGTCGCGCGGTTGCGGCCGAGGAGCCGGTCCAGCGCCGCGTCGTCGGGTAAGGGGCTGGTGAGCCCGGTCCCCGTCGCCGGGTAGGTCAGGGCGTAGCGCCCTGCCGCGAGGTCCCACATGACGAAGCCGCGACCGGCCTGGACGGGGTGAAAGGCCAGGTGGGCGTCGTCGAGGACCTTGGGCAGCAGGTCATGGCCGCTCACCCGCAGGGTGCCCCCGCCCAGGTAGGCGGTCGACGGGCGGATCCCCTCGAGCGCCGCCACCCACCCGCCCCGGCCCAGCGCCGCCGTGCGCGACACGACGTCACCTTCGAGGACGCGGCGCAGCCGTGGCCACTGCGGCTCCACCTCCTGCTCCCACGCCAGCTCGAGAAGCTCTGCCACGGCCTGGCCGAGACCGCCGCTGGCTTCACGACTCGACCCACTGGCACGGCCACGGCCACGGCGCAGGGCGGGCGGCAGGGGGCGACCCGCCGTGGCGTGGACGTCGCGACGGACCTGCGCGTCCGAGACGGCGCGGACGGGCTCGAGCTCCTCGCGCAGGTCGCGGCCGGGCGGGCTCGCGCGGGAGAAGCAGTCCGCGACCCATCGCGGCGCGAAGGCCTCGGCCACCAGCGCCTGATGGACCGGGCGACCCGACAGGGCTGCGGTGAAGGACGGTGTCGGCCGCGCGGCCAGCCGAGCGAGCGCAGCGAGGGCCACCGCGAGGTGCGACACGCAGAAATGCGCTCGGGCCAGCACGTCTGGGCCCAGGATCCATTCGCTCACGTTTCGCCTCCTGACGAAATCCTAGGCCGCGCTGCAGAGCGGGGCCGAGGGTGTGCGAGTGCCCCTCACCTACACCACGCTCCTGCGCAACCGCGAGATGCGTGCGCTCTTCACGGGATTCGCGGCGCTCGTCGCCGGCAGCTCGCTGGGCGGGCTGGCGCTCGCCACCCTGGTCGACGCAGAGACCGGCTCGCCGCTGCTCACGGCGCTGAGCCTGTTCGGCCCCACGCTCGCCAACGTCCTCGGCGCGTCCACGCTGATGTCCCTCGCCGACTCCGCCCGCCCGCGTCGCGTCCTCGTCGGCCTGCAGCTCGTCGGCACCCTGCTCGTCGCCGGCCAGCTGGTCCCCGGCCTGCCGCTCGTGCTGCGGTTCGTCCTGCTCATCGCCCTCGGCCTGGTCATGTCGGTGGCGGGCGGCATACGGCTGGGCCTGTTGTCCGAGGTCGTCGGCGAGTCACGCTATGCGACGGCCCGCTCGCTGATGAACGTCGCTACGGGGTCGATGCAGATCCTCGGGTTCGCGGCGGCGGCGGTGCTGCTGCCATGGCTGAGCCCCCGGGAGCTCTTCCTCGCCGACGTCCTCCTGCTGCTGGCCTCGACGGTGGTCACGGCAGTGGGCGTGCGGGAGCACTCCGCCCGGCCGGTGCGACGACCCAGCCTGCGGCAGACCGTCACGACCAACGCCTGGCTGGCCCGGCAGCGACGCCTGCGCCCCCTCCTGGTCACGTCGTGGGTGCCCAACGGGCTGGTCGTGGGGTGCGAGGCGTTGTTCGTGCCGTATGCCGGGGGCGCGGCGGGGTCGCTGTTCGTCGCGGGCGCCCTGGGGATGCTGGTCGGCGACCTCGCGATGGGCCGGCTCGTCACGCGTGCGACGCGCGCCCGGCTGAGCCCATGGCTGCGGCTGCTGCTGGCCGCGCCCTTCCTGGCCTTCGTGGCCGAGCCCGCGCTGCCGGTCGCCGCCGCGCTCGTGCTGCTCGCGACGGTGGGCTACTCGGGCACCCTCGCGCTGCAGGAACGTCTGCTGGAGCTCACGCCGGTGGAGGTGCGGGGGCAGGTCCAAGGGGTCGAGGGGGCGGGGCGGATGACGACGCAGGGGCTGTGCGCGCTGCTCGCGGGCGGTCTGGCGGAGGTGATGCCCGTGGGCGCCGCGATGACGACGTGCGCCGCCCTGTCGATCGTCGTGACCCTCAGCACCCTGCACGGGGTGACGAGGGCGTTGGGCCTCCCTGTCCGTCCCTGAGCCCGGCCGCCGATCTCGGTGGGTCCACAGGTCGACGGATCAGCGGACACCGGACAGGCGGAGGCTGGGGTCAGGAGACCGGCCAGTCGGCCGGGTGGATGCGTCGCAGACCCGGCACGTCGACGAAGTCGGTGTCTGGGGAGATGATCTCGTCGAAACCGGCCAGCAGCGCGGTCGCTGCGTGCACAGCGTCTCGCCCGCGGATCGCACTGACCTGCATCAGGCGGGTCGCCTCCTGCCAGACCTCCAGGTCAAAGGCATGGACAACGGTCATGTCCGCCAGGTCTCGAGCGTCCAGCAACGCCTCGGGCACCGCACCCATCCGCATGCGGTGGTGGGTGAACTCCTGCAGCATCTCGACGCTGGCGTGCATGCGGACGCTCCCGGCCGCCACCGCAGCCATCACCTCCCGTGATGCCGCCCGTAAGCGATGGGCGCCGCCCGCGGCCAGGAGTGGCACCGCGCTGTCGACGAAGACCTCGTTCACGAGGGCAGCGTGGCCATGAGCTCGTCATCCAGGTTGCGCCGGAGCTCCCGGAGGTCGAGAGGCGGCTCGTCTCGGGGCTCGGACGTACGGTCTAGGAAGCGCCGGGCCGCGTGCTGGGCCGCGCCGACGTCCTCGGGGTAGGTGACGTCGATGGCGTGCCGGATCACCGCCCCGACACTCTGGCCGGAGTCCTCGGCGGCGCGAGCGACCCGGTCGTAGCGATCCTGGTCGAGCAGGATCTGCAGGCGGCGTTCGAGGAGGGACATGCACATATCCTACACATGCGCAGGAATGGCGCCAGACCTGTGCAGGAGGGTCTGTCGGTGGGCGCGGCTAGGGTCGGTGGCATGACGATGGTCCACTGGCCCGGCACGCAGTCCCCCGCCTCGGCGGTCGGCGACCTGGCGCCCCTCGAGCTGGCCCTCACCGGGCGTGGTGCGGCGGTGTGCCCGAGCGGGGAGCCGCCGGACCGATCGGACCACGTGCCCTCGCCGCCGGAGGGCACCGCCATCGTCGTCGGCACCTCCGGCTCCACCGGGACGCCCAAGCTGGCCGTCCTGTCGGCCGCGGCCGTGCGCGCATCCGGCGAGGCCACGGCCGAGCACCTCGATGGCCACGGGCAGTGGCTGCTGGCCCTGCCGCCCACGCACATCGCCGGCCTGCAGGTCCTCGCCCGCTCGCTGCTGGCCGGGCACTCCCCCGTCGCGATCGACGACGGACCCTTCACCCCCGAGGGTTTCGCCGCGGCGACCGAGCGTCTCACCGGTGGCGTCCGCCACTACACCTCGCTCGTACCGACCCAGCTGGTCCGGCTGCTCGCCTCACCTCTGGGCGCCGAGGCCGCGGCGACGTACGACGGGATCCTCGTCGGCGGGGCCGCGCTGCCCGCTACCGTGCACGCGCAGGCGGTGGCGGCCGGGCTGCGCGTGGTGCGGACCTACGGCATGAGCGAGACCGCGGGCGGGTGCGTGTATGACGGACGGCCACTCTCCTGCGCCCGCGTCCGGCTCGACGAGGGACGCATCTCGTTGGGGGGCGAGATGGTGGCCGACGGCTACCTCGGCGAGACGGCCCTCACCGCAACCCACTTCACGGTCGAGGACGGCACGCGGTGGTTCCGCACGGACGACCTCGGAGAGCTGGCCGAGGACGGCACCCTCACGGTGCTGGGTCGGGCCGACGACGTGATCGTCACCGGCGGGCTCAAGGTCGCCCCCCGCGTCGTGGAGGACGCGATCCTGGCCCACGTCACCGGCGTCCGCGAGTGCGTCGTCGTCGGCGTCCCCGACCTCGAGTGGGGTCAGGTCGTCGGAGCGCTGGTCGTCGAGGACGGCGCGCGCGACGGCGGCCACGGAGGCGGAAGCGACGGTGGCGGTGGGGGTGGCGGTCACCCCGGACCTGACGGAGTCGGCGGTCCGGCGGCGGACGAGGTCGCGACCGGCTGGGACGCCGAGCGGGTGCGGGCGGCGCTACGCCCCCACCTCGCGGCCCACGCCCTGCCCCGGGTGGTCGCCGCCGCGGACGGCATACCGCAGCGGGGCCCGGGCAAGCCGGACCCCGCGGCCGTCCGGGACCTGCTGTCCCAGGTGCTCAGCGCGGCGCCGAGGCCGCGGGAGAGGGGGTCCGGGCCGGGCGGCAGCTGAGTCGCTCGTCATCGGTCTTCGGCTTCCGGGCCATGGGCGACGACTCACCCGTCCGGCGCGCGTGCCGTGCGCACCGCGATCTCTCGATCACGAGACAATGTGCTCATGGCCACCATCTCCCAGTGGGTCGAGGGCGCTCGCCCCCGGACCCTGCCCGCCGCTCTTGCTCCCGTCGCCGTCGGCACCGGATCCGCAGCGGGGCTCGGGCAGTGGGACGCCGCGCTCGCCCTCCTCGCGCTGCTGGTCGCGCTGTTCCTGCAGGTCGGCGTCAACTACGCCAACGACTACAGCGACGGCATCCGCGGCACCGACGCCGACCGGGTCGGGCCGGTGCGGCTCGTCGGCGGTGGCCTCGCGACGCCGCTGCTGGTCAAGTACGCCGCGTTCACGTGCTTCGGGCTCGCCTGCCTCGCCGGGCTGGCGCTCATGGGACTGTCCGGTGACACCTGGCTGCTGCTGATCGGGATCGCCGCGGTCCTGGCGGCCTGGTTCTACACCGGCGGACGCCGCCCCTACGGCTACGCCGGGCTGGGCGAGGTGTTCGTGTTCGTGTTCTTCGGGCTGGTGGCGACGGTCTGCACGGCATACACCCAGGCCGAGAAGGTCGACGCGGGCACCTGGGCGGGCGCCGTCGGCATCGGCTCGATCATCACGGCGGTCCTCGTCGCCAACAACCTGCGCGACATCAGCGGGGACGAGGTGGCGGGCAAGCGCACCCTCGCGGTGCGGCTCGGGGACCGCGGCACGCGGATCCTGTTTGTCGTGCTCATGGTCGTCCCCGCGGTGTGCGCCGGCCTGGCCGCCTGGGCCGGTCACCGGTGGGCGCTGCTCGGGCTGGTCGGCCTGCTGCCCGCGATCAAGCCGTGCCTCGACGTGCTGCGCGGCGCGACCGGTCCCGCGCTGATCCGGGTGCTCGCGGCGACGGGCCTGGTGGCCCTGACCTACGGCGGGCTCCTGGCCGCCGGCCTCGCGATCCACTGACAGACCTACCGGGGGTAAAGGCATCGACCTGGCGAACGAAGGGCGGTCGATGCCTTTACCGGCGGTAGGTCAGGTGCCGCAGTAGGTGATGTGGCGTGGCGCCCCCGCCGGCGCAGGACCGCGCAGGTCCTCGAGGCCGGGCCGCTCGGCATACGGGCTCGAGACGGCGTCGAGCAGCCGCTCGAACGTCCCGAGGTCGCCCGCTGTCGCGCGAGCCAGGGCCTCCTCGACCCGGTGGTTGCGCGGCACGTAGACCGGGTTGACCGCGTCCATCCGGGCCGCGACGGCCGCCCGGTCGTCCGGCAGCAGGGCGTCGCGACGGGCGCTCCAGGCGTCGAAGGCCATGGCGTCGAGGAAATGACCGCCCGCCGTTCCCGCCGCGAGGGCGCGGAAGAAGGACGTCCAGTCAACGCCATGGGTCTGCAGCAGGGCGAGCAGGTCTGTGACCAGCGGACGGACCACGTCACGGGTCGTCGCCGCGTCGAGACCGGCCAGGCCGAGCTTGGCGGCCATGCCGTCCACGAAGACCCGGTCGTAGCGCTCGGCGAACTCGTGCAGCACGCCCGTCGCGGCCTCGACCGCAGCGTCCGCACCGGCCGCGCCCTCAGTGCCCTCAGCGCCCTCGGCGCCCTCGGCGCCCCCAGCGATCAGCGGGATCAGCGTCTCGCCGAGGCGCGCGAGGTTCCACTGCGCGGCCGCAGGCTGGTTGCCGAAGGCATAGCGACCACCCGTGTCGATCGAGCTGAAGACCGTCGCCGGGTCGTAGGCGTCGATGAACGCGCACGGGCCGTAGTCGATGGTCTCGCCGGAGATGGTCATGTTGTCGGTGTTCATGACGCCGTGGACGAAGCCCACCAGGGACCATCGGGCGACGAGCTCGGCCTGGGCCAGGGTCACCCGGCGGAACAGCTCGAGGTAGGGCTCGTCCGCCTCGGCCGCCTCCGGGTGGTGGCGGGCGATGGCGTAGTCCGCCAGCGATCGCAGCAGGGCGGGGTCACCGGTCGCGGCGGCGTACTGGAAGGTGCCGACCCGCAGGTGGCTGGCGGCGACCCGCGCCAGGATCGCCCCCGGCAGCGGCGTCTCGCGCAGCACCGTCTCGCCGGTCGCGACCACCGCGAGGGCCCGCGTCGTCGGGATGCCGAGCCCGTGCATGGCGGCGCTCACGAGGTGCTCGCGCAGCATGGGACCCACCGCGGCCTTGCCGTCGCCGCCGCGGGCGAAGGGGGTGCGACCCGAGCCCTTGAGGTGCAGGTCGCGGCGAGTGCCGGACCCGTCGACGAGCTCCCCCAGCAGGAGGGCGCGCCCGTCGCCCAGCCGCGGCGAGTAGCCGCCGAACTGGTGGCCGGCGTAGGCCTGGGCGACGGTCGTCACGCCCTCGGGCACCTGTCCGCTGAGCAGGGCCACCCCGTCGGGCGAGCGCAGCCACGCCGGGTCCAGGCCCAGATCGTCAGCCAGCCCCTCGTCGAGGGTGAGCAGGCGCGCTGCGGGGACGGGAGCGGCCGACCACGCGAGCGACAGGGCCGGGACCGCCCTGGCGTAGGAGTCCCCGAGCCGGAACGGCAACGAGGTGGGGGTCCCCTGCGCCTCGCCGGCCGGCTGAGCGTCAGCAGGCTGAGTGCCGGCCACCTCGGAGTCAGCCACCTCGGCGGCGGTCGGGTCGACGCCGGCCATGTCAGAGACCGTCGTGCCGGCGGTCGGTCCGCCGCGCGGCGCGGTCGTCGATCCTGCCGTCGCTCGACGTCCGCCTGATCTCGTCGTCCTCGACCTCCTCGTCGGAGACCTTGTGCGCTCCCGCCGCCTCGGCGCGCGCGGCCTTGCGGTCGACCCGCTCGGCGATGCGGGCGCTGAACTCCTCACGGGGTCCGCGCAGGACGAACAGCGAGGCGACCATGGACAGCAGGCCGGCGAGGATGACCAGGAGCAGGCCCCGCAGCCCCACGAGCCACAGGACGATCAGGCAGCCGAGGAACAGCATGATCCGCAGCAGCGAGTAGCGCAGTCCAGGAGAGCTCATCGGTCGATCACATCCCCGAGTAGGAGTGCATGCCGGACATGAACTTGTTGACCACGAAGGAGTTCATGGCGATGCAGAGGAACCCGGCGATCGCGATCCAGGTGGCGGTGCGGACCTTCATGCCGGTCGTGGCGCGGGCGTGCAGGTAGGCCGCGTAGACCACCCAGATGATGAAGGACCAGACCTCCTTGGGGTCCCAGCCCCAGTAGCGTCCCCAGGCCTTCTCGGCCCAGACGGCGCCGGCGATGACGGTGAACGTCCACAGCGGGAACGCGACCACGTGCAGCCCGTAGGCCATCCGGTCCAGCGTCCGCGACGGCGGCAGGGCCGCGAGCAGCGTCTGGCGCCACCCCGAGAGCCGGGCCTGCGCCGCCTGGCGACGCTCGCTCGACTCCTGCACGAGGTAGAGCGCGCTGAGCGCCGCGCCGATGGCGAAGATCGCGGTGGCGATGATGGCGATCGACACGTGCACGACCAGCCAGTAGGACCGCAGCGAGGGCATGAGCTGCCCCGCCTCGGTGTAGACGGTGAGGGCGGGCCCGAGGATGAGCATCAGCAGCGCGGTGAGGAAGACCCCGAGCCAGCGCACGTCCCGGCGCAGCGACATCACGACGTAGACCACGCTGACGGCGGCCGCCGCGGTGAGGAGGTACTCGTAGAGGTTGCCCCAGGGAGCCCGCGACACCGACAGCGCCCGCATCACCACGGCCGCCACGAGCAGCAGCGACGCGAGCCGCGACAGGGCGATCCCGATGCCGGCGGCCTGGCGACGAGACGGACCCTCGTCGGCCTGCACCACGGCGGGGGCGTCACCCCGGACGAGGGTGTCC
The DNA here is from genome assembly GCF_002479615.1 of Arsenicicoccus sp. UBA7492. Classification (NCBI taxonomy): domain Bacteria; kingdom Bacillati; phylum Actinomycetota; class Actinomycetes; order Micrococcales; family Intrasporangiaceae; genus Arsenicicoccus; species Arsenicicoccus sp. UBA7492. The sequence goes on along the minus strand of NZ_DLOE01000063.1, from coordinate 32,806 downwards.
GTGCCGCCGGAGGCGGCCGACATACGGCCCTCGCCCGAGGCGCCCGACCGGCCCGCGAGCGCGCGGCTGCGGGTGCCCGCCAGGTCGACGGCGAAGGCGAGGAACGCGATGCCCAGCACGACGAGCGCGGAGTAGACCGCGAGGTTGGAGTAGCCCGCGAGGGCTTCGTTGGTCATCGTGCGTTCTCCTTCGTGGACCGGGCGGGCGGGGTCAGCCCGAGTCGCTCGCAGAGCTGCTCGGTGAGGTCGTCGACGGCCTCCCCCAGGCGGGGGTCGTCGTTCTTGGCGAGACCGGCCACCTCCAGCAGGGTACGTCCATCGCGCTCGCCGACCCGCACGAAGGCGCGTCGGCGCCGCACGACGAGGGACAGCACCAGGCCGACGAGCACGAGTACCGCGCCGAGCAGGGCCACGGGCTTGCCCGGGTCGTAGCGCACCGACAGCCCGGCGAAGCGCTGCACGCCCTCGAAGGTCACCGTCCCGCGGCCGCCCGGCAGGGTCTGGGTCTCACCGGGACGCAGCGCGAGGCGCACGGGCAGGCCGCTCTCCAGCGTCGGCTGCTTCATCGCCTGGGTGTCGAGCGTGTAGACGGACTGCGGCCGACCGCCGGGGAACAGGTCGCCCTCCCACAGCTCGAGCAGCAGGCCGGGCGCTACCGGCGCCGGGAAGTCCGACTGGGGCATCGCGCGCAGCGCCTCGTCGGAGATGGTCGGGGCGAACAGCCCGAGGAAGCCGAGCTGCTCGCCGGGGGGCAGCGCCGAGACCTTGACCGCGCCGGTGGACGTGTAGTTGTTGTCCTGCGGGCGGAACACGGTGGCCTGCTTGTAGACCTGACGACCCTGCGCGTCCTTGACGGTGATGACCGGGGCGTAGCCGTTGCCGAGCAGGTAGACCGAGGACTGCCCGAAGCTCAGCGGCTCGTTGACCTCGAGCTTGCGGCGGCGCTCGGCGGCCCCGGGCGTGTCCCGGGTGGTCACGTCGGCCTCGAAGGACCGCGGCTGCCCGAACTGCTTGCCCTTGAGCGTGGTCTCGAAGGCCACGCGCATCTGGTCCACGCGGACGGTGAAGGGCGGCAGGGACTCCTCGTCGACCCACGGCCCCTTGGTGAAGGTGTCGTGCTGGCTGGTCGTGTTGGCGAAGGTCTCCCCCTCGGGCACGATCGCGTCGACGCGCCAGCCGAGCAGGTGGCCGAGGGCCACGCCCACGATGACGACGAGCAGGGCGACGTGGAACAGCAGGTTGCCCACCTCGCGCAGATAGCCGCGCTCTCCCGAGACCGAGCCGTATGCCGACCGCCCCGCCCCACCCGTGGCCGCCGCGTCGGCGGCGCGGACCCGGTAGCGCCGGCTCCGCAGCACCTCGCGGGCCGCCGCGAGCGCGCGCTCCGGCTCGACGTCGCCGAGCTCCACGACGCGGTGCTCCGGCATCCGGTCGAGGACACGAGGGGCTCGCGGCGGTGCGGCGCGCAGCTCGCGCCACAGCAGGCGCAGGCGGGGCACGACGCAGCCGACGAGGGAGATGAACAGCAGCAGGTAGATCGCGGCGAACCACGGCGAGGCGTAGACGTCGAACAGCCCGACGCGGTCCATGAAGGGGCCGAGGGTCTTGTGCTGCTCGAGGTAGTCGCGGGTCTTGACCGGGTCGATGTCGCGTTGGGGGAAGACCGAGCCCGGGACGGCGGCGAGGGCCAGCAGCAGCAGGAGCAGCAGCGCGGTGCGCATGCTGGTGAGCTGGCGCCAGGCCCAGCGCAGCCAGCCGATCGGGCCGAGCCGAGGCTGGGTGATGTCGGCGCCGTCGCCAGCGCCGCCGCCGCCGGTGGCGCGGTCACGCGTGTGGGAGGAGGTGGCGGGCATCAGAGGACCGGGTTCCCGACGAGCTCGGTGAGCCGCGTCTGCAGGCCCGCGACCAGGGGCTGCCACAGCCCCAGGACCATGAGCAGGCCGAGGACGAGGAGCAGGCCGGCCCCGGCGAGCTGCAGCGCCCGCTGGTGGCGGCGCAGCGCGGTCCAGGTGCCCGAGAGCCGGCCGTAGCCACCGGCCAGCAGCAGGAACGGCAGGCCGAGACCGAGGCAGTAGGCCACGCCCAGCACGGCGCCGCGCGCCAGCGGCCCGGTGGCGGAGTCGTCCAGGGGGCTGCCGAGCGCCATGACGGCACCGAGCGTGGGGCCGATGCAGGGGGTCCAGCCGAGCGCGAAGGCCGCGCCGAGGAGGGGGGCTCCCGCCATACCGGCCGCGGGTCGCCAGCCGACCTTGACCTGGCGCTGGGTCCCCATCCCGGCGAAGACGAGGGCGAGCAGCACGACGACGACGCCACCGACCCGCTCGAGGACCTCCCGGTGCTCGCGCAGCAGGGTGGAGACCGAGGTGACGACGAGGATCACGAGCGGCACGAAGACGACGGTGAAGCCGAGGACGAAGAGCAGCGTGCCCGCGAGCATGCGGCTGGTGCGGCGGTCCTCGAGGCGCGTGTCACCGAGCCCCGTGACGTAGCCGAGGAAGCCGGGCACGAGCGGGAGCACGCACGGCGACAGGAAGGACGCGGCGCCGGCGAGCAGCGCGACGCACGCCGCGAGCGGGAGGGTGCCCTCGGCGATGACGTCGGTGACGCCGGCGATCACCCGGCTTCCTTGGCGACGTCGTCGACGAGGTCCTGCACGGTGCGCTCGGACGTGATGGCGCCGAGCACCCGGGCCGCGATGCGCCCCTGCTTGTCCAGCACGAGCGTGGTCGGCGGCGAGGGCGCCTTGCCCTGCAGCGCCAGCACGGTCTGGCCGTCGAAGGCCAGCGTGGGATAGGGCACCTGACGGGCACGCGCGAAGTCGCGGGCGTTGTCGGAGGACTCGCGGCCCGCGTGCACGCCCATGAAGACCGCGTCGGGGTGGGTCTTGCGGACGGCGGCGTGCAGGGCGTTGAGCCGCGGCTGCTCCTCGACGCAGGGCGGGCACCACGAGGCCCAGAGGTTGAGGACGACGACGTGGCCGCGCTGCTGCGCGACGGACCAGGAGGCACCGTCGAGGGTCGTGCCCTGCAGCGCCACCGGCTCCTTGCGCTGGGCCGCGGTCAGCCGCTCGATGGTGCCGTCGCCGGAGATGTAGCCCTTCTGGTCACCGGAGCGGGCCTGGGCGTTGATCGAGCCCGCGTCGTCGGAGCAGCCGGCGAGCGGTATGCCGATCGCGACCGCCGCGAGCGCGGCGCAGAGCGTGCGTCGGACCTGCGTCATGCCCCCACCGTGGGCTCAGCGACCTGCAGGAGCGCGCCCGCGGGCTCGCTGTAGACGATCGAGGTGAGGCGGTCGCCGTCGTAGTGCAGGCTCGTGAGGCTGGCCAGGCTGCACTGCCGGCGTCGCGGGTCGTGCCACAGGGGGCGACCCTCGAGGTGGCGGCGCAGCGTCCAGACGGGCAGCTGGTGGGAGACGAGCACGATCTCGCGGCCGGGCGCATGCTGGCGGGCCGCGTCCACGGCCGCCTCCATGCGGCGGGCGATGGCGCGGTAGGGCTCTCCCCAGGATGGGGTGAAGGGGTTTCGGACGAGCCACCAGTTGGCGGGGCGCCGCAGCGACCCCGCGCCGTGGCCGAACCTGCGGCCCTCGAAGTGGTTGCCGGCCTCGATGAGCCGGCTGTCCGTGAGGATCGGGGTGTCGAAGTGCTCGGCCACGGGCCGGGCCGTCTCCTGCGCGCGCTCGAGCGGCGAGGCGACGACGAGGGCGACGTCGCGGCCCTCCAGCGACTCGGCCACCAGGTCGGCCATCTGCCGACCGAGGTCGGACAGGTGGTAGTCGGGCAGGCGTCCGTAGAGGATCTTGGCGGGGTTGTGGACCTCGCCGTGACGCATCACGTGCACGATCGTGCGGGCCGTCGCGGTCATGCTGCTCGTCACGCTCCCATCGTAGCATCGTCGGCTGAGGCCGCCCTGGCAGCGGCCGGCAGGGCCGCGAGGACGCGGTCGACCGCCGCGTCGTCGTGGGCGGCGCTGACGAACCAGCACTCGTAGGCGCTCGGGGGCAGGTGGACGCCCTGGCTGAGCATGCTGTGGAAGAAGCGCCCGAACGCGGCGGTGTCCTGGCCCTGCGCGTCCGCGTAGGACAGCACCGGGCCCTCGCGGAAGAAGACGGAGAACATCGAGCCGGCCCACTGGATCGTGTGGGCCACCCCGGCGGCGGCCAGCTCGGCGGCCACGCCGTCGGCGATCGCGTGCGCCGCGTGCTCGAGGCGCTCGTAGACCGCGGGCGTGCAGCCGCGCAGCGTGGCGAGGCCGGCGGCGGTGGCCACGGGGTTCCCCGACAGGGTGCCGGCCTGGTAGACGGGGCCGTTGGGCGCGAGGTGCTCCATCACGTCCCGGCGCCCGCCGAAGGCCGCGGCCGGGAAACCGCCGCCCATGACCTTGCCGAAGGTGAACAGGTCGGGGGCGCCGTGGACGGTCGGGCCCTCGAGGCCGTACCACCCGGCGGCCGAGGCGCGGAAGCCCGTCATGACCTCGTCGCTGATCAGCAGCGCGCCGTGCTCGCGGGTCGTCCGGCGCAGGGCGGCGGTGAAGCCGGGCGCCGGCGGGACCATCCCCATGTTGCCCGGGGCGGCCTCGGTGATGACGGCAGCGATCTCGTCGCCGCGGCGCGCGAAGGCCTCCTCGAGGGCGCGGACGTCGTTGTAGGGCAGCACGATCGTCTCGCCGGCCGAGCTGGCGGGGACGCCCGCGGAGTCCGGCAGGGCGAAGGTCGCGACGCCGCTGCCCGCGTGCGCCAGCAGCGCGTCGACGTGGCCGTGGTAGCACCCGGCGAACTTCACGACCGCCGAGCGGCCGGTGAAGCCCCGCGCGAGGCGCAGCGCGCTCATCGTGGCCTCGGTGCCGCTGGACACCAGGCGCACCTGCTCGACCGGCTCGACGCGGTTGACGATCGCCTCGGCGAGCAGCACCTCGTTCTCGCTGGGCGTGCCGAAGCTGAAGCCCTTGTGCGAGGCCTCGTGCACGGCCTCCAGGACGGTGGGGTGCTGGTGCCCGAGGATCATCGGCCCCCAGGAGCACACCAGGTCGACATACTCCCGGCCGTCCACGTCGGTGAGATAGGGGCCGGTCGCGCTCGCCATGAACCGCGGGGTCCCACCGACGGATCGGAAGGCCCGGACCGGGGAGTTGACCCCGCCGGGGATCACGGCGCTCGCCCGCTCGAACCACGCCTCGGAGGCGGGAGCGGCAGACGGGTATGACGGGGGCTGGGTGGTCATGCGGCTCAGTCTCTCAGCCCGGCCGGGCGCGGGTCGAACCCGTGCTCGTCAGTCGCCGCAGACGCGGGCGACCTCGGCCCGCTGCTGCTGCGAGGTGCCGTTGTCGTCACGGACCCGGGTCATGGCGTCGCCGAGCGCCTGCACGAGCTCGGGCGACAGGGCGTCCAGCCAGTGGCGGCGCACGCTCTCGACGTGGACGGGGGCCATCTCGACCACGGCCTCGACGCCGGCGTCGGTCAGGACCAGCTCGACGCCGCGCCCGTCGCCGGGGACCGGGTGCCGCTGGACCCAGCCGCGTCGCTCGAGGCGGTTGGCGGTGTGGGTGAGGCGGGACCGCGACTGGACCACGAGGGCGGCCAGCTCGGACATGCGCTCCCGGCGTCCGGGCTGCTCGGACAGCATGGACAGGATCTCGTACTCCGACAGGGAGACGCCGTGGGTCTGCAGGTCACGGTCGAGGGCGACCTCGAGCAGGCGCTGCCCACGCAGGTAGGCCCGCCACGACACCTGCTCCGCCGGGCTCAACCACCGCACGTCGTCCGTCACAAGACCCTCGCTCCCCTGGGTGCCGTCATTCGGGGCACCGACAAGCACCCAGCGTAACGACTAGTTCAGCCAGCGTGCTGCCGAGCTTGCGTAATAGGTGAGGATCTGCTGCGCACCGGCGCGGTGGATGCTCGTCAGGGCCTCCAGCGCGACGCGGTCGCGGTCGATCCACCCGTGGGCCGCGGCGGCCTCGATCTGGGCGTACTCCCCCGACACCTGGTAGGCCGAGACGGGCACCGTGGACTCGGCCGCGACGGCGGCCAGCACGTCGAGGTAGGGCAGGGCCGGCTTGACCATGACCATGTCGGCGCCCTCCTCGATGTCGAGGCGGGTCTCGCGCAGCGACTCGGTGAAGTTGGCCGGGTCCTGCTGGTAGGTCGCGCGGTCGCCCTGCAGCGAGCTGGAGACGGCCTCACGGAAGGGGCCGTAGAAGCCGGAGGCGTACTTGGCGGCGTAGGCCAGCACGATCGTGTCGGTGCGGCCGGCCTCGTCGAGGGCTCGGCGCACGTGCCCGACCTGGCCGTCCATCATCCCGGAGAGCCCGAGCACGGTGGCGCCCGCCTCGGCCTGGGCCAGGCCCATCGCGGCGTAGCGCTCCAGGGTGGCGTCGTTGTCGACACCGCCGCGGGCGTCGAGGACCCCGCAGTGCCCGTGGTCGGTGAACTCGTCGAGGCACAGGTCGGCCATGACGACGAGCTCGTCCCCGACCGTGTCGGCCAGGCGGCGCAGGGCGACGTTGAGGATGCCGTCCGGGTCGGTCGCGCCGGACCCCACGGCGTCCTTGCTGGTGGGGACCCCGAAGACCATGATCCCGCCGACCCCGGCCGCGACCGCCTCGCGCGCCGCCTGCTCGAGGGTGTCGAGGGAGTGCTGCACCACGCCGGGCATGGATCCGATGGGTGTCGGCTCGGTCGCCCCCTCCTTGACGAACACCGGCAGGATCAGCTGGGCCGGGTGGAGGCGGGTCTGGGCCACGAGCCGGCGGACGGCCGGGCTCTGGCGCAGGCGGCGGGGGCGGTGGAGCGGGTAGCTCAAGGGTGTCTCCAGCAGAGGTCGGTGGTGCGGTCGTGTGGTGCGATCGGGGACGCGAGGTGGTGGTGCGCCGGCGGTGCTCAGCTGCGGCGGCTGCGACGGCGCTCAGCTGCGCCGGCGGCGGCGGCGCTTGCTGGGCAGCACGACGGGGTCGCCCGCGTCGTAGGACGCCCGAGCGAGCGTGTGTCCGTGGTCGGCGAGCGCGTCGACGAGGGCGTCGGCGCTGGCCTCGGGGGCGAGGACGTCGACGTGCAGGCCGTGCTCCTCGGCGGTGCGCGCCGTCGCGGGACCGATGCAGGCCACGACCGTGGCGCGGTGCGGCTTGCCGGCGATGCCGACGAGGTTGCGGACGGTGGAGCTCGAGGTGAACAGCACGGCGTCGAACTGGCCGGTCTTGATGGCCTCGCGCACCTCCGCGGGAGGCGGTGAGGCGCGCACGGTGCGGTAGGCCGTGACGTCCTCGACCTCCCAGCCCATGTCCTGCAGCCCGGCCACGAGGGTGTCGGTGGCGATGTCGGCGCGCGGCAGGAAGACGCGGTTGATCGGGTCGAGGAGCACGTCGTAGGGCGGCCACTCCTCGAGCAGCCCCGCGGCCGACTGCTCCCCGCTCGGGACGAGGTCGGGCACGAGACCCCACTCGCGCAGGGCCGCGGCCGTGGTGCCGCCGACGGCCGCGATCCGCAGTCCGGCGAAGGACCGCGTGTCCAGGCCGTACTCCGTGAACTTCTCGCGCACGGCGCGGACGGCGTTGACCGAGGTGAAGCCGATCCACTCGTAGCGCCCGGTCACCAGGCCGGTGATGGCCTTGTCCATCTGCTGCGGGGTGCGGGGCGGCTCGATGCCGATGGTCGGGACCACGGTGGCGGTCGCGCCGTATGACGCGAGCCGGTCGACGACGCCGGTCGCCTGCTCCTTGGTGCGGGGGACGAGGACGTTCCAGCCGATCAGCGGCCGCGTCTCGAACCAGCTCATGGTGCTGCGCAGCTCCACCGTGCGGCCGATGACGGCCAGCAGCTCCTGGTCCTCGTCGGCGTGGTCGAGGACGTGCGCGGCGTCGCCCAGGGTGGTCGCACTCGTGTGCTGGTGCGCGGTGGTGCCGTGCTCGGTCAGGGCGACGGGCGTCTCGGGGGCGCGACCGGCGTCCAGGAGGGTGCTGAGCTGCTCGACCAGCCGTCCGGGGGTCCCGGACATCACCACCGTGACGTCCTCGGCGGCGGACGCCTCGAGGTCCTGCGGCAGGGCCGCGTCGCACACGTGCAGCCGCGGGGAGTCCTGGGAGGTGAGCGGGATCCCGGCATACAGCGGGACGGCCAGCAGGCTGGAGACGCCCGGAACGACCTCGTAGGGGACGTCGGCCTCGCTCAGGGCGCGGCACTCGGCCTCCAGGCCGGAGAACACCCCCGGGTCGCCGCTCATGAGACGCACGACCAGGCCCGTCCCCCCGAGGCGGCCGACCGCGTCGAGGAGTCGTTGCAGCGGCAGCGAGCCTGCCGGCCCGGAAGGCGCTGCGCCGCCGGTCGTCGTCGCAGCCGGGTCGACGCGGCCGACCGGGACGAGGGGCACCACGTCGACGTCCTCGCGGCAGTGGCGACGCACGACCTCGACGTCGTCAGGACGGTCCAGCAGGACGATGCGGGCCTGGCCCAGGAGCTCGGCCGCCCGCAGGGTGAGCAGGCCGGGATCCCCCGGCCCGGCTCCCACGAAGGCGACGTGCGCACGCTCTCCCGTCGCCGCCCGGGGGGCGGGCACGGGGCCGTGCCTCCCGGTGGTCCTGCCGGTGCTCGAGGCCTTGCGCATCGTCGGGTGCTCCTACGCCGGGGGGTCGGTGCTCTCGGGGGCAGTCTGACCCACCCCGCTCGGGCTGCCAAGTCCGCTCCCGACCCCGGCGAGTCCGGCGGCGCCGTCCTCGAGGAGCAGCTCGGCCAGGCGGTGACCCAGGTCACGGGGCTCGGTCCACGATCCGGTCAGGGACCGCCGCAGGCCGTCGGACCCGTCGGGGCTGCCGACGAAGGCGCGCAGGGACAGCTCCAGCCCGTCCTCGGACTCGACCACCTCGGCGAGGGCGCCGACGGGAGCCGTGCACCCCGCCTCGAGCCGGGCGAGCAGGCCCCGCTCGGCCTCGACGCAGGCCCGGGTCTCGGCGTCCTCGATGCGGGCGAAGACCTCGCGCAGGGGGTGGTCCTCGCGGCACTCGAGCGCGAGGGCTCCCTGACCCGCGGCGGGCAGCACCTGCACGGGGTCGAGCGTCTCGCTGACCACGTCGCGCAACCCCAGCCGGGAGAGGCCGGCCATGGCGAGGACCACGGCGTCGCACCGCCCGTCGCGGACGTGCTGCAGCCGGGTGTCGACGTTGCCGCGGATGGGGACGAGCTCGACGCCGAGGCCCAGCGCGGCGATCTGCGCGGCGCGGCGGGGCGAGCCCGTGCCCACCACCGACCCGGGCGGCAGCTCGGCGAGGGTCAGGCCGTCCCGGGCGCAGAGCGCGTCACGGGGGTCCTCGCGACGGGGCACGGCGGCGATGACGAGGCCGGGCTCGGGGGCGGAGGGCAGGTCCTTGAGCGAGTGGACGGCGCAGTCGACCCGGCCGTCGAGGAGCGCCTCGCGGATCGCCGAGGCGAAGACCCCGGTGCCGCCGATCGTGGTCAGGGGGGCGGCGCTGACGTCGCCCTCGGTCGTGATCTCGACGAGCTCGACCTCCAGGCCCAGCTCGCGCAGCCGCGCGGCGACCCAGCCGGACTGGGTGGTGGCGAGGGCGCTGCGGCGGGTGCCCAGGCGGACGATCTGCTGCTCAGGCATCAGGGTGACCGATCTCCACGGGGGGCTCGACGTTGGCTGCCGACACGGCAGCCACGGTGTGCGGGTCCAGGTCGAAGAGCCGGTGCAGCGCCTCGGCGTAGCTACCGGTCACGTCCTTGTCGGCCATCTCCTTCACCCGCACGGTGGGGGTGTGCAGGATCTTCTCGACCACGCGGTGCACCGTCAGAGCGACCTGCTTGCGGGTGGCCTCGTCCATGTCCGGGGTGCGGGTGTCGAGTCGCTCGAGCTCGGCGTCGACGACGGAGCGGGCGCGCGAGCGCAGCGCCGTCAGCGTCGGGGCCACCGCCTGGACGCGGCGAGCCGCGAGGTATGCCGCGACCTCCTCCACGACCAGGTCGCGCACCTGCTGGACCTGGGCCGGGACCATGCCGTCGCGCGCCATGAGCTCGCCGAGCCGGGACAGGCCCACGACCTGCACGCCCTCGACCTCGCTGACGGACGGGTCGACGTCGAGGGGCAGGGCCAGGTCGACGTAGGCCTGCGGGCGGTGGTGGCGGGCGGCGGCGACCTGCTCGGCGAGCTCCCGGCCGACGATGCGACCGGACGCGCCCGTGCAGGTCACGACCACGTCCGCGGAGGCGAGCGCCTCGACGCGCTCGGCCCAGGGGACGGTGCGCGCGGCATACGCGCGGGCCAGGTGCTCGGCCTTGGCCTGGGTGCGGTTGGCGATGATCACCTCGGCGGCCCCGGACCGCGTGAGCGTGGCGACGGACAGGGCACTCATGGCCCCGGCACCGATGACGAGCACGGACCGCTCGGTCAGCGGACCGACGTGTCGCTCGGCCTCCTCCAGCCCGGCGCTGACCAGCGACAGGGACACGTCGTCGAGCTCGGTCTCGGTGTGGGCGCGCTTGCCGACGCGCAGGGCCCGCTGGAACAACGCGTTGAGCTCGGGACCGACCTCCTCGCGCGACTGGGCCGAGCGCAGGGCCGAGCGCATCTGGCCGAGGATCTGGCTCTCGCCGATCGCCATGGAGTCCAGACCGCAGGCCACCGAGAAGGCGTGGGAGACCGCCCGGTCCTCGTGGTGGACGTAGAGGTGGTCGCGCAGCACCAGCGCGTCGACCTCGGTCACGTCCGCGATCGCCTGGCCGATCTCGCCGACCCCGCCGTGGAAGGTGAGCACGTCGGCGTAGACCTCGGTGCGGTTGCAGGTCGTCACGACGAGCGCCTCCCGCACCTGCTGGCTCGTCGCGAGGACGGACCGCAGGGTCTGGGCACGGTCGTCGCCGAGCGTCGTGCGCTCGAGCAGGTCGATGGGGGCGCTGCGGTGAGACAGGCCGATGACGAGCAGGGTCACGCGGGGGCACCTCCGAGGGCCGACGCGGGCGAGGTCCGCGAGCGGTGGGCGAGCAGGCGAAGCTCGGACGACAGGTCGACGGCCCGCACGTCGGTGGTCGACGGGACCTGCAGGGTCGTGGGGGCGAAGTTGAGGATGGCGCGGACGTCGGCGGCCACGAGCAGGTCCGCGACCTGCTGGGCGGCCGACGCGGGGGTCGCGACCACGCCGATGACGCGTGGACCGTGCTCCGAGACCGCCTCGGTGAGGCGGGCCACGTCCTGGACCACGAGGCCGAGCACGGAGCCGCCGACGACCTGCGGGTCGTGGTCGAACAGCCCGACCACCTCGAAGCCGTCGCCGTCGAAGCCGCCGTGGGAGGCGAGGGCCTGGCCGAGCCGGCCCATCCCCACGATGACGACGGGGCGCACCTCGTCGCGGCCGAGGACCGACACGAGCTGGTCGGTCAGCACCGCGGTGTCGTAGCCGACGCCGCGCACGCCGAGCGAGCCGATCTGGGACAGGTCCTTGCGCAGCATGGCCGAGCTGACGTGGGCGGAGGCGGCGAGCTCCTCGGAGGAGACGCTGCCCACCCCCCGGGCAGCGAGCGCGGCCACCGCCTCGAGATACAGGGGTAGCCGGAGCACGGTGGCGTCGGACAGCTCACGACGCTCGGCGACCTCGACCTTCACAGCCCCTGGGGCTCCCTTCTGCCCGCCCCGTCCGGCGGGTAGGCACCGTTGTCCAGGGTATGCCCCGGCCTGGCGGGCACCCAAAAGGACGGTGCGGCCGTCACCCGAGCGCCCGTCGCAGGCGTGCGGGATCGACCCTCCAGTAGTCGTGCTGGCGCCCGTCGACGAAGACCACGGGGATCTGCTCGGCGTAGCGCTCCCGCAGGTCCGGGTCGTCATCGATGGAGTACTCCGCGACGCTCACCCCCTGCTCCCCGGCGACCTCGTGGATCGTGGCGCGCGCGACGTCGCACAGGTGGCAGCCGGGGCGGCCGAGCAGGACGACGCGGGCGCTGGTGAGGTCGGTGTGCACGGTGCCGACTCTACGGGGGCCGGTGCGCGCGGGGCGGACGCGCCGGCACGTTCCGGCCCGGCAAGCTCGTCCCGGGCAGCCGCCATGTGCTGCAATGGGAGTCGCTCGGGCCAGGAGGACCTATCAAGACCATCGCGACGGCGCGGCATCGCGACACTCTCCTACGGGTGACCACGCGACTTCCCGCACTCCTCGGCGCCCACCCGCACGCGGGGGGCGCCATGTCTGCGTCGGTCACCGTCGACCTGAGCCTGCTGTGGCTGGCGCTGTCGGACCCGCCGGGCGGATCCGGCACCGGGGGCGGGTCGTCCTCCGGTGGGAGCGGGCCGGACCCCGACGAGCTGGAGCGGGTGCGCGCCCTCGTGGTCCTCGCGCAGGGCGGCGACCAGGACGCGTTCGGGCAGCTCTACCAGCGCTACGTCCAGGTGGTCTACCGCTACATCTACGTGCGCGTGGGGTCGGTCCACACCGCCCAGGACCTGACCAGCGAGACCTTCATCAAGGCGCTGCGCAACCTGTCGGGGTTCACCTGGCAGGGCAAGGACATCGCGGCGTGGTTCGTCACGATCGCCCGCAACGTCGTCAACGACCACGCCAAGTCCTCGCGCTTCCGGCTCGAGGTGACCACCGAGGACATGCGGGATGCCGACACCGAGGTCGAGGCGCCCGAGGGCGAGGTGCTCCAGCGGATGCGCGACGAGCGGCTCCTGCAGGCCGTCGCCCAGCTGCGCCCCGAGCAGGCGGAGTGCGTGACGCTGCGGTTCGTCCAGGGGCTGTCCCTCGCCGAGACCGCCGAGGTCATGGGCAAGAAGGAGAACGCCGTCAAGCAGCTGCAGCTCCGGGCCGTGCGTGCGCTGCAGCGGGCGCTGGAGGGCGAAGACCTGTGACGGTTCCCGTAACCTACGGCCCGCTCGCTCGTTGAGCATGGCGGACCAGCACACCCAGACCCAGACCCAGACCCAGACCCAGACCCAGACACTGAGGAGAGGAGGGGTGCCATGGTGAGCTTCATCGACGACTTCGTGTCCCGCGCTGACGCCGACGCCTTCGAAGCCATGCTCCAGGGCACGACACCACCCTCCCCCGCGATGTCCGACCTGCTGAGCCTGACCCAGCAGGTCGCTTCCGTGCCGATCCCCGGGCCCGACCCGTCGTTCGTCTCCGGACTGGCCGCCACCCTGCGCACCGAGGCGGCGGCGGTCGCGGCCTCCCCGCCGACGTCCGCCCCCGCGCCGGTCTCCCAGCCGTCCGTCCTCACGATCCACGGCACCTGGCCCAAGGTCCTCGCCGGCGCGGCCGCGGGCGTCGTCGTGGCCGGCACCGGCCTCGGCGTCGCGGCCCAGGGGGCTCTCCCCGGGGACGCGCTGTATGCCGTCCGCGGGGTCGTCGACGGCCTCGAGGTCCGTCTCGCGGGGTCCGACGGAGCCCAGGGCCGGACCCTGCTGTCGCACGCCCGCGAGCACGTCGCCGACGCGGGCGCCCTCGCCGATCGGACGCCGCAGGTCGCCGACGACATCCGCACGTCCTTGAGCGACGCGGCCGCGTCGGTCGAGTCCGGCCAGACCGAGCTGTTCGCGGCCTTCGACGACACGCGGGAGCCCGACCACCTGCGGGTCGTCCAGGAGTTCACGAGCTGGGTCCAGCCCCAGCTGCAGACGCTGCGGCAGAAGCTGCCGGCCGAGGCGCTGGGCGAGCTCGCCGCGCTGCAGAGCACCGTCGACAAGGGCACCACCGAGCTGCGGGCCAAGCTCGTCGCGTGCGGCGAGTCCTGCTCGGGCATCGCCGTCCCGGCACCGAGGCCGAGCGCCACCACGTCGCCCCCCTCGTCGACCACGGCCCCGCCCTCGACGTCGCCCTCGCCGCCGAGCCCCTCGTCGCCCACCACGATCCCGCCGCTGCTCACCTCGCCCGGCGCCACGGTCACGGTGCCCGCGCCCAGCGTCCCCACCACCCCGGGCCGCACCACGCGGCCCCAGCGACCGACGACGGTGCCGGACGAGCCCCGACCGCGCCCCACCACGGATCCGACCCGGACCCGCACGCCTCGGCCCACCGTGCCCCGACCGACCACCACGGACGCGGACCCCACGCCCACCCCCTCCACCTCGACGCCCACCCCGTCTGGGCCGAGGCCGAGCCCGCCCTGCCAGGTGTGGGTGCCGCTGCCCGGCACCGACCTGGGGACCTGCCTGCCCAAGCCCGAGGTCCCGACCGTCACGGCGACGATCGTCGTGCCCACGGTCGTGGCGCCCCCGGTCGTGGGGCTCGATGCGCCTGATGTGACCGTGCCCGTTGCGCCTGATGCGCCCGACCTGCCCGGCGCTCCCGAGCCAGAGCCCACTGCGCCCGCGGCACCCGAGCCGTCGGAGCCCGGGGCGCCCGAGCCGCCGGTGACCCCGCCGGCCGAGACCGTCACTCCCCTGCCGAGCATCCCGACCAGCGCCGCCCCGGGGCTGCCCGGCCCGACCGCCCCGGCGCCGGCGACCACGAGCGCAGCGCCGACCCCGACCGCCACCACGACCGAGCCCGTCCCGACGACGCCGGCTCCCACACCCACCAGCTCCACGACGGAGCCGACTCCCACGCAGACGACTCCGGCTCCCACACCCACCAGCACCACGACCGAGCCCGTCCCGACGACGCCGGCTCCCACACCCACCAGCACCACGACCGAGCCCGTCCCGACGACGCCGGCTCCGACGACCCCGGCGCCCTCGGACATCCCGACGGGGGTCCTCGTCACGCCGGAGGCTCCGCGGTTCGCCGACCACTGCGTACCGGGCAACGGGATCGTGCACCTGCCGCGCACGACCGGGGTGAGCTACGAGTGGGACCGCCGCATCGGGCTGATCACCACCACGGTGGTCGTCGACGCAACCCCGGAGCCGGGCTACGCGTTCGCACCGGGCACGACCAGCCGGTGGACGCGCGACTATCCGGGCACCTGCGGGAGCGACTGACGTCTGCTGGCCCCGGGCCCGTGCGCTCACGGCGCCGTTGACGCCGACCACGTCTCGCGGCAGGCGCTCGTCATAAGACCGACCGAGGTGCCACTGCGGTCGCCCTCCGTCTCCGCGACAGTCCCCCGTCTCGGCGACCGTCCCCCGTCGGTCCGGCCATCCTCGGTCTGGTGCTGCAGCACCAGACGGGAGACGACCAAGCAGACGGGGGACGCAGCCCGAGACCCCGGACGGAGCCGCCCTGCCAGGAGGCGGCAGGGCCACGCCAGGGCGCACGAACGCCGTGCGTGCGGATCGACCTGAGCAGGTCAGCCGAAGAAGGCGGAGTCCCGGGTCGCGAGGAGGCGGTAGAGGCTCTCCTGGATCGTCTGCCGGATCTCGTCGGTGAGCGCGAACACCGTCATGGGGTCCTCCCCTGCCCCGGCCCCGAGCTCGTCGGTGCGCACCGGCTCGCCGAACTCGATGATCCACTTGCTGGGCAGCGGGACCAGCCCCATCATCCCCAGCCACGGGAAGGTCGGCGTGAGGGGGAAGTAGGGCATGCCCAGCAGCTTGGCCAGGCCCGAGGCGTTGCCCAGCATCGGGTAGGTCTCCTCCGCGCCCACGATGGAGCACGGCACGATCGGCACCCCGGCGCGCAGGGCAGCGGCGACGAATCCCCCACGCCCGAACCGCTGCAGCTTGTAGCGCTCGCTGAACGGCTTGCCGACCCCCTTGAAGCCCTCGGGCCAGACGCCGACCAGCTCCCCCGCCCTGAGCAGCCGCTCGGCGTCCTCGGCCGTGGCCAGGGTGGAGCCGGACTTGCGGGCCAGGTCCCCGACGACGGGCGTGGCGAAGACGAGGTCGGCACCGAGCATGCGCAGGTGCCGTCCCGCCGGGTGGTCGTCATACAGGGCCACCTGCGTCATGAGCGCGTCGAGCGCGATCGTCCCGGAGTGGTTGGCGACGACCAGGGCGCCGCCCTCGGCGGGGACGTGCTCGGCGCCGCGCACCTCGACGCGGAACCAGGAGCGGTAGAGGGGGCGCAGCAGGGGCAGGTAGGCGTGCAGCGTGAAGTCCTCGTCGAAGCCGAACTCGTCGACGTCGTAGTCGGCGGTCAGGCGGCGGCGCACGAAGGCCAGCAGCTCGGCGATCTGCCGTTCGGCCTCGTCCGGCGGGATCTTGGCCAGAGCGGCGGCGCTGCGCAGCACCTGCACGACGGCGTCGACCACGGCGTCCACGTCGATCGGGGGCACGGCTCGTGTCGGGTCGGCCGGCTGTCCGGGGCGAGGGTCGTCGGTCACGAGCGGGCTCCGGGGGTCGAGGACGGGTCGGGGAGCCACCCCATGGCGGCCAGGACGACCTGGGCGCGGCCCAGCCCCGTGCGGGCGAGGTCGACGCCCGGCACGGTCAGCCCGGCGGTCTCGGCGAACGACCCGAACGCCTCGCGGCTCGTCCGGCTCGGCTCGAAGCCGAGACGCTCCCTCATGCGGGTGGTGTCGACGACGCGGCCGTACGCCAGCTGGCGGAACTGCCCCTCCGGGAAGGTCGCCATCCGGGACCAGCCGTAACCGCGCCGCAGCAGGCCCTCGGTCTGCAGGGGCGCCTGCACGACGGGCCGGTGCATCATCCGTGCGCACTGGAGCACGGTGAGCACCCCGTCGCCGGCGACGTTGGTGACGCCGGTGACGCGGTCGGCGTCAGCGGTGGAGGCCAGCACGGTCGCCCGGACGCAGTCGTCCTCGTGGACGAACTGCAGGCGCCCGTCGAAGCCCGCGGGGACCGGCACGACCGGGAGGCTGAAGTAGTCGGTGAGGGCCGTGGCGATGCTCGGCCCGATGACGTTGGCGAAGCGCAGGACGGACACCTCGACGTCGGGGCGGCGCCGGGCGAACCCCGCGACGTAGGACTCCACCTCGGACGAGTCGCGCCCGAAGCCGTTGGCCGTGCGCACCCCCAGCGCCGCCGACTCGGTGAACACCGCGGGGTCGTGCGGGGAGGCGCCATACACCGCCGCTGCGGACTTGACCACGAGCCGCCGCAGCGAGGTGGCCTTCTGGCACGCCGCGAGCAGCTGCATCGTGCCGATGACGTTGATCTCCTTCTGCGACGCCCGGCCTCCGGCGGCCGTGGGGGTCGCGAGGACGCCCATGTGGACGACGGTGTCCACTGAGTACTGCTCCACGAGCCGGGTGATGACCGGGTTGCGCAGGTCCACGCGCACGAAGTCGACCCCGATCAGCGGACGTCTCGGTGGCACCACGTCGATGCCGATGACGCGGCCCACGTCCTCGCGGGCGGCTAGCGCCGTCGCGGCGAGCCCGCCCAGCAGCCGGGAGACACCCGTGACGAGCACGACGTCGGGCACGTGGACCTCCTGGGTGACGTTCGGTGACGCTGGGCTGGCGGCGGGCTGGCGGCGCGGCTGGTGGCCAGGCTGCTCGCGTGGCTGCTGGGGGGAACCTGTCCCGAGCCTAGGCCAGGGGTGACGCCGACGGCACCCGGGCATGACCAGAGCCCCCCGACCGTGGTCGAGGGGCTCTGCTGGTCACTTCTTGTTGCGGCGCTGGTGACGCGTCTTGCGAAGCAGCTTGCGGTGCTTCTTCTTGGCCATGCGCTTGCGGCGCTTCTTGATCACGGAACCCATAGCGTGTCCTTCGTCGAGCTGATCTGCAGTGTCGGTCGTGAGCCTCGTGCCGGTGCACGACGTTGTCACGTGCGCGTGGCGCGCTCACCGCCGACGAGGGAATCCGCCCCAGCCTAGCGCCCCGGGCTCTCCTCACCCAATCGACCGAGGCCGTATGCCGTCCGCGCCGGCCTCACGCGGTCTCGGTGTAGGCGCGCGCGAGGTACTCCTCGACGACGTGCTCGGGGACGCGGAAGGACCGTCCGACCCGGACGGCGGGCAGCTCTCCGCTGTGGACGAGGCGGTAGACGGTCATCTTGCTCACGCGCATGCGGGCCGCGACCTCGGCGACCGTGCAGAAGCGGACACCGTCGAAAGGACGTTGGGACGACATAGGGGATGGCTCACTCTCCGGGCACGAGGTGTCGTCGGCTTCCCCGTCGAGTCTTCACACGCGTGCTGGTTGGCACTCTAGAGCTCCGGTCACGCCGCGTGAGCAATCCGCGATGAGATTCACCCATGCTGTCCAGTCGACACGCCGCCGACCCCATGATCGGCGCCCATCTTGTGACGGCTAGTCGAACCAGACGTCGAGCCCGTGCAGCGGGAACGCCGCCTCGCGGGTGGCCATGACGGCGCGGTCCACGGGGTCCTCGGGGTCGTAGCCCGACTCCCAGCCCCGCCACCAGACGATGCCACCCTCGGCCACGCCGTCGCTCATGGACTCGGGCCCGGGCCGGCCGTGGCGCTCCAGCACGTGGTCGCGCCAGGCTTGGGGGATCGGGGTGTCCAGCCGGATCGGGTGGTGCGTGGCGATGGCCGTGAGGTGCGTCCAGGCGCGGGGCACCACGTCGACGACCTCGTAGCCTCCCCCGCCGAGGGCGACCCAGCGGCCGCCGCTCACCTCGTGGGCGAGCCGGTGCAGGCCCTCGAAGGCCTGCCGCTGGGCGTCCACCGAGATCGCGAGGTGCGCGAGCGGGTCCTGGTAGTGCGAGTCGCACCCCTGCTGGGTGATCAGGACGTCGGGGGCGAAGGCCCGCACGAGGGGGTTGACGGTGGCGTTGATCGCCCGCAGCCAGGCCGCGTCGCCGGTGCCCGGCGGCAGGGCCACGTTGATCGCGGTGCCGTCGGCCGAGGGGCCGCCGAGGTCGCGAGGGAAGCCGGTGCCGGGGAAGAGCACCCGGCCCGTCTCGTGCACGGACAGGGTCATGACGCGCGGATCGTCCCAGAAGCAGCGCTCGACGCCGTCGCCGTGGTGGACGTCGATGTCGACATAGGCCACCCGCTCGGCGCCGTGCTCGAGGAGCCAGTGGATGGCGACGGCCGCGTCGTTGTAGATGCAGAAGCCGGCGGCCCTGTCGGGCATCGCGTGGTGCATGCCGCCGCAGAAGTTGACGCCGTGCAGCGCCCGCCCCTCCCACACGTCTCGGGCGACGGCGAGGGTGCCGCCGGCGATGCGGGCGCTGGCCTCGTGCATGCCGAGGAAGGCAGGGTCGTCCTCGGTGCCGATCCCGAACGCCTGGTCGGCCTGGGCGGGGTCCTCGCCCGCCGCACGGACGGCCGCGATGTAGTCCCGGTCGTGGACCCAGGCGAGCTCGTCGTCGGTGGCGACCGGGGGGGACACGAGCTCGACGTCATCGTGGTCGAACAGCCCCAGCTCGCGGCACAGTCGCGCGGTCAGGTCCAGACGGACGGGACTCATGGGGTGGCTCGGCCCGAAGTCGTAGCGCGTGAAGACCTCGTCCCAGACCACTCTCGTCGGCATCGACATGGAGCCGACCGTACCCGTGCGGGACCGGCCCGGCACGACGAGGCTCGCTAGCCGGTCAGACGCTGGTGCTCGCCACCGAGCCCGGGTCGTCCGCGAGGGGCAGGATCATCATCATCTCGTCGTCGTCGTCCTCGGTCGGCTGGTGACCGCGGGCCACCATGGGACGACGGGTGTCGGTGACCCGGAAGCCGTAGGAGCTGGCGAACGCCACGGCCGGACCGTTGTCGGTGCCCACCCAGTAGGACAGGTGGCGGCAGTCCATCGACCGGGCGATGCCGGAGGCGGCGCGGACCAGCTCGACGGCGACGCGGCGACCGCGCAGCTCGGGCCGGACCCAGATGCCGAACAGCTCGGCCATGGCGTCGTCGCTGCCGTCGCGGGGCGCCTGCGCCCGCACGCTGGCGACGCCGACCGGACCGTCCGCCGCCTCGGCCACGAGGCGGGTCGCCCGGGCCATGCGCTCGTGCCACAGGTCGTCGGAGAAGTCGCGCTCCTCCTCGTAGGTGGCCGCGAAGGCGTCCGGGGACTCCTTGAGCGCCGCCAGCCGGATGGTCCGGTAGAGCTCCCAGTCATCATCGGTCAGCACGCGCACGGTCAGCTCGGTCATGTCCCGCATCCTTTCATGGTGTCCGTGGCCGCTGCTACACCGGTCTGCGACCGATCCAGCGGGGCGCTGCGGCCTCGATCCGCAGGCGTGGCCGGAGATTTCAGTTGGGTCGAAGGGCCGATGGGGTCGAGGGGCCGGTGGTGTCGAGGGGCCGGTGGTGCCGAGCGTTCAGTGACCGCGGCCCAGCTCGGCCGAGCGCTCGGTCGCGGCCCGCACCGCCGCCACGACGGCGGCCCGGGTGGCCCGCTCGTCGAGGACGGCCAGGCCCGCGGTCGTCGTGCCCCCCGGCGAGCTCACCCGCTCGCGCAGGATCGTCGCCGAGTCGTCCCCCTCCGCCAGCATCGTGGCAGCACCGAGCAGGGTCTGCACAGCTAGGGTCGAGGCGACGTCGCGGGGCAGGCCCATCAGGACACCGCCCTCGGTCATGGCCTCGGCGAGGTAGAAGACGTAGGCGGGCCCCGAGCCGCTCACCCCGGTGACGGCGTCCAGGTGCTTCTCGGGCAGGGACAGCACGGCCCCCGACGGCTCGAGCACGGCACGCGCCAGGGCGAGGGCCTCGTCGCCGCAGCGGCTCCCGGGGCTGACCACGGCCATGCCCTGCCCCACCAGGGCCGGGGTGTTGGGCATGACCCGCGCCACGGCGATCGAGTCGGGCAGGTGCTCCTCGATGGCGGCGGAGGTGACGCCGGCGGCGACGCTGACCACGACGTCGCCCTCGCCGAGCCCGCCGGCCATCGCGTCGAGCAGGGCCGGGACGTCGGCCGGCTTGACGGCGACCACGTGCACGTCGGCCGCGCCGGCGGCCTCGGCCACGTCGGAGGTCGTGCGCACGGCATACGACCCGGCGAGCTCGGAGAGTCGCTCGCTGCTGGTGTCGACGGCGAGGACCTGGTCGGCCGGGTGCCCGCCGCGGACCAGGGCGGCGAGGATCGCCGACCCCATGGCGCCGACGCCGTAGAACGCGATCGTGCGGGACGCGAGGTCAGTCATCGGAACTCCCTGTCGAGGTTGCGAGGTCGGGTGCGCTCGCCAGTATGCCGAAGCCCACCGACAACCCCTACCCCGCGCCATTGGTCACCACTGGCGGATTTGATCGTTCGAACCGTGCCTCGAGACGTCATTGGTGACCAATGGCGGCGCGGCGCGGCGCGCGGTATGGCGGCGCGGCGCGG
>NZ_DLOE01000063.1:0-11476 GCF_002479615.1 Arsenicicoccus sp. UBA7492 | reverse complement strand
CGCGGGGCGCGGAGAGGCCAGGTGATCAGCGGCGCGAGAGCAGCGAGCGCACGAAGAACGTGACGTTGGTGGGGCGCTCGGCGACGCGGCGCACGAGGTAGGAGTACCAGGCGGGGCCGTAGGCGACGTACACGCGCATGCGATCGCCGCGGTCGGCGATCGCGGTCTGCTCGAGGGGGCGGATGCCGAGGTACATCTGGTACTCGAAGTGCTCGGGCCCCTTGTCGTAGGACCGGGCGAGGGCGGCCGCGATCGAGGTCATGCGCGGGTCGTGGGTGGCGACCATGGGGTATCCGACCCCCTCCATCAGGATCCGCAGGCACCGGACGTAGGACCGGTCGACGTCCTCCACCGCGTCGAAGGAGCGGCGCTCGTCGAGCTTGTAGGCGCCCTTGACCAGCCGGACCCGGACACCTTCGGCAGCGAGGTCGCGGCAGTCCTGCTCGGTGCGCCGCAGGGCCGCCTGCAGGGCGATCCCCACGCCGGGGAAGTCCTGCCGCAGCTCGCGGAGCAGCTCCAGGGTCGGCTCGACCGTCTCGAAGCCCTCCATGTCGAGGGTCACGTCCAGGCCGGCGTTGTGCGCGGCCCGGCACACGCGCCGCAGCTGGGCGAGGGCGAGGGACCGGCCGGTGGCCTGGTCCAGGCGACCGAACGCGGCGGGACGGACGCTGAGCTCGAGGCGGTGGTCACCGACGAGCCCCCGGGAGACGGCCTCGGCGACGAGCCGTTCGTACTCGTCCACGGTGGCGTCGCTGCGGGCGCGCGAGTCGGCGTCCGGCCCGAGGTAGGACACGGTCACCGCGCGGCCGGTCTCCATGAGGTCGCGGGCCGCGCCGAGCGCCGACTGCGTGCTGTCCCCGGCGATGAAGCGGGCCAGGATGTCGCGCGTGCCCGGCGACTCCTCGATCACCGACTGCACGCGTCCGATGCGGGCGAGCCGCAGGGAGGAGGCGCGCAGGGCGTCACCGAGCTCCAGGATCATGGTGGCGCCTTCCGCGCAGGGATCAGGTGGTGAGCCCCAGGCTAGACCGTCCTCGGTGGTCACGGCGTCCGGCGGCGCAGGGTCGCGGCCCCCAGCGCGATCGCCGCCACCACGAACCCCGCCATCACGGCGACGTCGCGCCACACGTCGGCGGCGGCGTCGGCCTGCGTGGCCACCGCCGTCATCGCGTCCACGGCATAGCTGAGGGGCAGCACGTCGCTGAGGCCGCTCAGCACGCCCGGCATGGCGTCGCGCGGCGTGAGCAGCCCGCACAGCAGGAACTGCGGCAGCACGAACGCCGGCATGAACTGCACGGCCTGGAACTCCGTGGTCGCGAACGCGCTCACGAACAGCCCGAAGGTGCACCCGAGGACCGCGTCGACGACGGCGACCAGCACCAGCAGCCCGAGCGAGCCGCGGACGTCCAGGCCGCACACCCACACCGCCCAGGCCGTGGCGACCAGCGCCTGCAGCAGCGCGAACACCCCGAACGCCAGGGCGTAGCCGCCCAGCAGGTCGCCCTTGCCGAGGGGCGTGGTGAAGAGGCGCTCGAGCGTGCCCGACGAGCGCTCCCGCAGGGTCGTGACGCTCGTGACGATGAACATCACCACGAAGGGGAATACGCCGAGCAGGGCAGGACCGACCCGGTCGAAGACGGGCGTCCCGTCATACACCCAGGCCAGGAGGCCGAGCAGGACGCAGGGCACCACGAGCAGGAGGGCGACGGTGCGCCGGTCGGAGCGGATCTGGGCCAGGATCCGCCCGGCCGTGACGAGCATGAGTCGGGGGTTCATCGGGAGCCTCCATCCGCTGGGCCGTCTGCGTCCGAACGGTCGATGAGGGTGAGGAAGGCCTGCTCGGCATCGTCGGCGCCGGTGGCGGCGAGCAGCTCGGGATAGGTCGAGTCGGCGAGGACGCGCCCCTCCCGGACCAGGACGAGCCGGTCGCAGCGCGCCGCCTCGTCCATGACGTGGCTGGAGACGAGCAGCGTCGTCCCGTCGTCGGCCAGGCGGTGGAACAGGTCCCACAGGCTGCGGCGCAGCACCGGGTCCAGCCCGACGGTCGGCTCGTCCAGGACGAGCAGGCGCGGCGACCCCACGAGCGAGCAGGCCAGGGACGCCCGGCTGCGCTGCCCACCGGACAGGGCCCGCGTGAGGTCGTCCGCGTGGCTGGTCAGGTCGACGAGCTCGAGGACGCGCGACACCTCGGCCTGGACGTCGCGGACCCCGAGCAGGCGGGCGAAGTAGGTGACGTTGGCGGTCACCGAGAGGTCGTCGTAGACGCTCGGGCTCTGCGTCGTGTAGCCGACCTCGCGCCGCAGGTCGGCGGACCCGGCCGGGCGGCCCAGCACCAGGACCTCACCGCCGTGGGTGACCTGCACCCCGACGACGGCACGCAGGAGGGTGGACTTGCCGCCGCCGGAGGGGCCTAGCAGACCGACCACCTGGCCGACCGGCACCTGGAGGTCGAGGCCGTGGAGGACCTCGCGAGCGCCGCGTCTGACCACGAGGGAACGCACGTCGATCGCCGCCGCTGCGGGCGCGGGCACGCGTGCCGGGTCGAGGTCGACCGCACCCGCCTCGTGCCGTCCGCGCTGTCTTTTCATCATGTGATGAAATCTAGACCTGTGCCAGCCTCCCCACAACCCCCGCCCTGGGGGCATGAGGGTGGGTCGGGTCAGAGATCGAGATAGCGCTGTATGACGGGACCGACCGCCGCCACGAGCTCGTCGGGCTCGGCGTCGGCGACACCGGGCAGCCCTGCCACGTAGCGCGCGAACGCCAGCCCGATCATCTGGGTCGCCACCAGCGCGGCCCGGCGCTCCAGGTCCTGCGGGCCGACGCGCGCCGCCACCCGGCCGAAGACCTCGTGCAGGAGGAACTGCCTGAGCAGGGTCATCGGGTCGTCGTGGGTCGCCGCCGACCGCAGCAGCGCCGCGATGCGTTCGCGCCCCTCGGGGTTGTCCCACACGTGGAGGAAGCCGCGCACCAGGGACTCCCCGAGCCGGTCGTCCGGCACATCGAGGATGCGGTCGACCACGACGCGCGGGTCGAAGGGCACCTCCATGGCCGCCGCGAACACCGCGGTCTTGCCGTCGAAGTAGTGGTGGACCAGGGCGGGGTCGACGCCGGCCGCGCGCGCCACGCCCCGCAGGGAGGTGCCGTCATAGCCCTTGGCGGCGAGCTCGGCCCGGGCCGCCTCGACGATCTGTGCCCGGGCGTCCTCCCCCGCGGGTCGCCGTCCGCGTGGGCTCATGCGCCGCCGTCAGGGTTGGCGCCGCCGTCAGGGTTGGCGCCGCCGTCAGAGCCAGGGCCGCCGTCGGGGGCAGGGCCACCGACGGGCTCGGGCCGCGCGAGGTGGCGGCGCGCGAAGGCCAGGGACTCGGCCAGGTCCTCGCGGCGCTGGTGGGCGCTGACCTTGCGGGTGCTGACCTCGACCACGACGGATCCCGCGAACCCCGTCGAGGCCAGGTGCTGCAGCAATTCCTTGGCCGGCTGCGAGCCGCGCCCCGGGACGAGGTGCTCGTCGAGCGCGGAGCCGAGGCCGTCGGTCAGGTGCACGTGGTGCAGCCGATCACCGAGGGCCTGCGCCATCTCGAGCGAGTCCTCGAGGGCGGTGGCGGCGTGCGACAGGTCCAGCGTGACGTTGTCGTAGGGCTGCTCGACGGGGTCCCAGTGCGGCAGGTAGGCCTGCACCAGACGCTCGCCGGCGCGCCAGGGATACATGTTCTCGACGGCGATGGTGATGCCGGAGTCGTGCTCACGGGTCGCGACGCCGTCGACGAACTCGCGGGCGTAGATGCGCTGCCAGCGGAACGGCGGGTGCACCACGACGGTGTCGCAGCCGACGGCCCGGGCCAGGTCGAGGGACATGTCGATCTTGGGCCAGGGGGCCGAGTGCATGACCCGCTGCGTGAGCAGGAGGGTGGGGGCGTGGATCGACACCACCGGCAGCTGGTGTTGCTGCACGAGGTCGTTGATCGCGGCGGCGTCCTGCGACACCGGGTCGGTGTAGACCATCACCTCGACGGCGTCGTAGCCGAGGTCGGACGCGATCCGGAAGGCGTCGCGGACGCGCTCGGGATAGACCGACGAGGTCGAGAGGGCGACGAGGGGGGACGGCACGGAGGGCCCTGCTGGCTGGTGTGCGGTCACGTCGTCGAGCCTAGCCTCGCGGGGCCTACTCCATGCGCATGAGGTCCAGCTCGTTGAGGATCACGCCCTCGCGCAGCGCCCACGGGCAGATCTCGAGACGGTCGACGCCGAGCAGGTCCATCGACGCCTCGGCCACCATCGCGCCGGCGAGCAGCTGGTGGGAGCGGCCCGCGGAGACGCCCTGCAGCGCCGCGCGGTGGGCGGCCGGCATACCGGCCAGGCGTGGGACCAGGTCGGCGAGGGCGGCGCGCTCGAGGTGCCGCTTGGCGTGCAGGCCGTCGCTGGCGGGGGCCGCGCCCAGGACCCGGGCGAGGGTGCGCATCGTCTTGGAGGTGCCCACCGCGAGGTCGGGCTCGCCGGCCTTGGTCAGCTCGCGCATCCCGCGGGCGATGGTGGCGCGGATCTGCTTGCGGGCCTCGCGGACCTGCTCGGTCGACGGCGGGTCGCCCTGGAGCATCGTGCGGGTCACGCGGCCCGCCCCCAGCTCGAAGGACATGGCCACGTCCGGGTCCTCGTCGATGCCCGAGGCGATCTCCAGCGAGCCGCCGCCGATGTCGACCATCAGCAGCTTGCCGCTGGACCAGCCGAACCACCGCCGCACCGCGAGGAAGGTCAGCCGCGCCTCCTCCTCGCCGGTGAGGATCTGCAGGTCGGCCCCGGTGCTCTCGCGCACCATCGACAGGACGCCGTCGCCGTTGCCCGCCTCGCGGATCGCGCTGGTCACGAAGCCCATCACGCGCTCGACGCCCTGGTCCTCGGCGATGCGCAGGCACTCCCCCGCGAAGCGCTCGAGGGACCGCACGCCCTGCTCGTCGATGTGACCCTGGTCGTCGGTGTGCTCCGAGAGCCGCAGCTCCATTTTGTGGCTCACGGTCGGGAGCGGCCGGGCTCCCCAGTGGGCGTCGACGACGAGCATGTGGACCGTGTTGGAACCGATGTCGATGACTCCGAGGCGCATGGGGGCGAGCCTAGTGGGAGCCGGCGGCACTAGGCTTGAGGGATGCCCGAAGTCCCCCTCGACATCCCCCGCGTCTGGATCGAGTTCACCGATCCGGCCGACGCGGAGCAGCGCGTCCGGTGCGACCTGACCTGGCTGACCTCGCGGTGGACCTGCATCTACGGCAACGGCTGCGCCGGGGTGTATGCCGAGCGCCCCGACGACGGCTGCTGCACGCTGGGCGCCCACTTCACCGACGCCGACGACGTCGCCCGGGTGCGGCGCGTCGCCCGGCGGATGCCGCCCGAGCGCTGGCAGCACCGGTCGACCGGCCTGTCCACGACGCCACGTGGCACCCGCAAGGGCGAGGAGCCCCTCGAGGGCTGGCTCGAGCGGGAGGACGGCGAGCTCAAGACGCGTGTGGTGGACGGCGCCTGCGTCTTCCTCAACCGCCCGGGATTCCCTGGGGGACACGGCTGCTCGCTGCACCAGTGGGCCGTCGAGCACGGCGAGGCGCCGCACACGGTCAAGCCCGACGTGTGCTGGCAGCTGCCGACCCGCCGGTCCTACCGCACCGTCGAGATGCCTGACGAGACCAGCTATCTCGAGATCTCCATCGGCGAGTTCGACCGCCGCGGTTGGGGCCCCGGCGGTCACGACCTCGACTGGTACTGCTCCGGCAACCCCGAGGCGCACGTCGGGCGCGAGCCCGTCTACCGCTCCAACGAGGGCGAGCTGCGAGAGCTGATGGGCGATCTCGCGTACGACGAGCTGGTGATCCGGTGCGAGGCGCACCTCGCCGCCGTCAAGGCGGCCCGCGCCACCGGGGCCCGCAAGCTGCTGCCGCTGCTCGTGCACCCGGCCACCCTGGAGGCCCAGGGCGAGGGCGCGGTCACCAAGAAGCGTCGGTGAGCGGCTTTGCCCGACAACGACATCCGCGACGGGTGGGTCGAACCGTCCGCGGATCGGCTTGCGGCTGAGGCGATCCCGTCCCCCAACATCTGGAACGACCCGGACGCGTACGAGATCGAGAACGCCGGCGTGGACCCGGACGGCGCCATCGAGAGCGCGATGCGGTCCGTCCTGCGCGAGGCCGGCTGGGCGGGCTGCGCCGTCCTCGACGTGGGGTGCGGATCCGGCTATCACCTGCCGGGTCTCGCGGCGACCGCGGCCGCCGTGGTGGGGGTGGAGCCGCACGGGCCGCTCGTCATACGGGCCCGAGACCGGTTGTCCCGCCTGGGGATCCGCAACGCGTCGGTGGTGCAGGGCGGGGCCCAGGCGCTGCCGCTGCAGGACGCGTCGATCGACGTGGCGCAGGCGCGCTGGGCCTACTTCTTCGGCGCCGGGTGCGAGCCCGGCCTCGCCGAGCTGGAGCGCGTGATCCGGCCCGGGGGAACGGCTTTCGTGATCGACAACGACGCGACGCGGTCGACCTTCGGCGCGTGGTTCCGGCGCGCGTGGCCGACCTACGACCCGCTCGCGGTCGAGCGCTTCTGGCGGCGGCAGGGCTGGACGGCCGAGCGCGTCGACATGCGGTGGTCGCACCGGTCGCGCGACGACCTGGAGCGCGTGGTGCGGCTGGAGTTCACGCCGCAGATGGCGGACTGGATCCTGGCCCGGCACGGCGGGACCGAGGTCGACTACGCGGTCAACGTCTGGTGGCGCCGCTTCTAGCGACCCGCGCTGCGTGGGCCTGACGGGGTGTGTCGGTGCCCGCGTCTAGGTTGGGACCATGGCCAGACCCGCGACCAAGACCACCAAGGCGACCTACCGCTGCTCCGAGTGCGGTTGGACGACGCCCAAGTGGGTGGGCCGGTGCGGCGAGTGCCAGGCCTGGGGGTCCGTGAGCGAGATCGGCGCCGTCTCCATCCGCACGGCCGCCGCGACCCACGTGGAGCGGCCGGCGGTGCCCATCGGCCAGGTCGACGCGCGACGCGCCGAGGCCCGCTCGACCGGGGTCGGCGAGTTCGACCGGGTGCTGGGCGGCGGACTCGTGGCGGGCGCCGTGGTGCTCGTAGCGGGCGAGCCGGGCATCGGCAAGTCCACCCTGCTGCTCGACGTGGCGGCGCAGGTCGCGCAGGCCGGCGGCACCGTGCTCTACGTCAGCGGCGAGGAGTCCGCGGCCCAGGTGCGCGTGCGCGCCGAGCGGATCGGCGCCATCGCCGACCGCCTCTACCTGGCGTCCGAGACCGACCTGTCGACGCTGCTCGGCCAGGTCGAGGCGGTCAAGCCCGACCTGCTCGTGGTCGACTCGGTGCAGACGATCAGCTCGGTCGAGGTCGACGGCTCGGCGGGCAACGTGTCGCAGGTCCGCGAGGTCGCCGCCAGCGTCATCGCGGCCGCCAAGCGCCGGCACATGGCCACCCTGCTCGTCGGGCACGTCACCAAGGACGGGTCCATCGCCGGGCCCCGCGTGCTGGAGCACCTGGTCGACGTGGTGGTGCAGTTCGAGGGCGAGCGCCACAGCCGGCTGCGGCTCGTCCGCGCCGTCAAGAACCGCTACGGACCGACGGACGAGGTCGGCTGCTTCGACCTGTCCGACGTGGGCATCGTCGGCCTGGCCGACCCCAGCGGGCTCTTCCTCTCCAGCCGCGACAGCGAGGTCCCCGGCACCTGCGTCACCGTCACCCTTGAGGGCCGGCGACCGCTGGTCAGCGAGGTGCAGGCGCTGATGGACCAGACCACCGCGACCAACCCGAGGCGCACGACCAGCGGCGTCGACCACAACCGCACAGCGATGACCCTGGCCGTCCTGCACAAGCACGCCGCCCAGCCCGTCGACAAGCACGACGCCTACATCGCCACCGTCGGCGGCGCCCGCCTCACCGAGCCCGCCGCCGACCTGGCCGTGGCGATCGCCATCGCGTCCTCCCTCCTCGAGAAGCCCGTCCCCTCCGGCACGGTCGCCTTCGGCGAGGTGGGCCTGGCCGGCGAGGTGCGCCAGTGCACCGGCCTGCAGCGCCGCCTGATGGAGGCAGCGCGACTGGGCTTCCGGCGCGCCATCGTGCCGGCGGGCACCCGCGCCCAGGGCCAGCTGCCCGACGGGATCCAGGTGCTCGAGGTCACCCACGTGGGGCGGGCGGTGGGGATCGCGCTCGACCTGTGACGAGGACGACCCCACCTGACGGACGGATACCCCGCGTGTTCGCCCGTCGACGCCGCTTGCGCCGTTAGGATGATGCGGGAGCAGTGCAGGCGATCCCCGCCGCACGCTGCATCGAGCGCGGGCACCGACCGGGCTCGGGCGCAGGCTCTGACGACGAGGAGTGATCGTGGACGGCCGCCCGGACGACGACCTGATGCTGACCGCCCTCGCTGCCGTGGCCCCCGGCACCGACCTGCGCGACGGGCTCGAGCGCATCCTCCGCGGCCGCACCGGCGCCCTGATCGTGCTGGGCAACGACAAGCTCGTCGACCAGATCGCGACCGGCGGCTTCCCCATCGACATCGAGTTCTCCGCGACCCGCCTGCGCGAGCTGGCCAAGATGGACGGCGCCATCGTCGTCAACAAGGACCTGAGCCGCATCGTCAAGGCCGCCACCCAGCTGCTGCCCGACGCCTCGATCGAGACCAGCGAGTCCGGCACGCGGCACCGCACCGCCGAGCGCGTGGCCAAGCAGACCGGCTACCCCGTCATCTCGGTGAGCCAGTCGATGCAGATCATCGCGCTCTACGTCGGCGGGCAGCGCCGCGTCATCGAGAACTCCTCCGCGATCCTGTCGCACGCCAACCAGGCCCTCGCCACGCTGGGCCGCTACAAGGCCCGGCTCGACGAGGTCACCGGCACCCTCTCCGCGCTGGAGATCGAGGACCTGGTCACGGTCCGCGACGTCATGGCGGTCCTGCAGCGCCTCGAGATGGTCCGGCGCATCAGCGAGGAGATCGAGGACTACGTCGTCGAGCTCGGCACCGACGGCCGGCTGCTGTCCCTGCAGCTCGAGGAGCTCACCCAGGGCGTCGGCAACGACCGCGAGCTCGTCATCCGCGACTACCTGCACGAGGCCGCGGTCGCGGCCGACCACCCCGTGCAGAACGGTCTGGCCGAGCTCGCCGGTCTCACCACGCCCGAGCTCATCGACCTGCAGATCGTGTCCCGCGCCCTGGGCTTCTCCGCCTCGGCCGACGTGCTCGACCAGGCGGTCAGCCCGATCGGCTTCCGCCTGCTGTCCAAGATCCCGCGCCTGCCGGCCACGATCGTCGACCGCCTCGTCGACCACTTCGGCTCGCTGCAGCGGCTGCTCGCGGCCAGCCTCGAGGACCTCATGGACGTCGACGGCGTCGGCGAGTCCCGCGCCCGTGCGGTCCGCGAGGGCCTGTCCCGCCTGGCCGAGTCCAGCATCCTCGAGCGCTACGTCTGACCCCTGACGGCGGCCCGCGACGACGGCGGGCCCGGCATACGACCTCATGAGCGACGACCACGGTGCCCCCGGCGACCTGCACGAGCCGATCCTCGGCTGGTATGCCGACCACGCCCGCGACCTGCCGTGGCGCCACGACGACTGCTCCGCCTGGGGCGTGCTCGTCTCCGAGGTGATGCTGCAGCAGACCCCCGTCGCGCGAGTGCTGCCCGTCTGGCTGGAGTGGATGGAGCGCTGGCCCACGCCCCGCGACCTCGCGCTCGCCCCCGCCGGTGACGCTGTGCGGGCGTGGGGGCGGCTGGGCTACCCGCGTCGGGCGCTGCGCCTGCACCAGAGCGCCGTCGCCATCGTCGAGCAGCACGGGAGCGAGGTGCCCGCGACCGAGGCCGAGCTGCTCACGCTCCCCGGCGTCGGGACCTACACGGCGGCGGCGGTCGCGTGCTTCGCGCACGGGGAGCGCACGGTCGTCGTCGACACCAACGTCCGTCGCGTGGAGGCCCGGGCCGTCACCGGCGCAGCCCTGCCCGCCGCCGCCCTCACCCGCGCCGAGACGGCTCTGGCCGCGACGCTCGTCCCGGCCGACCCCGCGGTCGCCCGCGTCTGGAACGTCGCCGTCATGGAGCTCGGCGCCCTGGTCTGCACCGCCCGCAGCCCCCGCTGCCCGGACTGCCCGGTGGCTCACCTGTGCGCGTGGCGGCTCGCGGGCTCGCCGGCCTACGACGGGCCGCCGCGCAAGGGACAGGCCTGGGAGGGCACCGACCGGCAGGTGCGCGGCGCGATGCTGGCGGTGCTGCGCGCCGCCGACGGCCCCGTGGGTCTCGCCGGCCTGGCGGCGGCCTGCCCCGACGACGAGGTCCGGCGCATGCGCTGCCTCGACGGGCTCGTGACGGACGGCCTCGTCGAGCCACTCGGACGCGGCCAGTTCACGCTCCCGCGCTGATCCGCGCGCCGGATCCTCGGCGCAGACCTCCCCGCGACGGCCGTCGTGGGGAGAGGATGGCCGTATGCCGATCCCCATCGCGCCCCGCAAGATCGACGTCCCGTCCGTGCGGCGGGCCCTGCACCGAGGCATCGCCGCCAGGGCTCCCAAGCTGCACGCCCCCGAGGGCGCCGAGTCCGGGCTCGCCCGCCCGACCGGCGCCACCGGTGCCGACGGAGTGGGCGCTGCCGGTGTCGGCGCCGCCCATGTCGGCGCCTCCGGTGTCGACACTGACGGCGTCGACCGGGTCAGCCATGGCGCCGGTGACGCTCGCCAGCTGGTGCAGCTCGTGGTGCTCGGCGAGTCGACGGCTCTCGGCATCGGCTGCGACGAGCCGTCGCAGATCCTCGCGGCCCAGCTCGCGCAAGTGCTGGCCGACCGCGAGGGCCGCGACGTGGCCTGGCGGACGCTCGCGGCGGACGACGCCACGGCGGACTACTGCACGCTGCACCTCGTGCCCCGCCTCGAGGCCGAGGCAGAGGCAGGTCGCGCCCCCGTCGACGTCGTCGTCATCGCCATCGGCGTCAACGACCTGCTGCGTGGCCACCGCCCCGGGCGGTTCGCCCGCGACGTGGAGGCCCTGGTCAACCGCACCCGGGCAGTCGCACCCGACGCCGCGATCGTGATCTCCGGCCTGCCCGAGCCCCGCTCCATGCCGCTGCTCCCCCGCCCCGTCGCGTCCCTGCTCGGCCTGGCGGCGGGACGTCTCGACGGGGTCCTGCGCGACGCGGCCCGCCGTCATCGCCTGACCCACGTCCCGGTCTCGCACCTGCCCATGACGCCGGACGACCTCGCCGCGGACGGCTTCCACCCCGGTCCGGCCGCGTGCCGGGTCTGGGCCCAGGAGCTGGCCTCCGGCATACCGGTGCGAAGCGCCCGAAACTGACCCGTCAGGGCCGCCCTAGCGCCCACCATCGCCCGCACGCACCCGAAACTGACCCGTCAGGGCAGCTCGAGCCCTCGCCAGGCCCCGCACCCGCCCGAAACTGACCCGTCAGGACAGCTTGAGCCCCCACCACGCCCGCACGCACCCGAAACTGACCCGTGGGGTGCCCGGTTGGTCCC
>NZ_DLOE01000049.1:80323-83783 GCF_002479615.1 Arsenicicoccus sp. UBA7492 | reverse complement strand
CGCGCACGGCCGCGGGGTCGAAGCGCAGGTGCTTGCCGAGGCGCATGCACGGCGGCCGTCGCCGCGGTGGCGCCACTGATAGATGGTGGCGACGCTGACGCTGAGGAAGTCGGAGACGTCCTCGATGGTCCAGAGGCGGTCGCACGCCGGGGTCGGGGCGGGGAGGTCGAGCAGGGTCGCGCGCTGCCGGGCCATGGCAGGTCCTTTCGGTCGAGGTGTGGTCGTCGAGCGTCGTTGGTCGTCACGTCACCGCTGGGCACGCCACTGGGCGTATTCGCGGGCGCGGGCCGCGGCGGCGGTGGCGAGGGCGGCGTCACCAGGGCGTGGCCAGCCGGTGCCGGCATACGTCCAGGATCCGATGACGAGGGTGGTCTCCTCGTGGTCGTCGGCCAGCAGCCGGGCCTCGAGGTCGCGGGTGTCGAGGGGTTCGCCGGTGCCCTGCGGCCTGCGCGGCGAGGCGCTGGAAGCGCTGTCGGGCGCGTCGGAGCCTGCCGAGGGTCACGGAGTAGCGGCGGGACTTGGTGGAGAAGTGGCCCGGATGCCGAGCATGTGGGCCCACTTGCCGGGGAGCGCGTAGGTGTCACGCCCGGTCTTGGGGTCGAGGCCGCCCGCGCTCTGGGGGCGGTGGTGCGCACGACGGGCGTCACGGACGGCGGCGAGCATCCCGAGGTGTCGCGCGTGCCCGGCGAGGCGGGCCAGATGCGGGCGGTGGGCATCGGCGGGCAGGTCGGTGGCGTCCTTGGTGGCGTACTTGGCGATGTAGCCGGCGACCTGAGGGGGGGGTGAGCTCGTCGCTGGTGCGGGTCTGGGACGGCCCGGTGGTGATGGTCTTGACGTCGAGCTGGCGCCCCCAGGCGAGGACGCGGCGCTGGTCCCAGGTGGCGGCTGGCGGGGCCGGGGCTGTGACTGAGCGGGCGGCAGCGGCCACAAGGCCAGCGATGGTGTCGCCGTCGACAGGGGCGGTGCTGCCGGGGCCGGTGGGTCCGTCGAGCCGGATGAGCGCGTGGAAGTGGACGAGCCCGCGGGCCTGATACTCGGCGACCTTGGCGAACTGCAGGGACGCGACCTGCTTGAGCCCCGACTCGGAGACGCCGAGGTGGGCGGCAAGGTGGCGGCGGATGGCGATGGTGGCGCGCCGCCACAGCTCAACGACAGCAATCCCGGAGTCCTCGGCGTGTTAACCCAGAATCCGCGGCGGCACTGTTAAAAGCAACCTGCACAACTCTAGTTACTCCGATGCACTAAATTGATTGGCGACCCCAAAGGGAACATGAACGCTAGGAACGTCGTTCGCCGCGCCCTCAAGGTGGCTTAGTTGATCATCGAAGAACAAGTGAGGTTTGAGGACTCGCAATACCCGACTCTTCTCAATTCCCCCAAGGAAGAACGCATCGTTCACCCGGACCCCCAAGGACTTCAAAGTCCGGACCACCCTCTCATGCGATGGAGCATTCCTTGCCGTCACAATTGAAACGTGTACCCGGCGCACGTATGTGTCGTCATTGCTGAGTCGCTCCTGCTCACGATCCTGTATCCGATTCAACCCTCGCAAGAACTCGGAGAGTCGGCCCTCTGGAAGCGGGTCCAGCGTGTGCTCCGTCTCGTGGGCATGGAACGCGGGCAGCCCTTCTGCTTGCATTACGGCTTCGGACGAGTCGTCCGCCAGCACCCCATCAAAGTCGAAAGCAACCCGCAACTCCGTCCCAGTCATGTCGGCCGCAGGCTGGCCGAGCACTCGACCGGCAGCAAACCCTTCTTGAATGGCTTGACGGACGTCGGTTTCGTTCTGAGACAGAAATAGCGACATGTTTAGCGCTTCCATGAACCTATAAGGCGCCTTCCCCTGCATAAAGACGGCTCGGGTAATCGGCAGCCCGTGTTGCGCTATAGACCGCATGACCCGAAGTCCAGTCTCAGGATCATTACGGGAGAGGACTATCACTTCCACCAGAGGGGCGTCTGGGCTACCTAGGTCATTGAGAGACAGGAGTCGCTTAATGAAAGGAAACGCAACGCCTGGCTCAAGGAGATTGTCGATATGCTCTTCTTGATAATGCCGATATTCCGACTCGCCCTGACTTCGAAATACTTCATCCGAATCTGTCAGGTCGAAGAGAGCACTTGAGGCTACTCCGACGACCAGCATGTCCTCCAAGGCGTACGGCATGAATTGCCACCTTCCTATGGGCGCGAAACACCGCTGCGGCCA
Source organism: Arsenicicoccus sp. UBA7492 (assembly GCF_002479615.1). Classification (NCBI taxonomy): domain Bacteria; kingdom Bacillati; phylum Actinomycetota; class Actinomycetes; order Micrococcales; family Intrasporangiaceae; genus Arsenicicoccus; species Arsenicicoccus sp. UBA7492. Next base: position 81,574 of record NZ_DLOE01000049.1, on the reverse strand, counting down.
CTCTAGACCTACAGGCAGCCAGAGCCCAGGCGAAAGGGTCAAGGGCACCCAGGGATCCTGCCTCCACCCAACGGGCAAATATCGGCCCCTTCCGCTCCTTGCCCCTCATGCGGCGAACGCTTGGCCTCAGCCGCGTGAGGCACGCCTTGAACGGTGAGGAGTTTCTGTACTGGTTCAAGGCGCGCCTCCGGCGCGCGGGCCCGTCCGCCTGCGGCGGCCGGCGCTGCGCTGCGGCCTGGCGGCCGTTCTCGCACTCGTCCGACGCAGGCTCCCTGACCCAGGCGCGGGGAAGAGCGCACCGGAACCAAATCCGATACGCCCTTCATAGTCGATCTGGGCTTACGGCCGCGGCTGCATCCACGGCTGGTACTCGCGGGCGACGTCGTCGTCGATCTCCTCGACTCCCCCAGAACCCGGAACTACAATTCGGCTGGTTTCGCGCTCAGCCGTCTCCCGGTCATCAAAGATCAGGTAGCCGCCCCACGCTTTGATGGGCTGCCCGTCTGCGAACTTGGTCCATGCCATGTCCCTAGCATCCCTGGAACAGCGCTGCCCCACAACAGGTTCGGCCGCGTCGGTTAGCCTCCGCTCGACATGGGGTCCGGCTGACCCGGGCTTCGCAGCCCGAACCCGCGAGCCGAGGCGATCCGCCAAAGTTCTCACCGCCGTCACCAGGGCAAGCGAGTGGCGGATCACGCCGGAACGGATGCTCGCTGACGCCAGAGACGAGAGCACCGATCTGTGGCACGTTTGTGGCACACCAGATCGCCAAGGACCCCTCCCCCACGTCAGGCAACGAGAGACAAACGCGCAGGTCAGAGCGATCTGGACCCAGCGAGCAGGGGCGTTGATGGCACTCCTAAAGCGGGTGTCGCAAGTTCGCATCCTGCCGGGGGCCCGACGCCCCACCGCGGCTCGCCGGCCGTGCGTCGACTCCGGTCACCGTGATCACGCTGCTCTTGGGGCCGGCCCTCCCGTTCGCGCTCGGGATCCGATGACAAGGGTCTCCGTTCCGCCCGAGCGAGGGCGAGAGGGCGGTGCGGGCGCAGGGCGGCGGGCGGGAAGGCAGGGGGCGGTTCGGCATACGACCAGGGTCGTAGGCGAGCCCCGACCAAAGGTTGATGCGCGCCCGCGCTCGGCCCGGCAGACTGGTGACTGCACGGCAGGGGCCGGGCACGCTGCGCTAGGGGGACGCAGCGTGCCGGGTGCCTCCGGCGCCGACAGGGGGGATCGGCGAGCAGCACGACGAAG
>NZ_DLOE01000049.1:0-80097 GCF_002479615.1 Arsenicicoccus sp. UBA7492 | reverse complement strand
GGGGCTTCGTCGTGCTGCTCGAGGGGCTCGACCGATCAGGCGCGGCCGTAGCTCACGTTCTTGCTCCAGATCTTGTGCAGGCCCGTGGTGCGGCCGGTGCGCGGCGAGTCGTACATCATGCCGCCGCCGGCGTAGATGCCCACGTGGAAGGCCGGGGAGCCGAAGAACACGAGGTCGCCGGGCTGCGGGGAGGACACGCGACGGGTCGCGCGCTGCTGAGCGGCAGCGGTGCGCGGGATGGACTTGCCGTTGGCGCGGAAGACATAACTCGTGAAGCCCGAGCAGTCGAAGCCGGCCCTGGTGGTGCCGCCGTAGCGGTAGTAGATGCCGGACAGGCTCGCGGCGGTGCGGAGCACGCCACCGCCGGCGACGGCGCGCGGAGCTGGGTTGGCGGCCTTCTTGACGACCTTGCGCGCGACGGTGCGGCGCACGGCGGTGCGGGAGGCGCGGGTGTAGGTGCGGTTGACGCGTCGCACCGCGGTGCGACGGTAGGTGCGCGAGGTGCGGGTGTACTTGCGCTTGGTCGTGTAGCGCTTACGCTTGACCGTGGCCTTCTTGCGCTTGACGGTGGTGCGCTTCTTGACGGTCCCGCGGACCCTCTTGAGCTTGGACTTCTTGACGCCGGTGAGCGATACGCGGCCGAGCTGGCCGACGGCGGCGACGGAGGGAGCAGCAACGCTGGCGGGAGCAGCGGCAGCGGCCGGGGCGGCCGTGGCGGGCATCGACGCGGCGATGACCATGCCACCGGTGGCGGCGACGACACCCGCGACCTTGGTGGCCGGCGCGGCGGCGTGCTTGGCCGCCTTGATCAGGAGACTGGCGGAGGAGACGTCGGCAGCGCGGTGCCGACCGGGGGTGCTAATGGACACAGTTGACCTCTCGAACGCCTACGAAGTTAGCTGTCGGGTTCGGGCGGAAAGGTATGGCCCGGCCACTCTCGTGGCTTCACCCCGGGACGCTTGCGCGCCAAGGTGGGTCCCCCGCTCCTGTCAGCGGAATAAGCAGAACAGCAGAAGTGACAGGACTCGGCGTCTCCTGCTGCAGCCCCTCCAGGGGGAGAAGGGCCGTGAAAGAAGGTAACGGACACCCCTGGGATTGTCACGTTCAGATCACAGGCAGGTGAATCACAGGCGCCCTCCGTGGGTACGGCTGCTAGTGCCCGCACCGGACACACATGCGTGCGATAACCACTCTCAGTCGGACGTCACGGTGTCCACGAACACATGGCTCGCCACATCCACCGGGAGCGAAACCCCCTGCGAGTCAGTGGAATTCACGCCCACGACGATCACCCGGTCGCCCTCCGAGGTCACCCGAACCCGGCCACCGGGCAGCGCTCCAGCGGCCGTCAGCAGGCCGAGAGCCTCGTGATCCACCTGCACCGGCTCGCCGATCCGACGGACCGTGACTGTGACGGAGGTCACGGAACCATCCACGACGGAGTGCAGCGGGACCAGTCCGGGGTCCTTGCCGTCCGTGCCGACCGACCCCAGCTCGTCCAGACCGGGGATCGGGTTGCCGTACGGCGAGACGTGGTCGTCGCCGATGAGGCCGAGGATCTTGCGCTCGACCCGCTCGCTCATCACGTGCTCCCAGCGGCAGGCCTCGTCGTGGACGTGCTCCCACTCCAGGCCGATCACGTCCAGGAGCAGGCGCTCGGCGAGGCGGTGCTTGCGCATCACGCGCATCGCCCGAAGCCGACCGTCGGCGGACAGCTCGATCTCGCGGCTGCCGGCCACGTGCAGCAGACCGTCCCGCTCCATGCGGGCGACCGTCTGGGACACCGTCGGCCCGGCGTGACCGAGTCGCTCGGCGATGCGGGCGCGCAGGGGCTTCACGCCCTCTTCCTCCAGCTCGTAGATCGTGCGGAGGTACATCTCGGTCGTGTCGATCAGGTCAGTCACGGGTCAAGCCTGCCACGCGCGCCTGTGGACTTGCTTTGCGCCGCGCACGACGCAGCGCCGCCCGGCACGAGGACGGGCAGGATCGGGCAGATCAGGGCATCTTGCGGTGCCGCCGCCAGGACGCGGCGTCGTCGAGGTCGCCCTCCCCCACCCTCTCGTAGGCGATGCGGTCGTGCAGGCGCGACGGCTGACCGGCCCAGAACTCGATCTGGTCGCACGCGATCCGCCAGCCGCAGAAGGACGGCGGCATCGGGATCTCGGCCTCCTCACCGTCACGGGTGAAGCGGGCGGCCTGCTCGGCATACCGCCGCTGCAGCTCCTCCCGGCCGTCGACCGGCGAGGACTGCTCGGACGCCCAGGCGCTGACCTGGGAGCCCCAGGGCCGGGTGCGCCAGTAGCCCTCGAGCTCGTCCCCGTCCAGCGGCACCGCCCGACCCCGGAACCTGATGACGCGGTAGAGCGCGGACCAGCGCAGCGTCGCCGCCACCCGCGGCTGCTCGCCGATCTGGCGCGCCTTGGTGGAGCCGCTGTCGGTGATGAACCCCGGACCGGCGGGCGTGAAGAACTTCATCAGGACGGGACGCACGTCCGGGAGGCCGTCCGCGCCGACCGTGGCCAGGTCGAGGCAGTCGGGCTCGGTGTGCCCGCCGCTGGACGCGTCGTGGGCGACGGCCTCCGCGAGCCAGGTCGACGCGAGCGACCAGGGGCTGTCCCCCAGCGTCGCCTCGTCCAGACCCGTGCCGGCGTAGTCGACCCGCCGGATGCCCTGCACCCCCGCGCCGCGCGTCCCCTGGCCCTGCTCGTCCGTCGCCCGCGGGTCGGTCACGTCGTTCTGCGTCATACCCCGAGACTAGGCTGACCCGGTCACCGCGTCCTGAGGAGGTCCGTCATGGCACGAGGCAAGGTCGGCGCCGTCAACAACCTGGTCAAGCTCGGCGTCAAGTACGGCCCGATCGTCTACGAGGCGGTCAAGCACGGCAAGGAGCCCGCGCGCGAGCTCGCCGAGCGGCAGGTGGCGCGCAGCAGCGCCCGCCGGCGCGCCCTCGAGCACGCCCACCACCTCGTCGACGGCTCGGTCCTCACCGTCTTCGACGGGGACCAGCGGCTCTTCGTCGTGTTCAACGGGGACACGCCCGTCGCTTCGCACCCGACGAGCAAGAAGAAGACGCTGCAGGCCCTCATCGACGGTTACGACCTCGACAAGCGGGTCCGGCCGACCCCCAGACGCCGTATGGCGCCGCGGGTCAAGCGCACGGGTGGGTGACCGCGAGGTGGGCGGCACAGCCGACTTCGTCACCGAGATCGCCGAGGCCGATCGCGACAGCGGCATCCTGCGCTATCGCGGGGTCGACCTGCGCGAGCTCGTCGGCCACGTGCCGTTCGAGCAGGTGTGGGGGCTGCTCGTCGACGAGGCGCTGCACCCCGGCCTGCCGCCCGCCGAGCCCTTCCCGCTGCCGGTGCGCACCGGTGACGTGCGGGTCGACGTGCAGAGCGCCCTCGCCCAGCTCGCCCCCGTCTGGGGCTTCCACCCGCTGCTCGACATCGACGCGACGCAGGCCCGCGAGGACCTCGCCCGGGCCTCGGTGATGGCCATGTCCTTCATCGCGCAGTCCGCGCGGGGCGAGGACCTGCCCGCCGTCCCTCAGCGCGAGGTCGACCGCGGCCGCTCGATCGCCGAGCGGTTCATGATCCGGTGGCGCGGCGACCCCGACCCGCGGCACGTGGGGGCGGTCGACAGCTACTGGGTCACGGTGGCCGAGCACGGCCTCAACCCCTCGGCGCTGACCGCCCGGGTCATCGCCTCCACGGGCGCCGACGCGGCGGCCTGCCTGTCCGGAGCCGTCGGGGCCATGAGCGGCCCCCTCCACGGCGGCGCGCCACGCCGGGTCATGTGGATGCTCGAGGACGTCGAGGCCGGCGAGCCCGCCGCGCGGATCGTCGAGCAGGTCCTCGCCGAGGGCGGTCGGATCATGGGCTTCGGCCACAGCGTCTATCGCGGCACCGACCCCCGCGCCGACGTCCTCAAGACCGCCTGCCGCCGCCTCGGCGCCCCGCGCTACGCCGCGGCCTGCGAGCTCGAGGCCACGGCCCTGGTGGCGCTCGCCGAGCGCAACCCCGAGCGCGTGATCGCGACCAACGTGGAGTTCTGGGCGGCCGTGCTGCTCGACCTGGCCGAGGTCCCGGCCCCGATCGTCACCCCGATGTTCGTGTGCGGGCGCACCGCGGGCTGGTCGGCCCACGTGCTCGAGCAGCAGCGGGCCCGGCGGATGATCAGGCCCACGGCCCGGTATGCCGGACCGCCCCCACGACGCCTCGCCGACGTCGGTCCGACCGGCGACGCACCCGACGCCACGCGCGCCGCGGGCGACCCCGCCTGACCGACCCTGCCTCACAGACCCAGGGACCGACCCCGCCTGACGGGCCCGTCCGGATCGCGGCAGGCTCGCCGCGCTCCCGGCATACGGCTGGGAGGATGAGCAGGTGACCTCCGAGATCCTGCTGCCCCCCGACCTGCTGCCCTCCGACGGGCGCTTCGGCTCCGGACCGAGCAAGGTGCGCGCGGCGCAGGTCCAGCGGCTCGTCACCGGCGCCACCACCTGGCTCGGCACCTCCCACCGGCAGGCGCCCGTCCGCGACGTGGTGGGCTCGCTGCGTCGGAGGCTGGCGGAGCTGTTCGCGCTGCCCGAGGGCTACGAGGTGGTGCTGGGCAACGGCGGGTCCACGGCGTTCTGGGACGTCGCCGCGTGCGGCCTGGTGCGCGAGCGGGCGCAGCACGTGGTGGTCGGCGAGTTCTCGAGCAAGTTCGCGCAGGTCACGCGGGAGGCGCCGCACCTGGCGGAGCCGTCGGTCCGCGAGTCCGCCCCGGGCACGCGCACGGCGGCGGCGGCCGAGGCCGGCGTCGACGTCTATGCCTGGCCCCACAACGAGACCTCCACCGGCGTGATGCTGCCCGTCGAGCGCGTGGCGGGGGCGGACGACGACGCGCTCGTGCTGGTCGACGCCACGTCCGGCGCCGGCGGGCTTCCGGTCGACGTGTCCCAGGCCGACGTCTACTACTTCGCCCCGCAGAAGTCCTTCGGCTCGGACGGTGGGCTGTGGGTGGCGGTGCTGTCCCCCCGCGCGGTCGAGCGTGCCCACGAGCTGGCCACCACCGACCGGTGGATCCCCGCCTCGCTGTCGCTGACGACCGCGATCGAGAGCTCGCGCAAGGACCAGACCTACAACACCCCCGCCCTCGCGACCATCGCCATGATGGAGGAGCAGGTCCGGTGGTTCCTCGCGCAGGGCGGCCTGCCGTGGGCCGCGGGACGCACTGCCGACAGCTCCTCGCGGCTCTACGCGTGGGCCGAGCGCACGCCGTGGGCGACGCCGTTCGTGGCGGACCCGGCCGCCCGTTCGCAGGTCGTCGGCACCATCGACCTGGACGAGACCGTCGACGCCGCCCGCGTGTCAGCGGTGCTGCGCGCCAACGGGATCGTCGACACCGACCCCTACCGCAAGCTCGGGCGCAACCAGCTGCGGATCGCGATGTTCCCGGCGGTCGAGCCGGACGACGTCGAGATCCTCATGCGCGCGATCGAGCACGTCGTCGAGCGCCTCTGACGGGAGCGCCCGACGGGTCCGGGAGGAGCGGCGGGGCTCAGCGGACCGGCGGGTCTCACCGGACCGACCGGGCTCAGCGGACCAGCGAGCCGTAGGCCGCCAGGGCCAGGCACACGGCGATCACGATCAGCGTCGCCACGCGGCGGAAGCGCGGGGTCATCGGGTCACCACCTCGGCCAGGTCGTGGACGTGGGGCTCGAGCTGCTCGGGGTGCACGACCTCGAGCCGCCGGCTCCCGGGGCGACGGCGCAGCCGCACGCCGTCAGAGACCATGATGTAGGCCACGGCCGCGATGCACGCGATCCCGGTGGCCACGGCCCCGACGCCGATCGTCCAGCGGGCGCCGAAGGTGTCGCCGACCCAGCCGATGAACGGCGCCCCGAGCGGCGTGCCGCCCATGAAGATCGCCATGTAGAGCGCCATCACGCGACCCCGCATCTCCGGGTCGACGGACAGCTGCACCGACGCGTTGGCGGTCGTCATGACGGTGAGCGCGGTCAGCCCGCACGGGATCAGCAGGAGGGCGAAGGCGACATACGTCGGGGCGGCGGCAGCCGCGGCACTGGCGAGGGTGAAGCCGCCGAGCGCGAGCAGCAGCACGCGCAGCCGCGGCTGGGCCCGACGGGCCGACAGCAGGGCCGCCGACAGCGAGCCGATGGCCATGATCGAGCCGAGCAGGCCGTACTCCTCGGCGCCGCGTCCGAACACCGTGGTGGCCATGAGCGCCATCGTGAGCTGGAAGTTCATGCCGAAGGTGCCGAGCATGAACACGATGAACATGAGCAGCATGATGTCCGGTCGTCGCCGGACATAGCCGATCCCCTCCCGTATGGCGCCGCCGCCCCGTCGCAGGGGCGCCGGGTGGAGCTCGGCGACGCGCAGCCGGGTCAGGCTGAGGATGACCGCCGCGAAGGACAGGGCGTTGACGCCGAACGCGGGTCCCGTGCCCCAGGCGCCGATGACGACGCCGGCGACGGCGGGGCCGATCAGGCGGGCGGCGTTGAACGACGCGCTGTTGAGGCCGACGGCGTTGCCGATCAGGTCGGCACCGACGAGCTCGGAGGCGAATGCCTGCCGCGTCGGGTTGTCGAGCGCCGCGGCGGCGCCCTGGGCGAGCGCGAGCAGATAGATCATCCACAGCTCGGCGCTGCCGGTCACGACCAGGAGCCAGGTCAGCGCGGCGGTGATGCCGAGGGCGGCCTGGGTGCACAGCAGGATGGTGCGCTTGGGGAAGCGGTCGGCGGCGGCCCCGGCCCACGGGGCCAGGAGCACCACCGGCGCGAACTGCAGGCCGGTCACGACGCCGAGCGCCGACGCCGAGTGGTCGGTCAGCTGGGTGAGGACGAGCCAGTCCTGGGCGACGCGGCCCATCCAGGTGCCGACGTTGGAGACGAGCCCGCCGAAGAAGTAGGTGCGGTAGTTGGGGACGCGCAGCGAGGCGAAGGTGGCACTCATCGTCCGGCCACCTCCAGCAGCAGCGGGGCGGCCTCGGCGAGGACGGCACGCTGCTCGGGGCTCAGCCCCTCGAGCCGGCTGGCCATCCACGAGTCGCGGCGGCGACGGATGGCCTGGGCCAGCGACTCGCCCTCGGCGGTGAGCGACACGACCACCTGGCGGCCGTCGGTGGGGTGCGGGTCACGACGGACCAGGCCGGCGTCGACGAGGCACCCGACGGTGCGGGTCATGCTGGGGGCGCTGACGCGCTCGATCTCGGCGAGCTCCCCTGGCGTGCGCGGGGTCTCGAGCCGGAAGAGGACGCTGGCCTGGTGGGGCGCGACGTCGTGGGTGCCCTCGTAGCGGATGCGGCGGCTGATGCGCTGGCACGCGAGGCGCAGGTCGTTGGCGAGGTGGGCGAGGTCGTCGGCCTCGGCGGGGTGATCGGTGAGGGTGTCCTGGGTCATCGTTTCCTTAGCCTAGTTCATTACCTTGGCTAACGATGACCTGTCGTCGTTGATTCCCTAGCCAGCCCTACTGCGGCAGCAGCCGCTGCGCGCCCTGTCCCCCACCCTCGCCGAGGGTGTCCTGCGGGTTGTAGAGCGAGCACTGCCGCATCGACAGGCACCCGCACCCAATGCAGCCGGCGAGGTTGTCACGCACCTGCTCGAGCTCGCGGATCCGCCGGTCCAGCAAGGGTGCCCACGACCTCGAAATGCGCGCCCACTGCTGCCGGGTCGGCGCCTTGTCCGGCTCCAGAGACCCGAAGGACGCCCGGATCTCCTCCAGGGTCAGCCCCACCCGCTGACCGGCCCGCACGACGGCCAGCCGCCGCAGCACCGACCGTTGGTAGAGCCGCCGGTCCCCCGCCGTGCGGGTGCTCGCGATCAGCCCCAGGGTCTCGTAGTGCCGCAGCGCCGACGGTGCCAGGCCGCTGCGGCGCGCGACCTCGCCGATCTGCATCAGGTCGTGCGTCCTCAGCATGTCCTCACCTCGACCCGGCTCGACGTCCCCGGACCACGATCATGGACCATGCCGGTCAGCCGCGCAGGAAGGTCAGGACCGCAGCCACCCGCCGGTGCTGGCCGTCGTCCGGGCCGAGCCCGAGCTTGGCGAAGATCCGCTGGGTGTGCTTCTCGACGGCTCCCTCGGTCACGACGAGCCGGGCGGCGACGGCGGCGTTGGTGCAGCCCTCGGCCATCAGGCCCAGCACCTCACGCTCGCGCGGCGTCAGCTGGGCGAGCGGCCCGGGTCCGCCAGGTCGTGCCATGAGCTGCCTCACCACCTGCGGATCGATGACCGTGGAGCCGGCCCGCACTTGATCCAGCGCCCCGAGGAAGCCGTCGATGTCGCTGACCCGGTCCTTGAGCAGGTAGCCGACGCCTCCGGTGCCGCTGGCGAGCAGGTCGTCGGCGTACGACCGCTCGACGTACTGCGACAGGACGAACACCGCTGCGCCGGGCCAGGATCGCCGCACCTCGACCGCTGCGCGCAGCCCCTCGTCGGTGTGGGTCGGCGGCATACGGACGTCGACGATCCCCAGGTCGGGCCGGTGCTCGTGCATGGCCGCGACCCACGACGGACCGTCGCCGACGGTGGCCACCACCTCGTGGCCGTCGTCGGCGAGCAGGAGCTGCAGACCCTCGCGCAGCAGCACGGAGTCGTCTCCGATCACGACACGCACGGCACCTCCGCCCGTATGACGGTGGGCCCGCCCTGCGGCGAGGTCACCGTCAGGTGGCCCCCGAGACCTGCCAGGCGCCGGTCCAGGCCCGCGAGGCCGGTGCCCTTGCCGAGGTGCGCACCCCCGACGCCGTCGTCCTCGACCTCCGCCACGACCCAGGGGCCGTCCACGTGGACGCGGACGTCGACGCGGGTGGCGCTCGCGTGCTTCGCGGCGTTGGCGAGGGCCTCGGTGACGCAGAAGTAGAGCGCGGTCTCGTAGCCGAGGTTGACCCGCGGCACGTCCACGCTGAGGCGGGTGGGGATGGCGGCGCGGCCGGCGAGCTCCTCCCCAGGGCGGCGGCCAGGCCGCGGTCGAGCAGGACGGGCGGCGCGATGCCCCGGGTGGCGGCCCGCAGGTCGTCGAGGGCAACGTGCGCCTGCTCGGTGGCCGAGGCGAGCAGGCCGCGAGCGGCCTCGGGGGCGCGGTCCCACTGCCGCTCGGCCCGCGCGAGGTCCATCTGCAGCCGGACGAGCCGCTGCTGCGCGCCGTCGTGGATGTCCCGCTCGAGCCGCTGAAGCGAGCCCAGCTCGCCCTCGCGGGTGTCGGCGAGCTGCCGGCGATGGGCCTGCTCCAGCCGCAAGGTCCGGGTCGGCGCCTCGAGGAGCCAGCCGTTGACGCCGGCCTGGGCACGAGATAGGCCCCGCATCGCGATCGGCGCCAGGGCCAGCAGCATCAGGCCGAGCGCGACGTTGCACAGGGCGTGGGCCCAGTACTCGTCCGGCAGGTTCAGCCACGTGGCCATGCCGTCGCCCAGCTCGCCCTCGGGCAGGTAACACTGCCAGGCGGGATAGGACAGACCGGCCAGGATCGTCACCCACCAGGAGAACGCCACCGACCAGAAGGCGCAGGTGGGTGCCCACGCCAGCAGAGAGAACACCGCGTCGCCCCACCGCTGCCGGTCGCGGAACAGCGAGGTGACCTGGCAGACGACGCCCGGGTCGCGGGGGTGGGCCACCGCGACGGGCTCGGGGAGCCTCGCGCCGAGCAGGGAGCGCTGCAGGGCCCGCTCGACGGCGGCCGTGCCCTGCGCGAGGACGAGCCCGGCGATCACCACTGGCACCCCCACCGCCAGGATCATGGTCGCGCCGCCCACGGCGAGCAGGACGACGATCGGGATGAAGGCGGCGAGATAGAGCGGGAAGCCCACCAGCAGGTAGGCACTGTCGGCGATGAGCCGGGTCGGCGACCAGGTCCAGGTCTGCGAGGTGGACGTGGTGGAGGTGGTGGACGTGGCGGACGTGCTGGGCGACGTCTCGCGGCGAGCAGGTGAGGTGTCTGTCGTCATGTCGTCCACGCTACGAACCCCCTGGTCAGAGCCCCATCCCGCTGCCTGGCGTCCTATGTGTCGGGCTAGCCCGACGTCCGGTTCAGCCGGGCTAGCCCGACGTCCGGCTCAGCCGGGCTGGCCCGACGTCCGGCTCAGTCGGGCTGGCCCGACGTCCGGCTCGCTACTCCGGGAAGCCGTAGAGGACGGCCGCGGTGCCCGACAGGCCGAGGCGCGAGGCCCCCGCCTCGATCATCTCGCGCGCCGCCTCGGCGGTGCGGATGCCGCCGGACGCCTTGACGCCGAGCCGGTCGCCGACGGTCTCGCGCATGATCCGGACGGCGTGCGCCGAGGCGCCACCGCTGGGGTGGAACCCGGTCGACGTCTTGACGTAGTCCGCGCCGGCCGCCTCGGCAGCCTGGCAGGCCCCCACGACCTGCTCGTCGGTCAGGGCTGCGGACTCGATGATGACCTTGAGCACGGCGCCGCGGGTGGCCTCGCGGACGGCGGCGATGTCACGCTCGACCGCGTCGAAGTCTCCCGCCACGGCCGCACCCACGTCGATGACCATGTCCACCTCTGCGGCACCGAGACGCACGGACTCGGCAGCCTCCGCAGCCTTGACCGCGGACGTGTGCTTGCCGCTGGGGAAGCCGCACACCACGGCCACCGCCACGGAGGTCGACAGCGGCAGCATCGACGGCGAGACGCACACGGAGTAGACCCCGAGCCGCTCGCCGTCGGCCACGAGCTCGCGGACGTCGTCGGCGGTGGCCTCGGGCTTGAGCAGGGTGTGGTCCACCATCTGCGCGACCTGGGGGCGAGTCAGCTGCGTCATACGGCTCACCCTAGTGGGAGAGGTGAGCAGGTATGCCGACCCGCCCGCCACCCCGTCTCCGCGCCACCCCATCGGCGCCCACCCCGCTCGTCGCCCACCGCTCACGTCGCCCACCCCGCTCACCGCTCACCGCTCACACGCCATTGGTCACCAATCGCGTCCCGGAGGCGATATGAACGTTCCAAAAGATCAGTGGTGACCAATGGCGCCCGGAGGGGGCGGCGGGGCGGGGCGGAAGCGGAGGGGGCGGCGGCGCGGACCCGGTGAGCGCGGGGCTCAGGCGACGCCGAGGGCCGTCTTGACCGGCGTGATGCAGAAGTAGAGGACGAACAGCGCGGCCACGATCCACAGCAGCGGGTGGATCTCACGGGCCTTGCGGCGGGCGATCTTGACGACGACGTAGGCCACGAAGCCCGCGCCGATGCCGACCGAGATGGAGTAGGAGAAGGGCATCAGGACGATGGTGAGGAAGGCCGGGATGGCGATCTCCATGTCGTCCCAGTCGATGCCGGTGACCTGCTGCATCATCAGGAAGCCCACCACGATCAGCGCCGGGGTCGCGGCCTCGTAGGGAACGACCGCGACCAGCGGTGACAGGAAGGTCGCCAGCAGGAACATGATGCCGGTGACGACGGACGCGAGTCCGGTGCGAGCGCCCTCGCCGACACCCGCGGCCGACTCGATGTAGGACGTGTTGGAGCTGACCGAGCCCATGCCGCCGGCGATGGCGGCGACGGAGTCCACGACCAGGATGCGCTGGGAGCTGGGCGGGTTGCCCTCCTCGTCGAGCAGGCCCGCCTCGCCGCCGATGGCGACCATCGTGCCCATCGTGTCGAAGAAGTCGGCGAGCAGCAGGGTGAAGATCAGCAGCACGGCCGACACGAACCCGATCTTGCTGAACGACCCGAGCAGGTTGAAGTCACCGACCAGCGAGAAGTCCGGGAGGGCGAAGGGGTTCGAGGGGAGGGTGGGGACGTTGAGGCCCCACCCGGTGGGGTTGACGATCTCGCCGCCCGGACCGGTCTGCGAGCCGATGTGCAGCACCGCCTCCAGCACGATCGCGAGCACGGTGGCCCCGGCGATGCCGTAGAGGATGGCGCCCTTCACGTGGTTGACCATCAGCGCGATGATCAGGAACAGCCCGACCACGAAGGTCAGCAGCGGCCACCCGTTGAGGAAGCCGCCGATGCCCAGCTCGACCGGGGTCGGGCCGGCCGGCTTGCGCACGAAGCCCGCGTCGATCAGGCCGATGAGGGTGATGAACAGACCGATGCCGACCGAGATCGCCGTCTTGAGCTGCGCGGGGATCGCGTGCAAGACGGCCTTGCGGAAGCCCGTCAGCACGAGCACCAGGATGATGATGCCCTCGAGGACGATCAGGCCCATCGCGTCGGCCCAGGTCATCTGCGGCATCTGGGCCACGCCGTAGGCCAGGAAGGCGTTGAGCCCCAGCCCCGTCGCGAGGGCCAGCGGGAAGTTGGCCACGACGCCCATGAGGATCGTCATGAGCCCGGCGACCAGCGCGGTGCCGGCGGCCACGAGCATGCGCGCCCGGTCCGGGTCTCCCCCGCCGAGGAAGCCGCCCGTGGAGTCCGGGACGGTGCCGATGATCAGGGGGTTGAGCACCACGATGTAGGCCATCGTGAAGAACGTGACGATCCCGCCGCGCACCTCCTGGCCGACGGACGAGCCACGCTCGGTGATGCGGAAGTAGCGGTCGAGCCCGCTGGCGGGCGGCGCGTTGCGGGGGCGGCGGGAGGGGGCCTGCGTCATGTCCCCGGATCCTACCGGCGGGCCGTATGCCGTCCGCGCCCCCGCCACCAGTCGGTCAGGCACCCGGGTGACGCGGGCCGGGCATGCCTTGCGCGTCAGGCGGCCTCGCCGCACAGTTACCCGCGGGTCACGTGTCGGTGGCGCCGCGCTGGTTCCCGAGGCGCGAGCGCGCGACCGCGATCGGTCTGGTCACCCTCGCCAACCTGGTCGGCACCGCCATCGGGATGGTCCTGCCGACGGCCCTCGTCGACGCGCACGGTCCCGGCGTCATCGGGCCGCTGCAGCTCGGGATCGGTATGGCGGCGCTGGTCGCCGGCATCGCCTATCCCCTGCTCGTGACCGACCGCCCCGCCGGCGTCCCGGTCGACCTCACCGAGCGCGAGCTCGAGACCCACGGGATGCGGCACGCCCTGTCGGTGGGGCCGTTCCGGCGCTACCTGCTGGCGATCTTCATCGGGATGGGCGTCTTCAAGGGGATCACGCAGTGGGTCGCGGACATCGTTGCCCCGCGGGGCTTCTCGGCGACCGACGCCGGCAACGTCGGTGCCGCCATGCTGCTCGGCGGGGTCATCGGGTCGGTCTCGTTGTCGGCCTGGTCGGATCGCCTCGACCGGCGGGTGCCCTTCCTCGTGGCGGGGCTCGCGCTCGCCGCTCCCGCCGTCGTCGGGGTCGCCCTCGCGAGCTCCCTCGCGGGGCTGCTCGGCGCGGCCTTCCTGCTCGGGTTCTGCCTGGTGAGCCTGATGCCGATCGGCATGCAGTATGCCGCCGAGGTCACCTGGCCGACGCCGGAGGGCACGTCCAACGGCCTGGTCCAGCTGTGCGGGCAGGCGGCCGTGGTCTACGTCGCGCTGCTCTACGCGCTGCGCGCCCCGGACGGGAGCTACTGGCCCGGGCTGGTGCTGTCCGCGGTGCTGCTGCTCGGCGGGGCGCTGCGCTTTGCCCGGACCCCGGAGTCGCACGAGCAGCACGCCCGAGCCACCACCTCGTCGATGTCCCCCTCGGGCACGTCCCCGTCGGGCCCGTCCCCCTCGAGCACGGGCCCGGGCGCTAGCCTGCAGGGGTGACCGACCAGCGGCCCCCGATCGACCCGACCACCGTGCCGGCGATGCGCGTGCGCACCGATCGCGTGGTGGCGCTCGGCACCTGGCTGTGGGTCGTGGCCCTGCTCGTCGTGCTGGTCGTGCCGTCGCTGCACCTCGACGGGCGCGCCTGGTGGCCGTGGGCCTGCGTGACGGGGATCGCGCTCGGCGTGCTCGGCCTGGCCTACGTCAGGAGCGGGCGCGGCGCCGACAAGGGCGCCTGACGGCGACGCGCCGGAGTCCGCCCAGCGCTCGGGCGTCGCCCGGGTGCACAACTGCTGCACATCGGCCGAGGCGCTTGCCGAGTTCCGTTGTGCCGCAACAGACCCTCTCGCGAGGTCGCTTCGATGTGCAGCACTTGGTTGCGGGGAAGAGACCCTGCGACCCACGTGCGGCCGGGGTGACGGCCCGTGTCGCGGGTCTGCTCAGGCGTCGCCGGCGAGCTCGGCCACCCGCTGGGCGGCGGCGTCGGTCGCCGGGTCGGTGCGCGGCGTCGCCGGACCCGCGGGGGCGCCGGCGGCGCGACGCGACCCGCGCCGACCACGGCGAGGGGCGGGGGCCTTGACCTCGGGCTCGAGCTCCGGCTCCGGCTCCGGCTCCGGAACACCGTCGGCGGCGGCCGCCGACGCTGTGGCCTCGCTCGCGACCTCGGGCTCGGGCTCGGGGTCGGGGGCGGGCGACTCCGCGGCCCCGGGCTCGGCGGCGGGGGGCTCGGCGTCGGGTAGCGACGCCGTCTCCAGAGCGCTGCTGGCGCTCTCGGACGAGTCGGTCTCGGGAGCGGCCTGCGCTTCCGGCTGCACCTCGGCTGCGCTGTCACCGGCAACGTCGGTGCTCGACGCGACGTCGGAGGCGGTCGGCGCCTCGTCCGTGCTCGTGGCGCTCTCGGCGCTCTCGGCGCTCTCGGCCAGCGTCAGCTCGACGGCCGGCGCGACCTCGAGGTCCACCGCCAGGTCGTCGACCACGGGCGGGTCGAGCGGGCGGGGGTCGTTGGTCGGCATGTCGACCTCGCTGTGCGCGCCGCAGCCGTGGTCGAGGGCGACGACGCGGCCGTCCGACGGTGACCACGCGTTGGCGCACACCCCGAAGGACCGGCGCAGCGCACCGGCCATCGGCAGGAAGTAGCCGCAGGACGAGCAGCGCTCGGGTGCCTTGACGGCGACCTCGGCGGTGGGGCCGTTGTCGCCGTCGTACCAGCGCTGGGCGGCGTCCTCGCGGCCCTCGGCGGACAGCACGCGCTTGCGGCCGAGACCCAGCTCCCACTGGGCCATCCGGTCGACGTCCTCGTCCCCGGTCGCCTCGAAGCCGTACTCGAGGTTGGGGTCCTCCTCGACGTACGGGTTGATGTCGCCGGGGCCGAGGTCGCCGGGGGCGATGCGCTCGGCATACGGCAGCCAGGCCGGGGAGACGATGCTGGTGTCGCTGGGCAGCAGGTGCGTCTCGGAGACGGTGACGTGCTTGGACCGGGAGACGCGGGTGACGGTGACGGACCACCGCCAGTCGGGGTATCCCGCTGACAGGCAGGCGAACTGGTGCGTGGCCACCCGCTCGCCGTCCATGACGACGGCCAGGTGGTCGCCCACGGCCCCCGCCTCGGCGATGCTCTCGGCGGCGGCGCGCGCGAGGTCGACCGCCGCGGTCAGCGTCGTGTCGGGCTTGATGGTGGCCATCGGTCAGCTCCCGTCGAAGTTGTCGGCGATGGCCCGCAGGGCGGCGGCGAGCTTGGTGGACCCGGCCGCGTCGGGGTAGCGCCCCTTGCGCAGCTGCATCGAGACGCCGTCGAGGAGCTTGATGGTGTCCTCCACGATCTCGATCATCTCGTCGGCGGGCTTGCGCTTCTTCTCGTGGAGCTTGCGCGTCACCGAGGGGGCCTGGTCGAGGATCGTGAGCGACAGGGCCTGGGCCCCGCGCCGGCCGTCCATGATCCCGAACTCCACGCGGGTGCCGGGCTTGAGGGTGGTCGTCCCCTCGGGCAGGGCGTTGGCGTGGACGAAGACGTCTCCGCCCTCGTCGTCGGCCAGGAAGCCGAAGCCCTTGTCCGTGTCGTACCACTTGACCTTGCCCGTTGGCACTGGTCCACCTCGTGTCGATCTCGTCGTGGGCCGGCCCGTGTGCGGGGTCGGCGTCAGGGCACGTGGAGCTCTCGGAGCACGTGCCCTGCCCACCAGGCTAACGGTTCAGCGAGGCGTCAGGCCCCACGAGGCCGACCACGCGCGGCCCGGACCGAGCCGGACGACGTCCTCGCCGGTGCGGAACGCGTCGGGCGCCGCCGTGAGGGGCTCGACCGCCAGGCCGCTCGTGCGCGCGTAGCCCTCGGGGAGGTCGTGCCCGGTGTAGACCTGCGTCCAGGGGAACGCGTCGGCGTCGGCCCACAGGGTCGTGCTGCGGCCGCCGTGGGCGATGGTGATGCGCCACCGGCCGTCGTCGTCCGCGGTGAGGCCGGTCATCGCGGTGTCGAGGTCGCGGTCGCCGACGACGGCGTCGCGCAGGTCCTGGGGCGTGCCCTCGACGGGACGCAGGCTGGCAGCCACGGTGTCGTCGGCCAGGAGGAGCCGGTCGGGGTCCACGGCGACGTATGACGCAGCGGGGCACCGGATCTCGAGGTCGTCCACCCGGTCCTCCCCCACCGTCAGGTAGGGGTGCGCCCCCACGCCGAGCGGCGCGGTGGCGTCGCCGACGTTGGTGACGGTGGGCGTGACGGTCAGGCCGTCGTCGTCGAGGCGGTAGTCGAGCCGCAGGTCCAGGGTCCAGTCCCAGCCCTGCTGCGGGTGCAGGCGTGCGCGCATGGTCACCCGGTCGTCCTCCACGCGGACGGGCGACCACGGCAGCCACTGCACCAGGCCGTGCAGCGCGTTGTGCCGGGCGGGCTCGGACAGGGCGAGCTGCCGCTCGGTGCCGTCGAAGGTGTAGTGCCCGTCGCGGATGCGGTTGACCCACGGGATCAGCACGGTCCCCCGCGCATGCAGGGCCGGCGCGTCCTGCGGCGACCCGACGATCACGGGCCGTCCGGCATACGTGTAGGACCGCAGGGTCGCTCCCACCTCGGTGACCACGGCCTCGTGCTCGCCGTGCCGGATGGTCCACTGCTCGCCGCTCGGCAGAACCTGCTCGCTCATGCCCGCCACCCTAGGCGCCGATCAGCCCTGCTCGATGAGCTCGGTCGCCCGGTCCCGCATCTCGACCTTGCGGATCTTGCCGGTCACCGTCATCGGGAAGCTGTCGGTGATGTGCACGTAGCGCGGGATCTTGTAGTGCGCGAGCTGTCCGGTGCAGAACTCGCGGACGCCGTCCACGGTCAGCGCGGGCACGCCCTCGCGCATGATGATCCAGGCCATGAGCTCCTCGCCGAACTTCTTGTCGGGGACGCCGATCACCTGCACGTCCGCGATGTCGGGGTGGGTGTAGAGGAACTCCTCGATCTCGCGGGGATAGACGTTCTCGCCGCCGCGGATGACCATGTCCTTGATCCGGCCCACGATGGCGCAGTAGCCGTCCTCGTCCATCGTCGCGAGGTCGCCCGTGTGCATCCAGCGGGCGGCGTCGATCGCCTCGGCGGTCTTGTCCGGCTGTCCCCAGTAGCCCAGCATCACCGAGTAGCCGCGGGTGCACAGCTCGCCCGTCTCGCCGCGCGGCACGGTGCGACCCGTTGCGGGGTCGACGATCTTGACCTCGAGGTGCGGCATGACGCGGCCGACCGTCTCGGTGCGGCGGCGCAGGTCGTCCTCGGTGCGCGTGGAGGTGGAGACCGGCGAGGTCTCGGTCATGCCGTAGTTGATGGCGACCTCGGCCATGTTCATCCGGTCGATGACCTTCTTCATGACCTCCACCGGGCAGGGCGAGCCGGCCATGATCCCCGTGCGCAGCGTCGACAGGTCGTAGCGGTCGACGTCCGGCAGCCCGAGCTCGGCGATGAACATCGTGGGGACGCCGTAGAGGCTGGTGCAGCCCTCCTGGGACACCGCCTCCAGGGTCGCGACCGGGTCGAAGGTCGGCGCCGGGATGACCATCGCCGCGCCGTGGGAGGTGCACGCCAGGTTGCCCATGACCATGCCGAAGCAGTGGTAGAAGGGCACCGGGATGCAGACCACGTCCTGCTCGGTGTAGCGGATCATCTCGCCGACGAAGAAGCCGTTGTTCAGGATGTTGTGGTGGGACAGGGTCGCGCCCTTCGGGAAGCCCGTGGTGCCCGACGTGTACTGGATGTTGATCGGGTCGTCGGCGGACAGCTCGGCCATCCGCGCGTCGAGGTCCTCGTCTCCGACGGCGGCACCCCCGGCCCGCAGGTCCTCCCACGACTGCTCGCCGAGGTAGGCGACGCGCTCCAGGTCCGGGCAGTCGTGCCGGATGGACTCGAGCATCTGCTGGTAGGTCGAGGTCTTGTAGGACACCGCGCTCACGACCATGCGCATGCCGGACTGCTTGACGACGTACTCGAGCTCGTGGGCGCGATAGGCCGGGTTGATGTTGACGAGCACCACGCCGGCCTTGGCGGTGGCGTACTGCACGATCGTCCACTCCGGGCAGCTCGGCGACCAGATGCCCACGCGGTCCCCGTGCCCGAGCCCTGCGGCGATCAGGCCCTTGGCGACCTCGTCGACGGCGGCGTCCAGCTCGGCATACGTCCACCGCCGCCCGCTGGGCACGTCCACGAGGGCCAGCCGGTCACCGACCCGCGCGACCGTGCGCTCGAGGTTGTGCCCGATGGTCTCGCCGAGGAGCGGGGTGTCGGAGATGCCGGAGGTGTACGAGAGCGTCGTTGCCGTCATGGCTCGCAGTCTCGTGCGCCGCGCCGGTGGCGGCAAGGGATGGCGCGCCGAACGGTGCGCGGCGCGCTACCAGCGGTCTACCTCAGGTGGGCACATCGGCCCGACCTCGACGACAGACCCGCCCCCGGCGGACTCATCGACCGGCCCTCGTTCCCCAGGTCGATGTACCTGCCCGCGGCAGGTCTTAACGTTGGACGGTGATGCCCCGCCTCGACGCGCCCCGCGCCCGCAGCCTCGCCGACGACCTCCGTGGCCGCTCGGACGACGAGCTCGTCGCGTTGCTCGTGGCGCGCCCCGACCTTGCCCGTCCGGCGCCGACCGACATCACCGCCCTCGCCGCCCGCTCCGGCACCCGCGCCTCGACCCAGCGCGCGCTCGAGGGCCTGGACACCGCGCACCTGCAGGTCCTCGAGGCCCTGCTCGCCACCGGCTCCCCCGCCGACGTCGACCAGGCGGCCACCTGGCTGGGGACCGACCGCGGCTCCGGCTCCCTGGTCGAGATCCTGTCCCGTCTCGAGTCCCTCGCTCTCGTATGGCGATCCGCCGACCGCATCACCGTCGCCCGCACGGTGGCGGAGCTGCTCGGACCGCGTCCCGGAGGCCTCGGCCCCTCCCTCGCGACGCTGCGCGGCACCACGCGGGACGCCCTCGCCACGCCCGCCGCGCTGGACGCGGTGCTGGCCGAGGCGCCGGAGGCTGCTCGTGCCGTCCTCGACCGCCTCACGTGGTCCAGCGGCGTCGTGGCGCGGCAGCCGGGCGGCCGGCCGAGCGGTGCGGCCGGGCAGGCGCTCGACTGGCTGACCGAGCGCGGCCTGCTGCACCCCCACGGCGAGGGCGAGCTGGTGCTGCCGCGCGAGGTCGCCCTGCACCTGCGCGGCGGGCGGCTGCTGCAGGACGTCGCGCTGCACCCCCCGCAGGTCGCCCTCACGACCCGCTCGGCCACCGTCGTCGACCTCGCCGCCGGTGGGGCGGCAGGCGAGCTGCTGGGTCTCGTCGACGAGACGGCGACCCGGTGGGGCGAACGCCCGCCGCGCGTCCTGCGCGCCGGCGGGCTGGCCGTCCGCGACCTGCGCGCCCTGGCGTCGACGCTGGACCTGCCGGTCGAGCGGGCGGCGTTCGTCGTGGAGGTGGCGCACGCCGCCGGGCTGCTCGCCGACGACGGCGCGCTCGACCCGGTGTGGGCGCCGACGCCGGCCTACGACGACTGGCTGCAGCAGTCGCCGCCCGCCCGCTGGGCCGTGCTGGCCGACGCGTGGCTGCGCTCGACCCGTGCCGCGCACCTCGTGGGTTCGCCTGCGGAGCGCGGAGGTTCGCCGATCAACGCCCTCTCGCCCGACGCCCACTGGCCGCCGGTCCGCGGGCTCCGCCAAGACGTCCTCGCCGACCTCGCCCAGCTGCCGGCCTGGTCCGCGCCCACCGTCGACGGGCTCGTCGAGCGGATGCGCTGGCGCCGGCCGCTGCGTCGGGTCGCCGACCTCGAGCAGGTCGTCGAGGCGGTCGTCCGCGAGGCCGAGTGGCTCGGCGTCACGGGCCGGGGTGCCCTGGGCGCCGCGGGGCGCACCCTCGTGGCCTCCACCCCTCCCGACGTCGGCTCGGCGGCCGAGGCCATGCACGCCCACCTGCCGGCCCCCGTCGAGGAGATCCTGCTGCAGGCCGACCTCACCGCGGTCGCTCCCGGCCGCGTCGAGGGCGCGCTGGCCCGGCTGCTGCGCCTCGCCGCAGACGTCGAGTCGCGGGGCGGGGCCACCGTCCACCGCTTCACCGAGGCGTCCGTGCGCCGGGCCCTCGACGCCGGCTGGACCGCCGAGCAGCTCCTCGACGCCCTCGCCGAAGCGAGCTCCACGCCGGTGCCCCAGCCGCTCACCTATCTCGTCAACGACGTCACCCGGCGCCACGGCCAGCTCCGGGTGGCGGCGGCGGCGTCATACGTGCGCAGCGAGGACCCCGTGACCCTCGACGCGATCCTGGCCGCCCC
This sequence comes from Arsenicicoccus sp. UBA7492, assembly GCF_002479615.1. NCBI lineage: Bacteria > Bacillati > Actinomycetota > Actinomycetes > Micrococcales > Intrasporangiaceae > Arsenicicoccus > Arsenicicoccus sp. UBA7492. The sequence continues at coordinate 59,738 of NZ_DLOE01000049.1, read as the reverse complement.
GGCCCTCGCCCCGCTGGGCCTGCGTCGCATCGCCCCGACGGTGCTCGTCAGCCCGGTCAGCGGCGACGTCCTGCTCGCGACCCTGCGCGACCACGGCCTCGCGCCCGCCGCGGAGACCGCCGACGGCGTCGTCGCGGTCCCCGCCGGGTCGGCCCGCCGGACACCTCCTCGTCGGCGCCCACCGGCCTCGACCCTCACCAGCGTCGTCGACCGCCCGTATGCCGAGAACCTGGTCGCCCTGCTCCGCGCAGGGCGGGCCGGGGTCGACGCACGGGCCGACGGCGACCCGTCGCAGGGCGGCACGGACCCTGCGGTGGTGCTGGGCGTCCTGCGCGAGGCCGTCGCCGACCGCCGTCCCGTGCGGCTCAGCCACGTGGGGCCCGACGGTGGCGCCACGACGCTGCTCTTCCACCCGCGGCGGGTGGAGGGTGGGCGCGTCTACGGCACCGCGGGGACGAGCAACGTCGAGAGGATTCTCACGCTCCACCGCATCACGGGTGTGTCCGAGGCCTGACCTGGCTATCGTCGCGGGCGCGCACCCCTCCTCCCCCGAAGGAGCTTCCATGACGCCGCAGCGCCCCGGGGCCCTCGAGCTGATCGACCTCGTTGTCGAGCCCGGCAGCTTCGTCTCGTGGGACACCCCGCCCGACCGCGCCGGGATCTCCTCCGAGTACGCCGCCGAGCTCGACGCCGCGACCGAGCGCAGCGGGGTCGACGAGGCGGTGCTCACCGGCCGCGGACTGATCGACGGGCTCCCGGTGGCGGTCGTCGTGGGCGAGTTCCGGTTCCTCGGGGGCTCGATCGGCGCGGCCACAGCGGCCCGGATCACGGCGGCCGTGCGGCGAGCGACCGCCGAGCGGCTGCCGCTCGTGGCCGCGCCCGCCTCGGGCGGCACCCGCATGCAGGAGGGCACGCCGGCGTTCGTCGAGATGGTGACGATCTCGCGGGCCATCGTCGACCACAAGGCCGCGGCCCTGCCCTACCTCGTCTACCTGCGGCACCCCACCACCGGCGGCGTCTTCGCCTCGTGGGGGTCGCTGGGCCACGTGACCGTCGCCGAGCCCGGTGCGCTGGTCGGCTTCCTCGGGCCCAAGGTCCACGAGGCGCTCAACGGTGAACCGTTCCCCGCGGGCGTGCAGCTCGCCGAGAACCTCGTCGACAAGGGCGTGATCGACGCGGTCGTCCCGTCCGAGGAGCTCGCGACCGTCGCCGCGCGGGTGCTGCGCCTGCTGCCCCCCCACCGCCGCGACGACGCGGCCGCGACCCCCGAGACCCCCGAGACCCCCGAGACCCCCGAGACCCCCGAGACCCCCGCGACCCCCGCGACCCCCGCGACCCCCGCGACCCCCGAGATCGTGAGCGTCTCCTCCAAGAATGTTGGACGAGACGCTCACGATCCTGGTGGGGAGGGGCGGGCCTGGCCTGCGCCGACGGAGTCCAGGCAGGTCTGGGCGTCCGTCGAGATCACTCGCTCACCTCGTCGTCCGGGCGTCCGAGAGCTCCTCCGGTATGCCGCGGACGAGGTCCTCCCGCTCTCCGGGACCGGCGAGGGGCAGCACGACGCCGGGCTCATGCTCGCGCTGGCGTCGTTCGGCGGAGATCCCTGCGTCCTCGTGGGGCAGGACCGCCGCAACCAGGCCAAGCAGTCGATGGGGCCCGCCGCCCTGCGCTCCGCCCGACGTGGCATGCGCCTCGCCCAGGAGCTGGGGCTCCCCCTCGTCTCGGTCATCGACACCCCCGGCGCCGACCTGTCGGTCACGGCGGAGGAGGGCGCGCTGGCCGGCGAGATCGCCCGCTGCATCGCCGACATGACCCAGCTGACGGTGCCCAGCGTGGCGCTCCTGCTCGGGCAGGGCTGCGGCGGTGGGGCTCTCGCGATGCTGCCCGCGCGTCGGGTCGTGGTGGCCGAGCACGGCTGGCTGTCACCGCTGCCACCGGAGGGCGCCTCGGTCATCGTCCACGGCACCCCGGACCACGCCCCCGAGATGACCCTGCGTCAGCGCATCTCCGCGCCCCAGCTCGTCGAGGCAGGGATCGCCCACCGGATCGTCCCCGAGACGGTGCCGGCCGACCAGGACCCGCGAGCGTTCTGCCGAGCCATGGCAGAGGCCCTCACGATCGAGCTGGCCACCCAGAGCTAGCTCCGGCCAAGGCCCGCAGCGACGACTCCTGCCCTCTCGCCGAGGCCGGGACCGGGGATGCGGGGCGCAGGTCGGGTCAGCCGCCCGACAGCGCCGTGACCACGCGAGACGGCGAGGGGCGGCCCAGCTGCTCGGCCATCCAGACGGACGTGGTGACCAACGCCTCGAGGTCGACGCCGGTCTCGACGCCCATCCCGTGGAGCGCCCACACGAGGTCCTCGGTGGCGAGGTTGCCGGTCGCCGACTCGGCATACGGGCAGCCCCCGAGCCCACCGGCCGAAGCGTCGATCGTCCGCACCCCGAGCCGGATCGCCTCGAGCGAGTTCGCGAGCGCCTGGCCGTAGGTGTCGTGGAAGTGCACCGCGATCCGATCCGACCCGATCCCGCGCTCCCCCAGAGCATCGAGGAGCCGCCGCACGTGCCCGGTCGTGGCCACGCCGATAGTGTCGCCGAGCGAGAGCTGGTCGGCGCCGAGGTCGATCATGCGGGCGCACACGTCGACGACCTGGTCGATCGGCACGTCGCCCTCCCAGGGGTCGCCGAAGCACATCGACACGTAGGCCCGCAGCCACAACCCCTCGTCCTTGGCGCGCTTGGAGACGGGCTCGAACATCGTGAACTGGTCGAGCACCGTGGAGTTGAGGTTCTTGGCCGCGAAGGTCTCGGTGGCGGACCCGAAGATCGCCACCGAGGACACCCCCAGGTCGAGCGCCCGGTCCAGCCCCCGCTCGTTGGGCACCAGGACGGGCCGCTGGGTGCCGAGCGCGTCCGCCCCGAGCGCGCTCACGAGGTCGGCGGCGTCGGCCAGCTGGGGCACCCACCGCGGCGACACGAAGCTCGTGATCTCGACGGTCTCGAGCCCGGCGGCGAGCATCCGCCGCACGAACTCCGCCTTGACGTCGACGGGGACGATCGACTTCTCGTTCTGCAACCCGTCGCGCGCACCCACCTCGTAGATCGTCACGCGGTCCGGCGCACCGGTCATCGGCTCGTGCTGGGGCTGGCGCATCTCGCTCCTTAGCGTCGGCGTCGACGTCCTCGTGCCCGGCGCCGTCATGTCGCCGTCGAGCATCCAGCCCCATCCTGCCCCACCCCGCTAGCCTCCTGGGAAGCAACCAGCGCCACGTGGGGTTGACGTCACAACCGACCGAGGAGCACCGATGAGCACGCAGCCGCCCGCCGACGACCAGACACCGCGCTCGTATGCCGAGGGTGGTCACCCCGCTCAGCCCGGCTACGGCCAGCAGGGGTACGAGCAGGGATACGGCCAGCCCGCCTACGGTCGTCCGGCCTACGGGCAGCCGGCATACGGCTCTCCCTCCCCCGGCGCCCCGGTCAACGCCATCGTCCTCACGGTGGTCAGCGTGCTCGCGGTGCTGTCGACGGCCTTCATCGTCGGACTGCCCAGCGCGATCCTCGGGATCATCGGTCTCGCCCAGCACGGCAACGACCCGCGGCGCGCCAACCGGTTGGCCAACATCGGGTGGATCGTGCTGGTGCTCAACGTGGTTCTCGGCGTGGTCCTGCTGATCGCCGGTGTCGCGGGCTTCCTGTGGTTCGTGGAGCAGGCGGACCTGCCGTCGATGACCCCCTCGCCGGCCCTGACCTCGACCCCGGCCGCCGTCTGATGCCCGACGGTCCCCTGATCGTCCAGAGCGACAAGACCCTCCTGCTCGAGGTCGACCACCCGGGGGCCGAGGCTGCCCGCCGGGCGATCGCGCCGTTCGCCGAGCTGGAGCGCGCCCCCGAGCACGTGCACACCTATCGCGTCACACCCCTCGGCCTGTGGAACGCCCGCGCCGCCGGCCACGACGCGGAGCAGGTCGTCGACGCCCTCCTCACCCACAGCCGGTATGCCGTCCCCCAGGCCCTGCTCGTCGACGTCGCCGACACGATGGACCGCTACGGCCGGCTGACGCTCGCCAAGGACCCCGACCACGGCCTGGTGATGCGCACGACCGACCGCGCCGTCCTCGCGGAGGTGCTGCGGCACAAGCGGATCCGCCCTCTGCTGGGTGACGCCGTGGACGACGACACCGTGGTGGTGCACCCCTCGGAGCGGGGCCACCTCAAGCAGGAGCTGCTCAAGGTCGGCTGGCCCGCCGAGGACCTCGCGGGCTACGTCGACGGCGAGGCGCACCCGATCGACCTCGACGAGAGCGACTGGGCGCTGCGCCCCTACCAGCAGCAGGCGATCGACGGCTTCTGGGACGGCGGGTCCGGGGTCGTGGTCCTCCCGTGCGGGGCGGGCAAGACCCTCGTCGGGGCCGGCGCCATGGCGCGTGCCCGGGCCACCACGCTGATCCTGGTGACCAACACCGTGTCCGCGCGGCAGTGGCGGGACGAGCTGGTCCGCCGCACGTCGCTGACCGAGGACGAGATCGGCGAGTACTCCGGCGCCCGCAAGGAGATCCGCCCCGTCACGATCGCGACCTACCAGGTGCTCACGACGAAGCGGAAGGGCATCTTTCCCCACCTCGAGCTGCTCGACGCCCGGGACTGGGGGCTGATCCTGTATGACGAGGTGCACCTCCTCCCGGCCCCGATCTTTCGCATGACGGCCGACCTGCAGGCGCGCCGACGGCTGGGGCTGACCGCGACCCTCGTGCGCGAGGACGGCCGCGAGTCCGACGTCTTCTCGCTCATCGGCCCCAAGCGCTACGACGCTCCCTGGAAGGACATCGAGGCGCAGGGCTGGATCGCCCCGGCCGACTGCGTGGAGGTGCGGGTCACCATGCCCGACGCGGACCGGATGGCGTACGCCGTGGCGGAGCCGGACGAGCGCTATCGCCTGTCGTCGTGCGCCGACGCCAAGGACGCGGTGGTGGAGCGCCTGGTGGCGCGGCACGCGGGCGAGCCCACGCTGGTCATCGGGCAGTACCTCGACCAGCTCGAGACGCTCGCCGCTCGCCTGGACGCCCCCATCATCACCGGCTCGACCACGGTCAAGGAGCGGCAGCGGCTGTTCCAGGCCTTCCGCACCGGGGAGATCTCGCTGCTCGTGGTGTCCAAGGTCGCGAACTTCTCGATCGACCTGCCCGAGGCCTCCGTCGCGATCCAGGTGTCGGGCACGTTCGGGTCGCGTCAGGAGGAGGCCCAGCGCCTCGGCCGGCTGCTGCGCCCCAAGGGCGACGGGCGCACGGCGCACTTCTACACGGTCGTCACGCGCGACACGGTCGACGCCGACTTCGCGGCGCACCGTCAGCGCTTCCTCGCCGAGCAGGGCTATGCCTACACGATCGTCGACGCCGGCGACCTCCCCTGACCCGTCCGACCTGACCCCACCCCACCCGCACGTCCGCATCCGCCGTCCCCCGTCCCCGCCACACTTCCGCACGCGCCGTCCCCGTCCCAGTCCCCGTCCAAGGGACGCAGATGTCGCGTTCCACGGCGTGCCGGACGCCTTTGCGTCCCCTCGATGCGCGGTCAGACGTCACCACGGCATCACCAGCGGCGAGGAGTCGACCGTTCGCACCAGCCGTCCCCCCACCGGGGCGCGGACAGGGACCATCGACGTGCGGAACTCCTCCACCGTCTCGTGCCGCCGGTCCGGCATCAGGTCGTCCGACGTCACGCGCAGCCTGCGATGCCCGAGCAGCAGCGCCCGCCGATCCGCCCTGCGGTCACCGCGCCAGCGTCCGCGCTGCGTGCGGTGACCGTCGCCGTCGAACTCACCGCCCAGCGCGAACTCCTCCCAGTAGAGGTCGAACCGGCACACCGTCGCTCAGTCCGCGTCCACCAGCCGGACCTGCTGCTCCGGCTCTGGCAGACCAGCCTGCGCCAGGAGGAGCCTGAGGTCGGTCTCGCGCGGGGACTCCGCGCCGTGCCTCGTGTCGCGCAGGGCCCCACGCAAGCGGCTCGCTCCTCGCCGACCGAGGGAGGCCAGCGCCACCAGGGAGCCGGCCGTTCCGCCGAGGTGGAGGTAGCCGTCGCACAGCCGGACGAGGTCCTCGTGCGTGGCGAGCGGGTCCGTCAGCACGTCTGCGACAGCCCAGATCCCGGCGACCAGGGGGATCCCACTCACGTCCACGACCCTGCGGCGCTCCAGACCCTTGCGCGACACGATCCCCTCACGCCGCACGCGCCCCGCGGCGGTCGGCACGCAGACGTGCACGGGGTCCCCCGGCTGCCACGGCCTCCGGTCGGGGAGCCCCAGGAGCTCGACCGCCGACCAGCCGCACACGGCCCAGGGACGCCGAATCACGGCACCGGCCTGGGCGATCGCCTCGTCGAGCGTGGTGGGGAGGTCAGCGGCCCAGAGACCGTGGTGGGTCCGCACGAGCCCGGACGCGGTGAGGGTCGCTCTCGTGACGCCTGATCGGCGGGCCTCGGCCGACGTCAGGTGGCGGGGCAGCTCGTCCATGGCGCGAGCATGCACTCGTCGTCACCATCACGGATGGGCACGCTCGCCCCCTGTGGACGGAGGCGGCGGGAGCGCGTCAGCCTGTGGACAAGCACCGTATGACGCTGCTCCCGCCAGCCGTGTGGCCTCAACACCCAGGTCGAGGGGACGCATCTGTGGCGTTCCACGGCGTGTCGCGCTCATCTGCGACCCCTCGATGGGATCGCGCCACACGCCCGTCCGGAGTCGCAACGATCGAGGCTGGGGCGGGCGGCATACGGCCTGGTGGTCCAGCGGTCTCCCAGGAACCTTCCAGCGTGAGCGGTCAGACTTGACGGCGTGACCACTACGCCCGAAGCCAGACTGCTGGTCGTCGAGGACCAGCCCAACATTCGTGAGCTCCTCGCGACCAGCCTGCGATTCGCGGGATTCGAGGTGTACACCGCCGGTGATGGCGGGGGCGCTCTGGTCCTCGCGGAGGAGCACGAGCCCGACCTGGTCGTCCTGGACGTGATGCTGCCCGACATGAGCGGCTTCACCGTCACGACCAAGCTGCGCGAGGCCGGCCGCCACGTGCCCATCGTCTTCCTCACCGCGCGCGACGCGGTGGACGACCGGGTCAAGGGGCTGACGATCGGCGGCGACGACTACATCACCAAGCCGTTCAGCCTCGAGGAGGTCGTCGCCCGCATCCGCGCCGTCCTGCGTCGCACCCGGCAGGACGAGCCCGAGGACGGCACGATCCGGTTCCACGACCTGGAGCTCAACGAGGACTCGCACGAGGTCCGCCGCGCCGGCAAGGTCATCGACTGCTCCCCCACCGAGTTCAAGCTGCTGCGCTACCTGATCCTCAACCCCAACCGGGTGCTGTCCAAGGCGCAGATCCTCGACCACGTCTGGGACTACGACTTCCGCGGCGAGGCCGGGATCGTCGAGTCCTACATCTCCTACCTGCGCCGCAAGGTCGACTCGATCGAGCCGCCGCTGATCCACACCAAGCGCGGCGTCGGCTACGTCCTGCGGCTGCCTCCCGAGATCTCGTGAGCCATCCAGCCGGACGGGTGTTGCTGCGGCCCCAGACCACCGTGGGCCTCGCGGTCCACCGGTGGCTGCAGCGGATGCCGCTCACCCACCGGCTGGTCCTGATCCTGGTGGTGCTCATGGCCGGTGCGCTGACGCTGACGACGAGCGCGACGACCTGGCTGCTGGAGCGTCAGCTCCTGCAGCGCACCGACCAGGAGCTGCGGCTCAGCGCCGGGGCGCTCGGCGCCAGCGCCCTCGGCGCGATCGCCAACGAGCAGGAGCTCGACAACTTCCCGACCAACTACGCCGTCGTGTTCTTCCCCAACGGGTCCAGCAAACCCATCCCCTTCCAGCCGCAGACCGAGGCGGAGCACCCCGACATCCCTCGCCTCGCGATGGACTCCCCCGAGGTCGTGACCCACCAGATCTTCGAGGTGCGGTCCAAGGACGGCAACCAGCGGTGGCGCGTGATCGCGGACAAGATCGACGGCGACTCCGGGACCTATGCCGTCGCCGTGTCGATGCGCGGGGTCGAGAAGACCACGAGCCAGGTGATGATCTTCTCGCTGCTCATCGGGCTGGCGGCGGTCACGGCGCTGATGATCGCGGGGTGGTTCGCGATCCGTCGCGCCTTCCGCCCGCTGCGCCAGATCGAGGACACCGCCAAGGCCATCGCTGGCGGGGACCTGACCCGGCGCGTGCCGGCCCGGTCCGCGGACGACGAGGTCGGCAGCCTGTCGGACTCCCTCAACGTCATGCTCAGCCACATCGAGCGGTCCTTCCAGCGCGTCGAGGCCAGCGAGACCCGCATGCGGCAGTTCGTGGCCGACGCCTCGCACGAGCTGCGGACACCGTTGGCCGCCGTGCGGGGGTATGCCGAGCTCTACCGCCAGGGCGCGGTGACCCAGCCCGAGCACGTGCGGCAGGTGTTCCAGCGGATCGAGGACGAGTCCACGCGCATGGGCGCCCTGGTCGAGGACCTCCTGTCGCTGGCCCGCCTGGACGAGCAGCGACCCATGGAGTTCACCTCGGTCGACCTCACGGTGGTCCTCGCGGACGCCGCCCAGGACGCCCGCGCCCTGGCGCCGGACCGCGACATCCAGATGGTCGGCCTGCACGGCCCCATCGAGGCCAACCCCGTGCGCGGCGACGAGTCCAAGCTGCGGCAGCTCGTGACCAACCTCGTCGGCAACGCGATCAACCACACCCCCGCCGGCACGCCGATCGAGCTGGCCGTCGGCCACGGCGACGGCGACGGCGACGGGCAGGATGGCGACGCGTGGACCACCATCGAGATCCGCGACCACGGACCGGGGATCGACCCCGAGCTGTCGGACAGGGTGTTCGAACGGTTCTTCCGCAACGACCCGTCCCGTGGCCGCACCGACCATCCTGGTGGCACCGGGCTCGGACTCGCGATCGTGGCCGCCATCACCGGTGCCCACCACGGAGATGTCACGATCGTCCCCACGCCCGGCGGCGGCGCGACCTTCCGGGTCCGCCTCCCCACCGATCCACAGCAACCCCACAGCGACGCACCAGCATCGGCCTAGGTCGATGGACCACCCTTCGAGACCTCAGGCCCCCGAGGAGTCACGATGAACGATCAGCACCAGCCCGGCTCGCCGTCCCCGACGCAGGGCGACCCGCAGCACACGCAGGAGATCCCGCGCCACAGCTCCACCCAGGAGATCCCCCGCGTCGTCGACCCGGGGTCGTCGAACCCCTACGCCGCGCCCGGTCAGCCGGGATCGCCGGCGGCGCCGGGAGGCGGCGGGCCGGCATACGGCCAGGGCGGCGTCGCGGGACCGACGGCCCCTCGGCGTCGTCGGTCCGGCTGGTGGCAGGTGCCGACGGCAGCCGTCGCGGCGGCCGCGCTGGCGAGCGGGGGGACGTACGCGTTGTTCGCGGGCCGTGACGGGCAGAGCACGACGAGCGTGTCCCGCACGGCGCCCACCACCAACCCGGCCCGCAACACGCAGGCCCCTCTCAACCAGGGTGGCACCAACGCCCCCGACTGGAAGGCCACGGCCCAGGCCGTCTCCCCCAGCGTCGTGTCGATCTCGGTGCAGAGCGGCAGCAGCGGTGGCGAGGGCTCGGGCGTGATCCTCGACGACCAGGGTCACATCGTGACCAACAACCACGTCGTCGGCGAGATCGGGTCGGGCGCCCAGATCGTCGTGACCCTCGACGACCAGCGCGCCTACCAGGCCAAGGTCGTCGGGCTCGACCCGTCGACCGACCTCGCCGTCATCAAGCTGCAGGGCGACGTCAAGGGCCTCAAGCCCATCGCGATCGGCAACTCCGACCAGATCGCCGTGGGCGCGCCCGTCATGGCCGTCGGCAACCCGCTCGGCCTGTCCGGCACCGTCACGACCGGCATCGTCAGCGCCCTCAACCGCCCGGTGTCGACCGACCAGTCCTCGCAGGGGCAGCAGGACGGTGGCCTGTTCGGGCAGCAGGCAGCCGACCCGGTGGTCACCAACGCGATCCAGACCTCGGCCCCCATCAACCCCGGCAACTCCGGCGGCGCCCTGGTCAACGCCGACGGCCAGCTCATCGGGATCAACTCCTCCATCGCCTCGATGGGGTCGTCCACGGGCGGTCAGGCCGGGTCGATCGGCATCGGCTTCGCCATACCGGTCAACGAGGTCAACTCCATCACCGACCAGCTGATCAAGAACGGCAAGGCGCAGCACGCGTTCATGGGCGTCTCGTCCAAGCCGGCCATGGTCAAGGACGGCGGCGGGCAGCGCGTGGCCGCCGTCATCGCCAACGTCGTCTCGGGGTCGCCCGCCGACAAGGCCGGACTCAAGACCCAGGACGCGATCATCGCGATCGACGACGAGCCCGTGACGGGGTCGCTGGCGCTGGTGGCCCAGGTGCGCGAGCGCACGGTCGGCGACACGGCCAAGGTGACCTATCTGCGGGGCGGCGAGCGGCGCGAGGTGCAGATCACGTTCGCCGAGAAGTCCTCCCAGTGACCTACCTCAGGTCGTCACGTCCGCCCGGCTTCGCACGCCAGGCCGATGTGACGACCTGAGGTAGGCACATCGGCCGGGGTTGGACGCGGGGTTGGACGCGCCTGGGCTAGGGTGGCGCGTCCCCCTCACGCCCACCCCGGAAGGTGCTGCCGTCATGCCCGCGCCCAGCGACACGCACCTCGACCCCGAGCTCCTGGCCGAGCAGGGACACCTCGACCGGGCCCGCACCGAGCTCGCCGCCATGCGCGAGCGCACCCTCGCCGTCGACGTGCAGGGCAGCGACCCGATCGCCGCGGAGCACCTGGCACGCACCCTCTGGCAGCGCGCCCGCTCGCTCGAGGACGACCCCGCGACCGCCTTGTTCTTCGGCCGGATCGACCTCGACGCGGAGCACGACGGCGAGCGCTGGTATGTCGGCCGACGCCACGTCACCGACGACGCCGGCGACCCTCTCGTCATCGACTGGCGGGCGCCGGTGTCGACCGCGTTCTACCGCGCCTCCCGCACCGAGCCCATGGGCGTGACGCTCCGACGCAGGTTCGGCCTGGACCGGGGTCGCATCACCGCCCTCGAGGACGAGCACCTCACGGATCGCACCGAGCAGCAGGCGAGCTCGCAGATCCTCGCCCGCGAGATCGAGCGTCCGCGCGTCGGTCCCATGCGCGACATCGTGGCCACGATCCAGCCCGAGCAGGACCTGCTGGTGCGCGTCGACGACAGCACGACCGTCTGCATCCAAGGGGCGCCCGGGACCGGCAAGACGGCCGTCGGCCTGCACCGCGCCGCGTGGCTCCTCTATGCCTACCGCGACCGCCTCACCCGCCAGGGCGTCCTCGTCATCGGCCCCAACGCGTCCTTCCTCGAGCACATCGGCGCCGTGCTGCCGGCGCTCGGCGAGGTGCAGGTCAGGCACACCACCATCGAGGGCCTGGTGGGCGAGGGCGTCCGCATCCGCGCCATGGACCCTCCCGGCCGGGCGACCCTCAAGGGCGACGCCCGCCTCGCCGACGTGCTGCGCCGCGCGGTCCGCGCCACCGTCCAGGACCCCGACGAGCCCCTCGTCGTCCCCCGCGGTGCCCGCCGGTGGCGGATCCCGGCCTACGAGGTGCGCGAGATCCTCGACGAGCTGCGCACCCGCGACGTGCGCCACGACGCCGCCCGCCAGATGCTCCCGCAGCGTCTCGCCCACGCGGTGCTGGTCCAGATGGAGGCCGCCGGCGACTCGCCCGACGACCGGGTCCAGGACGCGGTCGCCCGCTCCACCCCCGTCACGCGGTATGCCGACGCCGCGTGGCCCCGTCTCGACCCCGCTGCGGTCCTGCACCGGCTGTGGTCCGACCCGGCGGCGCTGGAGGCGGCGGCGGACGGCATACTCTCCCCTGCGGAGCAGGCAGACCTGGTGTGGGACCAGGCTCCTCGCACGCCGGGGTCCGCCCGCTGGACCCTCGCCGATGCCGTCCTGCTCGACGAGCTCGCGGACCTGCTGACCCGCACCCCCAGCCTCGGTCACGTGATGCTCGACGAGGCGCAGGACCTGTCGCCGATGCAGCTGCGGGCGGTCGGCCGGCGCTGCTCGACCGGCGCGGCCACGGTCCTCGGTGACATCGCGCAGGGCACGACCCCGTGGGCCACCGGCTCGTGGTCGGAGTCGCTGCGCCACCTCGGCAAGCCCGACGGCAAGGTCACCGAGCTGCGCCGGGGCTTCCGGGTGCCCGCGGCGGTGATCGAGTATGCCGCCCGCCTGCTACCCGTCATGGCGCCAGGCCTGGCGGCTCCGCAGTCCGTGCGCGACAACGTCGGCGAGCTGGACATCGTTGCGGTGCAGGCTGACTCGCTCTGGACAGAGACGGCCGACAGGGTCGCCGGCCTGGCCCGGCGGCCCGGCTCGGTCGGTGTCGTCGTCCCCGACGCCGGCGTCACCGCCGCGTCCGCCGCCCTGACCGACGCGGGGATCGAGCACGGCACGCTGGGCGCCGACCACGGCGACGTCGAGCACCAGGTCCACGTCGTGCCGGCGACCGTCGCCAAGGGTCTGGAGTTCGACCGCGTGGTGGTCGTCGAGCCGGCCGCCATCGCCGACGCGGAGCCCGACGAGCGGACCGGGCTGCGACGCCTCTATGTCGTCCTGACGCGAGCCGTGTCTGGTCTCAGCGTGATTCACGCCCGACCGCTCCCCGGACCGCTCACCGCGCCCACCCCCCTGGACTGACGACCGGATGAGAGGGTGGGGCCATGGATGAGCTCGTCGCCGCCTGCCAGGCCGACCTGCAGGCCCTCGCCCCTCGGGCCGACGCGGTCCCCCTCGAGCGCGCGGCCACGCGACTCGTCGACCACTGGCGCGAGCCGCACCGGACCTATCACGGCATCCACCACCTCGCCGAGATGCTCGCGGTCCTCGGCCGGCTCGCCGCCGACGACGCCCTCACCCCACCCCAGCTGCTGGCCTGCCGGGTGGCGGCGTGGCTGCACGACGCGGTCTACGACGTGACCGCCGAGCCCGGCGCCAACGAGGAGGCCAGCGCCGCCCTGGCCGTCGAGCTGCTCGACGAGCTCGACGCCGAGGTGGACCTGATCGAGCAGGTGGCCGGGCTCGTGCACGCGACCGCCGAGCACGGCCCGACGACGGACCCGGTGCACGCCGCCTTCCTCGACGCCGACCTGTGGATCCTCGGGGCGCCGGCCGACCGGTTCGACGAGTACTGCCGCCAGGTCCGCGACGAGTACCCCGCCGTCCCGGACGACGACTACCGGACCGGCCGCTCCCGCATCCTCGAGGCGCTCGTGGAGCGACCGCACATCTATGCCACGCCCGGCGCGCGCACCGCCTGGGAGGCGGCGGCCCGGGACAACGTCCGGCGAGAGCTGGCCCGGCTGGCCTGACCGGCCTCCTCCGCGTCCTATCCTGGCTGGCACCACCAGGAGGAGAGGGCCGTATGCCGCGCAGCTCGTTGGTCGACGAGACCGTCACGACCTTGCTGGACCGCATCGTGTCGGGCCGGCTCGGCCCGGGTGACCGGCTGCCCGGCCAGGACGAGCTCGCCACGCTGCTCGGCGTGAGCCGCCTGACGGTCCGCGAGGCCACCGCCACGCTCGCCGCCGGGCACGTGCTGCGGGTCGAGCACGGCAACGGGACCTTCGTGAACCCCGTCGACCGCTGGACCGACCTCGACGCGGTCAGCCGCGCCGCGCGGGCCGGCGGCCAGGGGTCCGACGCCACGGCCCAGTCGCTGATCGAGATCCGCCGGATGATCGAGGTCGGGGCCTGCGCGCTCGCCGCCCGGCGAGCCACCGAGCGCGACCTGGACCTCCTGCAGCAGCACTGCGAGGCCATGGCGGAGGCCGTCACGCAGTCCGACCTCGAGTCCTTCGTCCGCCACGACATGGCCTTCCACGCCCGGATCCTCGAGGCCGCCGGCAACCCCTTCCTCGGGGCCGTCTACGACCCGCTGCGCCGGGTCCTCGAGCGGGCCCGCTACCAGACCTCGGAGGTCCCGGTCATCCGCGAGCACGCGCTCGACCACCACCGACGGGTGCTGGCTGCGCTCCGCACGGGCGACCCCGAGGCGGCCCAGGCCGCGATGGACGCCCACATGGACCAGACCTCCGACGACCTGGCGACCCACGTGCGGCTCTGAGGCCGAGATCGCGCCACCCCTTCCCTCCTCGGTGGTCCCCCGCTACCCTCTCTAGACATCAGACCTCTGATCTCAAAGGAGAGACCCGTGAGCGTCACACTCGACGACCTGGTGCGCCACCACGCCGCCGGCCCCCACCAGCCCGCCGCCGAGATCGCGGCCGAGGTCGCCCGCCGCGGCCGCGTCCTCGTCGTCCTCGACGACGACCCCACCGGCACCCAGTCGGTCGCCGACCTGCCCGTGCTCACGGCGTGGGACGTCGACTCCCTGGCCTGGGCCCTGCAGCAGCGCGAGCCCGCGGTCTACGTCATGACCAACTCCCGCAGCCTCGCCCCCGCCGACGCCGCCCGCGTCAACCGCGAGGTCGTCACCTCCGCCCTGGCCGCCGCCCGCGAGACCGGCGTCACCGTGGGGTTCGTGTCCCGCTCCGACTCCACCCTGCGCGGTCACTTCCCGCTCGAGACCGACACCATCGCCGAGACCCTGGCCGAGCTCGACGGCCCCCACGTCGACGGCGTCGTCCTCGTCCCGGCCTTCGGCGACGCGGGGCGCGTCACCGTCGACGCGGTGCACCACGCCGGCAACCCGGTCGACGGCTACACCCCCGTCGGCGAGACCGAGTTCGCGCGCGACGCGACCTTCGGCTACGCCAGCTCCGACCTGCGCGACTGGGTGGCCGAGAAGTCCGGGACCACCCGCGAGCAGTCCCGGGTCGTCTCCCTCGGGCTGGACCTGCTGCGCCAGGACCGTGCCGGCACCGTCGCGCTCCTGCGCTCGCTCACCCACGGCCAACCGGTCGTCGCGGACATCGTCGACGAGAACGACCTGCGCCTGCTCAGCGCCGCCCTGCTCGAGGCCGAGGCCGCCGGCTCCACCTTCCTCTACCGCGTCGGCCCGCCCTTTCCCCGCGCGTTCATCGGCCAGGAGCCCCGCACCCCCCTCACCTCCGCGGAGGTGGCCCGCATCCGCGACGGCGGGCTGGCCGAGGACGCCACCGGCGGCCTCGTCGTCGTCGGCTCCCACGTCGCCCTGACCACCCGCCAGCTGGACGCCCTGCGCGAGCGCACCCAGCCGGTCGAGCTCGAGATCGACGTCCCCACCGTCCGCTCCGAGGACCGGGACGCCCACCTGCTCGCCGTGGTCGACACCGTCGTGGAGGCCCTCGCCACCGGCACCGTCGTGGTCCGCACCAGCCGCACCCTCGTGCGCGGCGACGACGCCGACAGCTCCCTCGACATCGCCCGCACCGTGTCCACCGCGGTCGTCGAGGTGGTCCAGCAGGTCCTCGCCCGCCGGGCGCCGCGCTTCGTCGTGGCCAAGGGCGGCATCACCTCCTCGGACGTCGCCAGCCGCGGTCTCGGCATCGCCCGCGCCTACGTCCGCGGCCCGATGCTCCCCGGGATCGTGTCGCTGTGGGAGCCGGTGGACGGACCCGCCCGCGGCATCCCCTACATCGTCTTCGCCGGCAACGTCGGCACCGACGCCTCCCTCGCCGACGTGGTGGACACCCTCTCCCGCTGACGTCGGTCCCACGCGCACCACGCACCTGCCGTATGGCGCCCCGCCGCACCCCTCCGCGCCCCATCGCCCCATCGCCCCAACCGCTGCACCCTCACGATCGAAGGAGATCCCGTGACCCCCACCGTCGCCGTCCTCGGACTCGGCGCCATGGGCCTGCCCATGGCCACGCACCTCGCCCAGACCTTCCCCGTCCGGGCCTACGACCTCGACCCCTCCCGCGCCGCCGGCCTCGGCACCACCAGCGCCACGGGCCACGCCAGCGCCCGCGAGGCCGCCACCGACGCCGACGTCGTGCTCGTCGCCGTCCGCAACGCCGAGCAGCTCGAGGCCGCGCTGTGGGGTGACGACGGCGTCACCGAGGTCCTCGAGCCCGGCAGCGTGGTGCTGCTCACCTCGACGGTCGGCATCGCCGCGGTCGAGGACGTCGCGACCCGCCTCGCCGACCAGGGCCTCGGCCTCGTCGACGCGCCCGTGTCCGGTGGCCCCACCCGCGCCGGCAACGGCGACCTGCTCGTGACGGTGGGCGCCGAGGACACGGCATACGACCTCGCTCGTCCCGTCCTCGAGGCGATGGCCTCGACGCTGCGCCGGGTGGGTGACCGCGCCGGTGCCGGCCAGGCCATGAAGACCGTCAACCAGCTCCTGTGCGGCGTCCACATCGCCGCCGGCGCCGAGGCGCTCGCCCTGGCCGACGCGCTCGGGCTCGACCCCGCCGCCGCCCTGGAGACGCTGGGTGCCGGCGCCGCGGCGTCGTTCATGCTCGGCGACCGCGGGCCGCGCATGCTGCAGGCCTACGACGAGGACGGGGCCGAGGTGCGCAGCCGTCTCGACATCTTCGTCAAGGACATGGGCATCGTCGCGACCGCCGCCAAGGGCGCGGGTCTCGCCACGCCCGTCGCGGCGGCGGCGCAGCAGCTCTACCTGCTCGGCCAGTCCCACGGCCTGGCGGCCTCCGACGACTCGAGCGTCATCCGGGTCCTCGCCCCCACCCGCGTCACGACCCCCGACGTCCAGGGGGCCTGAGCCATGTCCACGGCATACCTGCTCTGCCTGGCCGCCGGCGCGATCGCGGTCATGCTCCTGCTCGTCATCAAGCCCAAGATGCCGGCGTTCGTCGCCATGATCCTGGTCAGTCTCGTGACCGCGCTCGCCGGCGGCATCGCCCCCGAGAAGGTCATCACCGTCCTCACCAACGGCATGGGCAAGACCCTCGGCTCCGTCGCGATCATCGTCGGCCTCGGCGCGATGCTCGGCCGGATGATCGAGCTGTCCGGCGGCGCCGAGAACCTCGCCCGCCGCTTCACCGCCCGCCTCGGCGAGAAGCGCGTCGTGCTCGCTGTGACCTGCGCCGCCTTCGTGCTCGGCATCCCCGTGTTCTTCGACGTGGGCGTGATCATCCTGGCGCCGATCGTGTTCGGCTTCGCGGCCGTCGCCCGCATCTCGCCGCTCAAGATCGGCCTGCCGGTCGCGGCCGTGCTGCTGGCGGTCCACGTGGCGGTGCCGCCGCACCCTGGTCCCGTCGCGGCCGCCGCGACGCTCGGCGCCGACGCCGGCCTGCTGACCATCCTCGGCCTGCTCGCCTGCATCCCGATGGCCGTCGTCTGCTACCTCGTGTCCCAGCGGATGCGCTACGACCGGATCACCCTGCAGGACTCCCCCGCCACGGAGGCCCTCAAGACGGCCGAGCACTCCACCGACCTCGCGACCGGCTCGTATGCCGGGGGCGCCGACGCACCGCGCCGCAAGGTCCCGAGCGCGGGCACCGTCATGGCCCTCATCCTCATCCCCATCGGCATGATCATGGCCGGGACGACGGGCGCGATGCTGCTGCCCAAGGGCACGCTGCGCAACATCCTCTCGCTCGTGGGCGCCCCGCCGTTCGCCCTGCTCGTGGGGGCGCTGCTGGCGCACTACGTGATCAGCCTCAACCAGGGCTGGAGCATGGAGAAGGGCGGCGAGCTGATGGACTCCGCCCTGCCGATGGTCGCCGTCATCATCTTCGTGACCGGGGCGGGCGGCGTCTTCGCCAACGTCCTGATCGAGACGGGCGTCGGCAAGGCCCTGTCCGGGTCCCTGGCGGGGCTGGGCATGCCCGTCCTGCTCATGGCCTACCTCATCGCGGTGGGGCTGCGCGTGGCGCAGGGCTCCGCGACCGTGGCGATCCTGACGACGGCCGGCTTGGTCCAGCCCTCCATCGCCTCAGGGGGATTCAGCTCGGTGCAGGTCGTGCTGATCCTGCTGGCCATCGCCTTCGGCGGGTATGCCGCCTCCCACGTCAACGACTCCGGCTTCTGGATCGTGACGCGCTACCTGGGACTCAGCGTGGCGGACGGGCTCAAGACCTGGACCGTCCTGTCGACCATCGGCAGCCTCGTGGGCTTCGCGACGGTCGCGGCCGCCTGGGCGCTCGTCTGAGCCGCCGCTGCTCGTCGGGTGCTGCCCGGCTCGGTCCCGGCCGGCTGATTCCTGCGACGCCCCTCAGCGCTGCTGCAGGAACCAGTCCAGCACCGGCCACCAGAACTGCGCCGAGCAGTGCTCGGGGACCTGGTCGAGCGGCACCCAGACCGCGTCGTGGACCTCGGTGCGGTATGGCGTGAGGGAGGGCCCGTCCACGTCCAGGTCCGCGGCATAGATCGCCACGTGGCAGTGCGGCAGGTGCGGCCAGCGCGGTGACGGCCGGCTCTGAGTGATCCGCTCGTAGCCGATCGGCCGCAGCAGCGCCTCGTCGAGGTCAAAGCCGGTCTCCTCGCGCACCTCGCGGACCGCTCCGGCGCGCGGGGTCTCGCCGGGCTCGCGGGCCCCGGCCGGCGCCTCCCACCCGCCACGGGCGCGGCTGTGGACCATCAGGAGGCGATCGGACCGGTCGAAGACGAAGGTCGCCGCCGCCGAGGTCGTCGGCTCGGGCGGCTCCTGGTCGGAGACGATCACGTCGAGGTGGTGCGGTCCGGCGACGGTCGGCACCACGTCCGGGTAGCGGCCCATCGGGCGCTCGCCCTTGCGCTTGCGGAAGCGCAGTCCCGTGGCGTGGAGCAGCCGGACCACCTCCCGACCGTCGACGAGGCGCGCCCCGGCCGCGACCACGTCTGCGTGGCGCTCCTGCGGGACGTCGTAGTGGTCACCGTCGTAGGACCGCGGGTGCAGTCCCACCTCCGCCGCGAAGGCGTGCAGCTCGTCGTAGGAGCAGTCCGAGATGAGGTGGGCGAAGTGGCGGCCGTGCGCCGGCCACTGCGGAGCGTCGACATAGAGCGTCACGCGGTCACCGTCCCCATGCTGGCAGGCTAACCGACCCCGCCTGTGGATGAGCGGACGAGGTCACGGGCCGGGCGGGGCAGAGTTGCTCTCAGCCGGTCCGGGCACACCGGACGGACGGGCCACCAGGGTCGAACGCGAGCAGAGGATTCGGACATGAGCGCAACCTTCACCGTCGACACCGAGCGCATCTCGGCGGCCTCGGCCGACATCGGCCAGATCTCCGCGGAGATCGAGACGCAGGTCGGGGCCATGATGGGCCGCCTGACCGCCCTGCAGGACGCCTGGCAGGGCAGCGCCTCCGCCGGCTTCCAGGGGGTCATCGCGCAGTGGCGCGGCACCCAGTCGCAGGTGCGCGAGTCGCTGGAGTCGATCAACCGGCTGCTCCAGCAGGCCGGGGTGCAGTATGCCGACACCGAGCAGGCCAACACCGCGATGTTCCGCTGACCCCACGAGCTCCCGGGCGGGCCCACGGGCTCGGCCCGCCCGGGTCGGGAGGGTCGCGGCGGGGGGTCCCCCAGCCCCGCCGCGGCCTTCTTCCGGTTCGGTGTCCCTCGACGGTCTGGCGGAACCGGGAACCGGGCGCGTCGCCAGGAGCCGGTCGCCCGAGGCGGCCCGAGCCTCAGAGACCCGCGGGCTCTGAAGCCGGGTGCTCCCGGTCCGGCAGGTCCGACCGTGGCCGTCGACGCGGGCCGATCACACCGAGGGCCATGAGCACGCCGACGATGATGACCACCGCCCCGACCAGGCCGAGGACCGTCGGGGTCTCACCGTTGTAGAAGTAGGCGGCGACCGTGCCGATGACCGGCACGAACATCGACCACGGCGACACCGTCGACGCCGCATGGCGCGACAGCAGCAGGTTCCACAGGCCGTAGCCCGCCATCGAGGCGCCGTAGGTGACGAACGCCAGCCCCAGCACCGACGTCAGCGTCAGGTGCGTCAGCGCATGCAGGTCCCGCTCCCAGCCCTCCAGCCACAGCGACAGACCGAGCAGCGGCAGCGGCGCCACCAGGGCCGACCAGACCACCAGCGAGAAGCCGTCCCGCGGCGGACGGCGACGGGTGAGCACGTTGCCCATCCCCCACGACGCGGCGGCCGCGATCGTCATCACGAACGGCAGCACCGGCGCCGCCACCATGAACTCCCACCCCACCACGACCATGCCGAGCACCCCGATGGCGATGCCCGCCACCTGCCAGCGCGTCGGCAGCTCCCGCAGCACCAGGGCCGCGATCGTCACCGTGAACACCGTCTGGATCTGCAGCACCAGCGACGCCAGCCCCGCCGGCATCCCGAGGTTCATCGCGGTGTAGAGCAGCGCGAACTGCCCCGCCGACATCGTCGCTCCGCACGCCAGCACCGTCCGCCACCCGTTGCCCGGCGGCCGGACGAACAGCACCGCGGGGAACGCGACCAGCGTGAACCGCAGCGCCGCGAACAGCAGCGGCGGGATCACCTCCATGCCGTACTTCGCCGCCACGAAGTTCACGCCCCAGATGAGGATGACCACGCAGGCGAGGAAGGTGTCCTTGCGCGGCATCATGCTGGGGCTCCTGCGGTGTCGTCGACGTGGTCCGACCACGACTCTCCCCCGACCGGGCCCTGGAGCGCACGTCCACCCACGGTTCGGACGGCATGACGTCGCTCACGTGCCCGGGGGCCGGCATACGACTCGGCTGGTGCGCCAAGACGCGCTCGCAGGCACGGCGAGCGCCCACCGACGGTCGGCAGCGCGCACAACTGCTGCACATCGGAGCTCGTCCCGGACGAATTCCGTTGCGGCACAACACCCCGGTTCACGCTCGACCCGGTATGTGCAGCAGCTGCGCACGCGAAGGGCGGCCCACCGTGATCGGTGAGCCGCCCTTCGTGAATCTCGTGCGTCAGAAGCCTGTGCTTGATCGGGCTTCTTCCTCGGACTCCGCTACGACCGGGTCCTCGCAAGCTCGGACCCAACCTTCGCATGCGTCCTTCGTCAGAAGCCTTGCTTGATCGGGCTTCTTCCTCGCACTCCGGCTCGGCCGTGTCCCTCGTTCCTCGGGACTAGGCCTCACCTACATGCTTCGTCAGAAGCCCATACCACCCATGTCGTCGCCACCAGGCGCCGCCGCCGCAGCCTTCTCCGGCTTGTCGGCAATGACGGCCTCCGTGGTGAGGAACAGCGCGGCGATGGACGCGGCGTTCTCCAGGGCGGAACGGGTGACCTTGGCCGGGTCGATGATGCCGGCCTTGATCATGTCGACGTACTCGCCCGTGGCGGCGTTCAGGCCCTCGCCCGGGGTGAGGTGGCGGACCTTCTCCGCCACGACGCCACCCTCGAGACCGGCGTTGATCGCGATCTGCTTGAGCGGAGCCTCGGCAGCGACGCGGACGATGTTGGCGCCCACGGCCTCCTCGCCCTCCAGCGAGAGCTTGGCGAAGGCAGCGTCGGTGGCCTGCAGCAGGGCCACGCCACCACCGGCGACGATCCCCTCCTCGACGGCAGCCTTGGCGTTGCGCACCGCGTCCTCGATGCGGTGCTTGCGCTCCTTGAGCTCGACCTCGGTGGCCGCGCCCGCCTTGATGACGGCGACGCCACCGGCGAGCTTGGCGAGGCGCTCCTGGAGCTTCTCGCGGTCGTAGTCGGAGTCGCTGCGGTCGATCTCGGAACGGATCTGCGCGACGCGACCGGCGATCTGGTCGGCGTCGCCGGCACCCTCGACGATCGTGGTCTCGTCCTTGGTGACGACGACCTTGCGCGCCCGGCCGAGCATGTCGAGCTCGGTGGTGTCGAGCTTGAGGCCGACCTCCTCGGAGATGACCTGGCCACCGGTGAGGATGGCGATGTCGCCGAGCATGGCCTTGCGACGGTCACCGAAGCCCGGGGCCTTGACGGCGACGGACTTGAAGGTGCCGCGGATCTTGTTGACGATCAGCGTGGACAGGGCCTCGCCCTCGACGTCCTCGGCGATGATCGCGAGCGGCTTGCCGGACTGCATGACCTTCTCGAGCAGCGGCAGGACGTCCTTGATCGCGGAGATCTTGGAGTTGACGATGAGCACGTAGGGGTCCTCGAGGACGACCTCCATGCGCTCGGTGTCGGTGACGAAGTAGGGCGCGATGTAGCCCTTGTCGAAGCGCATGCCCTCGGTGAGCTCGAGCTCGAGGCCGAAGGTGTTGGACTCCTCGACGGTGATGACGCCTTCCTTGCCGACCTTGTCCATGGCCTCGGCGATGAGCTCGCCGATCTGGGGGTCAGCGGCGGAGATCGAGGCGGTGGAGGCGATCTGCTCCTTGGTCTCGATGTCCTTGGCCATGTCGAGCAGCTCGGCGGAGACGGCCTTGACGGCGGTCTCGATGCCGCGCTTCAGCGCCATGGGGTTGGATCCGGCCGCGACGTTGCGCAGGCCCTCCTTGACCATGGCCTGCGCGAGGACGGTCGCGGTGGTGGTGCCGTCACCGGCGACGTCGTCGGTCTTCTTGGCAACTTCCTTGACGAGCTCGGCCCCGATCTTCTCGTACGGGTCCTCGAGCTCGATCTCCTTGGCGATGGACACGCCGTCGTTGGTGATGGTGGGGGCTCCCCACTTCTTCTCCAGGACGACGTTGCGGCCCTTGGGGCCGAGGGTGACGCGGACGGCGTCGGCAAGGATGTTCATGCCGCGCTCGAGACCGCGACGGGCCTCCTCGTCGAAGGCAATCAGCTTGGCCATTCGGGGGTTTCCTCCCACACGAAACGGATGTGTCGGTCGCAGGACGCCCGCGACGGACGGCTCGTGGCCGCTGGGTTCACATCACCCGGCGACCCCGGACCTCGTCATACGACCGGGCTCTTATCACTCTCGCCAGGAGAGTGCTAACACCATCATTAGCACTCGGCACCCCCGAGTGCAAATGACGACGGCACCGTATGCCGGGCGCCGCCCGCCCCCATGAAGGACCCCCACGACGCGAGCTCGCGCAGGCTCTGGAGCCGCTCGGCGTCGGCGGGGGCCCGCAGGCCCTGCACGGTCTGCGTGGACCGGGGTCCGCGATCCACCATGGCGTCCTCGGCGAGCTCCAGGTGCACGTCGGTCGGCCGCAGCCCGCCTCGCCGCAGCATCTCCTCGAGCCGAGGCGCCACGTCATCGACGTCCAGCAGCGCGGTCGGGAGGTTGACCGAGACGGGGATCCCGCCCGGCCCGAGCCGCCGCAGCGAGGTCACGGTGCCGGACAGGACCCACTCCGTCAGTCGCGTCATGTGGCCGGTGCGCGTCGCGTAGTCGAGGACCGTGGCAGGCCCCACCACCCGGCCGTCGGCACCCACCCAGCGCAGCAGGGCCTCCACCGAGTGCACGGCCAGGTCGTGGGTGCGCACGATGGGCTGCAGGTAGAGGCGGACCGACTCCGCGCCCCAGGCCCGCGTGATCTCGTGGTCGGCGTCGGCCCGGCGCTCCGCCGCCGCGCGCATGCCGGGGTCGTACGCGCGCCAGGCCTCGTTGGACTGCTTGGCGGCGTACATCGCGAGGTCGGCCCGCTGCAGCAGCTCCTCCGGACCGACGCCGGGCTCCTGAGGGTCCGCCGCCGCGACACCGATCGAGGCTCCGACCTGGTGCACCCGGTCACCGAGTCCGTAGGGCTGGGCGAGCGACTCGTGCACGCGCTCGGCCAAGGCCGTGGCCTCGTCGAGCCCGGCGGACGCCACCACCGCGAACTCGTCCCCGCCCAGGCGGGCGAGCAGCCGGTCCGGCCCGATCTCGCTCGTGATGCGCGCGGCGACCTCGCGCAGGAGGGCGTCACCCGCGTGGTGGCCGCTGGAGTCGTTGACCTGCTTGAACCGGTCCAGGTAGATGAAGATCACCGCCACCGGCGTCGCCCTGCCCGCCTCGTCCAGCAGGGTGGCGAGACGCTCGAGCAGCTGGCGGCGGTTGGCGAGCCCGGTCAGCGTGTCGTTGTAGGCGAGCGCGTGCAGCCGCTCGCGCAGCTCCACCCGCTCGGTGACGTCGCGCACGGCGACCACGAACCCGTCGGGACGCGGGGCGACCGAGGTCTCGAGGACCCGACCGTCGGTCTGGACGTCGAACAACGCGGACCCCTCGTCCTTCGCCAGGCGCAGCGCTTCCGTGACGACGGTGGGATCGACGAGCAGCACCTCGGCCAGCGTCGAGGACCGCGGGTCGTCGACGCTGCGGAGGGCCTCCTCGGTCCCGATCACCCGCTCGGCGACGGGTGAGACGTACTCCAGCACCCCACGCCCGTCGCAGATCATGATCACGTCCTGCGAGTCCTGGACGAGGCTGCGGAAGTATTCCTCCTGCTGACGGCTCTCGGCCATCGCCTCGCGGAGCCTTCGACGAGCGGGCGCCGGCGCGTCCTCTGCATCAAGTATGACGAGCGTTACCCTCCGCGTCTGAAGAAATCGCGTCCGTGACGCCGATCGACCCAGCGTGACCTGCGTCGGCGGGCCGCTCGGGTCCTGTCAGGCCGGTTGTCAGGAGGCCGCGGCCCTCAGCTCGCCGTCGGCCTCGCTGCTCACGGGGTCGTCCAGGTCGTCGACGTAGACCACGACCAGGTCCCGCGCGGGGTTGGACTCGATCTCGCCCAGCAGCCACCGCCACGCCACGAGGTTGGGGTGGTCGACCGAGGTGCAGGCCTCGGCCGGTGAGAGGTCGTCGATCGCGCGTCGCAGCACGTCCACGGTCACCGGCAGCGTCTCGGTGGTCTGCGAGTGGCGGACGAGGCGCCCGAGCACCACCGCGGGCAGGTAGGCCCCGCCCTGGTTGACGCACGGGAACTCCCACTCCGGCTCCGACGACGCTGCGCTGATCCCGACGCCCCACAGGGCGGGCCGTCGCCACCCCGGCACGGTCGCCTCGGTGGCGTCGCGCATGGCGGCGAGCTTCTCCGGTGTGTCCCACTGCTCCGTCATACGACCACTCTCCCAGACTCCGCGAGGCTCGGCCGGTCCGGCCACGTCAGTCGGTCAGTCATCCAGTCAGTCAGCCGTATGCCGAGGGGAACGCGGCCCGGTAGGAGCGCCAGGCCGCGCCGCCGTCCGCCGTGCGGTCCACGGACTCGGCCGCCAGCACGGCGTGCACCACCGCACGCGTCACGCAGTCCGCCCCGGCCTCGAAGAGCAGGGCCAGCTCGGGCAGGGACAGCTCTCGCTCGTGGCGCCCCGAGCCGAGGGCGAAGAGGGTGTCGCCGTCGAAGTAGGTGTGGACCGGCTTGAGCGCCCGCGCGAGGCCGTCGTGCCCGACGCCCGCCATCTTCTGGCACTGCGCCTTGGTGAGCCGCGCGTCCGTCGCGATCACGCCGATCGTCGTCGCCATGCCCGGCATGCCCGCGAACCGCTCCGGCAGGCTCCCTGCTGCCACGCGTGACGCCGCGACGTCCTGCGCGGACGGTGACCTGAGCCCAGCGAGCTCCTCGTCAAGCTCGTGCCGCGCTCCCCACAGCTCGCCCGTGGTCTCGTCGACGGCGGACCCGATGGCGTTGACCACGCACAGGGCGGCCACCGTCACGCCGTCGTCGAGCACGCACGACGCCGAGCCCACGCCGCCCTTGAAGCCCCCGACCTTGGCGCCCGTCCCGCCACCGACGGCGCCCATCGGCACCGGCCGCGCACCCGAGTCGCGCGCATCGGCATACGCGGCCTGACCGTCCCGGAAGCCGGGGTGGTGCCGCCACTCGCCGCCCCGCCCGAGGTCGAAGACGACCGCTGCGGGGACGATGGGCACGACCTGCCCGGGCGAGCCCATGGGCCACCCGATGCCGTCCTCCAGCAGCCCCTGGACGACGCCGTCGACCGCGGCGAGCCCGAGGGCCGAACCGCCGGACAGGACCACGGCGTCGACCCGGTCGACCAGGTTGCGCGGGTCGAGCAGGTCGGTCTCGCGGGTCCCGGGGGCCGCGCCGCGCACGTCCACGCCGGCGACGCAGCCGCCGTCCGGCGGGAGCACGACGGTGGTCCCGGTCAGCCAGCCCGTCTCGTCCCGGGTCGCGTGACCGACCCGGAACCCGGCGACGTCGACGAGGGTGTTGGTGGGTCCGGTGCGCATGCCCGCGAATCTACTCCCGGCCCCCGGGATGCCGATGGCCCCCGTCCTGTGCGAGGACGGGGGCCTACGGGTCTGTGGGGGTCAGAGCTGGACGCCGAGCCGGCGTGCTGACCTGGCGCGCTGCCGCTGGGCGCGCATGCGCCGCAGCCGCTTGACGAGCATGGGGTCGTGCTCCAGGGCCGCCTGCGTGTCGATCAGGGCGTTGAGCACCTGGTAGTAGCGCGTCGCGCTCATGTCGAACAGCTCCTTGACGGACTGCTCCTTGGCGCCTTCGTACTTCCACCACTGGCGCTCGAACGCGAGGATCTCGCGCTCCCGGTCGCTGAGGGAGGCGACGGGACGCGTGGCCGACGTGGGGTGCAGTGCGGCGCTCATGAGCCTCAGGGTAGCGGCCGAATCACACGCATGTCATTCGTGCCGCGCCCCTGATCACCCACATGGCCGCCGCTCACTCGGTCTGGATCGCCCGCAGCACGTCCATCCGCGCGGCGCGGTGGGCCGGCCACAGCGCGGCCAGCACCCCCACGATCCCCGCGACGACGAGGAACGCCAGCAGCTGCACCCACGGCACGTGCAGGGCCAGCCCGTCGCCCTCGAGCGCCCGGACCAGCGCGAAGCCGAAGAGCAGCCCCATGCCGAGACCGAGCACCGAGCCGAGCAGCGCGATCGCCACCGACTCGAGCCGGATCATCCGCCCCAGCTGTCCCCGCCGCAGGCCGATCGCCCGCAGCAGCCCGATCTCGCGCGTCCGCTCGATGACGGACAGGGCGAGCGTGTTGACGATGCCGAGCACGGCGATGACGATCGCCAGCCCGAGCAGGGCGTAGATCATGTTGAGCAGCAGGTCGATCTGCCCCGTCTGGGTCTTGGCGAACTCCTGGTTGTCCTTGACGGTCACCATGGGCAGGTCCTTGACGATGGTCTCCAGCTGCTGACGGACCTTGGCCTTGTCGGCGCCGCCCGCCACGTCCACCACCACGCGCATGTCGGTCGCCGGCACCCCGGCGTCCGCGAGGGTGTCTAGGGTGGTGTAGAGCCCGCCGTCCATCCCCTCGTCCTGCTGGTAGGTCATCGCGAGGGTCAGGGGCAGCGGCCCGCTGGGGAGCGCGACGTCGACCTTCTGCCCGAGCGCCCAGCCCTTGTCGGTCGCCATCTTCTCGGGCACCATGACCGTGCCCTTGCGGAAGTCCGCGAGCGAGCCCCGGCCGGCCTCCTGCTTGAAGATCTTGTCGAAGTCGCTCGGCGCCATCGCTCCCAGGATCGTCTGCTCGCCCCCGAGCGTCCCGAACGCCATCCGCATGCGGTGCACACTGGCCACCCCGTCGACCTTGGCCGCCTGGTCGGCGATGGCGGGCGAGAAGGGCTGGAAGGCCGGGTTGGAGTACATGTAGTCCCCGCGGAGCCCGCCCTCGATGATGCCCGTCAGCGAGGTCTTGGCCGACTGGCCGAGCACCGCCATCGTGGTCACGAGGGTCAGGCCGATCATCAGGGCCGAGGCGGTGGCGGCCGTGCGGCGTGGGTTGCGGGTGGCGTTGGTCTCGGCGAGCGCTCCGACCTGGCCGAACATCCCGCGGTAGACCCGGCCGAGGCCCCACAGGACCGGCTTGCCCAGCACCGGCGAGGTGAAGGCCACGCCGAGCAGCGTCAGGAGCGCGCCGGCCCCGATCCACCACGTGCGCCCGGGGGCGTCCTCCCAGAAGAGCCCGGCGAGCAGCCCGGCGACGCCCAGGCCGGTCAGGGTCAGGCCGATGGCCAGCCGTCGTCCGAGGTCGGACCGGCCGGTCAGCGCGTCACCGGTCATGGCGGCGACCGGGGGCACCGAGGACGCCTTGCGGGCCGGGACATAGGCCGCGAGCATCGTCACGAGCAGACCCACGACGTATGACGCCGCCACCGCCTGCAGCGTGAGCCGAGGTGGGGTGGACCCCATGTCGAGGCCGAACGTCGAGAACATCGCCGAGATGCCCTGGGCGATCCCCAGGCCGAGCAGCAGCCCGAGGGTGGCGCCGACGAGCCCGACGACGAACGCCTCGAAGAGCACGGCCCGGCGCACCTGCGGCCGGCTCGCCCCCATGGCCCGCAGGAGCGCCAGCTCGCGGGAGCGCTGCGCGACGAGGATCGAGAAGGTGTTGACGATGAGGAAGGACCCGACGACGAGGGCGATGCCGGCGAAGACGAGCAGGAAGGTCGAGATGAACGACAGCGCCTGCCCGACCTGGTCCTCGCTCTTCTTGGCCAGCTCGGCGCCCGTCAGGGTCTCGTAGCCGGCCGGCGTCAGGGCGCGGACCCGCTCGGCCAGGGCGTCGACGTCCTGCCCGGGCTCGGCCGTGACCCAGGCCGCCTGGTAGGCGTCCTTGCCGCCCATCCACTGCTGCTGCGCGGTCCGGTCGTCGAACATCGCGTAGGTCGCGCCCGCCGTGGACCCCTTGGAGCCCCACAGGACCGTCCCGACGATGGTCGCCCGCATGGTGGGCTCGGCCCCCGAGCTGGCGATGGCGATGGTGTCGCCCAACCGGTAGCCGGACTTCTCGAGGGAGGCGGGGTCGATCGCGACCTCACCCTCCCGCTGGGGCGTCCGTCCGCTCTTGACGACCATGCCCTGCTGGCCGCCGAAGGCCGGCTCGGTGATGACGTTGCCGCCGATGGACGGCGGCCCCACGGTGGCGAGGACCTTGCCGTTCTTGCCGACGAGGTAGGCGTCGGTGACGGTGATGGCGCCCACGGACGACCGGACGCCCTCCACCTGGCCGATCCGGTCGATCTGGGCGCGGGTGAGGACGCTGCGGGACCCGGACGTCGCGCCCCCGGCCGACGAGCCCTTGGGCTGGACGTTCACGTCGGCGACGGTGCCGTTCATGATGCCGTTGAAGGTGCTGCCGAGCATGTCGGTGAAGATCAGGGAGCCGCTGACGAAGGACACCCCGAGGACGATGGCGAAGGCGCTCATGAGGAGCCGCAGCTTGCGGCCCATCAGGGACTTCCACGATGTGCGGAGCATGGCGGGTCAGCCTGCCCGCTGGGGCTGGCGGCGCCCCTGGACCAGCTCGTCCAGGTGGGCCATGGTGTCGAGCACGTCCTCGCGGGTCGGGCTCTGCAGCTCGTCGACGAGCTCGCCGTCGGCGAGGAAGACGACGCGGTCGCAGTAGGCCGCGGCCACGGGGTCGTGGGTGACCATGACGATCGTCTGACCGAACTCGTCGACGCTGCGCCGCAGGAAGCCGAGGATCTCGGCCCCGGAGCGGGAGTCGAGGTTGCCGGTGGGCTCGTCGGCGAAGATGATCTGGGGCTTGCTGGCCAGCGCGCGGGCGCAGGCGACGCGCTGCTGCTGGCCGCCGGACAGCTCGGACGGCTTGTGCCGCAGCCGGTCTCGAAGCCCGACGGTGTCGATGACGGTGTCGTACCACTCCGGGTCCGGCTTGCGCCCGGCGATCGACAGCGGGAGCAGGATGTTCTCCTCCGCCGTCAGGGTCGGGATGAGGTTGAAGGCCTGGAAGACGAAGCCGATGCGGTCGCGCCGCAGCTCGGTCAGGTCCTTGTCCTTGAGGCCGCCGATCTCGGTGTCCCCGACGAAGACCTGCCCGGCGGTCGGCGCGTCCAGCCCGGCCGCGCAGTGCATCAGGGTCGACTTGCCGGACCCCGACGGTCCCATGACGGCGGTGAACCGCCCCTTCTCGAACGCGATGTCGACGCCCCCGAGCGCGACCACCCGGGCGTCGCCCTGCCCATAGACCTTGGCCAGGCCCCGCGTCGAGGCGGCGACCTCGCCCTGGACCGCCCGCTGCTCGTATGCCGGCGCGCGGACCTCCCGGGTGGCCACCGTCTCGTGCGTGGCCACCGTCTCGTGCGTGGCCGCCGTCTCGCGCGGGTCGCCGGCCTCGACCACCGGCTCCGTCTGCTGTCGTGCGTGACGTGGCTGCTGCCTCTTGAACAGTCCCATCCCTGACATCCCCTCCGATAGGTCCCCGCTGCCGCGAGTCCGGTGGCGGTCCAGCCGGGAGGCCGACCGCTGCTCCCTCGACGCTACTGGCCTGACGCTGCGTCAGGGCCAGGGGAAACCCCTGGCCGGACCCTGAGCGACACCTGATGGCGCCGGGATCCGTCTAGGGTGGTCGCCGTGACCCCGCCCCAGCCGCTGTCCGAGATCGTCCACCCCACGTGGGCGACGGCCCTCGAGCCGGTGGCCGACCAGGTGCGGGCCATGGGGGACTTCCTGCGGGCCGAGGTCGCGGCGGGTCGCCCCTACCTCCCGGCCGGGGCCCACGTGCTGCGCGCCTTCGAGCAGCCGCTGCCCGACGTGCGGGTGCTGATCGTCGGCCAGGACCCCTATCCCACCCCGGGTCACGCGGTGGGCCTGTCCTTCTCGGTCGCCCCGGACGTGCGCCCGATCCCCCGCTCGCTGGTCAACATCTATCAGGAGCTGACGACGGACCTCGGTGTCCCCCAGCCAGGCTCGGGCGACCTGTCGCCGTGGGCGGACCACGGCGTGCTGCTGCTCAACCGCGTCCTCACGGTCCAGCCCGGCAAGCCTGCCAGCCACCGGGGCAAGGGCTGGGAGGCCGTCACGGCCTGCGCGATCACGGCGCTGGTCGAGCGCGGCGGCCCTCTCGTGGCGATCCTGTGGGGTCGCGACGCCCGCAACCTGGCGCCCCACCTTCCCGGCATACCATGCATCGAGTCCGCCCACCCCTCACCCCTGTCGGCGCACGCCGGGTTCTTCGGCTCGCGACCGTTCAGCCGCGCCAACGCCGCCCTGCAGGAGCAGGGCGCCGAACCCATCGACTGGAGGCTCCCGTGAGCATCGCCCGTGATCCGAGGTCCTGGGGCCGCTACGTCGCCATCGGCGACTCCTTCACCGAGGGGATGAGCGACCCGGACCCGGCCTCTCCCGACGGTGACGTGTATGCCGGATGGGCGGACCGCCTCGCGGCGATGCTGGCCGTCGTGGCCGCCAAGGACGACCGGGAGCTGCGCTACGCCAACCTCGCCATCCGGGGCCGCCTGCTCGACGACATCGTGACCCGGCAGGTCGACGACGCGCTCGCGCTGGAGCCCGACCTCGTGTCGATCGTGGGCGGCGGCAACGACATCCTGCGACCACGCGCCGACATCGACGCGCTGGCGTCCCGCCTGGAGGAGGCGGTCGCCCGCATCCGCGCGACCGGCGCCGACGTCCTCATGGCGACCCCGACCGACCCCAAGGACGCCCCCCTCGTCGGCCTGACTCGCGGCCGCGTGGCGACCTACATCGCGCACATCGTGGCCATCGCGCAGCGGCACGAGTGCTACCTGCTCAACCAGTGGGCCCTCACGCCGCTCAAAGACTGGCGCATGTGGTCCGAGGACCGCATCCACATGACGCCGGACGGCCACGAGCGCGTCGCCGCCGAGGCCTTCCAGTCGCTGGGCTTCCCACCCGAGCTCGCCGACTGGCGCACGCCGCTGCCGCCCATGGCCGCACCCGCCCGCTCCGAGGCGCTGCGCGGCAACGTCGAGTGGGCCCGCACCTACGTCGGCCCCTGGGTCCAGCGCCGCCTCACCGGCCGGTCGTCCGGCGACGGCCGCGCCCCCAAGTACCCCACGCTGCAGGTCGTCGACCCGCGCCGCGCCTTCGCCCCCTCCCAGCACTGACGGCCGCAGCCGCTGAGCTCTCAGAGCTTCTCGCAGGCGATCCCGCGCAGGACATCGCAGCAGGGCCAGAGCTTGTCGATGAGCCTGTCGGAGTCAGTCATGAGCGGGCCTTGCCGGAGGGGCTGTGGGAGCGCCGCGGTGAGGCGCGCTCTGTCTCGTGTCGAAGCGGGTGCTCGCGAGCCGACGTTCGGCCCAGGTGATCATGTCGAGGAGGTCGTCGGCCACGTAGGCCTGCCGCCCCGGCCCGATGGCCTTCCTCGTCAGGATCCGTGCTACGTAGAGCTCGTCCAGCGCCTTCCCGGCTGCGGTCCGCGAGACGCCGTGGATCCGGACCACGGTGGCTACGGTGAGGACTGGCGTCGCAGGAAGGTCCGCGAGGATCGCCGCCGTGGCCGAATCGCTACGCAGGCCGCGGGTGGCACCCTTCTTCGTCCGCTCCTCCGCAATCCTCGTGTCCCAGTCAGCGCGCAGAGCCGCCAGCTCGCTCGCGATCCGCTCCGCCTGGTCACAGGCAAGGATCGTCGCCGTCGAGAAGACGGCGATCCAGGCCGAGCGCACCGCCATCCCTGTCACCGAGTCCGCACTGGCGGCGACCCGGTATGTCGTCAGTCCCTCGACATACCGGCTGCGCATCGTCGACAGGACGAGGCTGATGGGCAGCACCGCGTCGCGAGTCAGTCCGCGGCGGGCGAGCACGGTGTGGATGAGTGCGCGGCCCACCCGGCCGTTGCCGTCGGTGAAGGGGTGAATCGTCTCGAACTGGGCGTGCGCCAGCGCCGCCTGGGCGATAGGCGAGTGCAGTCCTCCGGCGAGATAGGCGACGAGATCCTGCATGAGGGCGGGCACTCGCTCGGGGTCGGGAGGGACGAAGTCGGCGTCGAGGGGATGCCAGTCAGAGCCGCCGATCCAGTTCGGCACCTGCCGCAGCCCGTGGTGGTGCTCCTCCCGGGGGAGAAGGGACCGATGCAGGGCCTCGATGTCCTCGACCGCCACGTGATCGACGCCGACGAGGCGGGTGGTCGCTTCACGGACGACGGTCATGTTGTTCGCAACCATCTGCGCCTGCTCGCCGACCCCCTTGACCTCCTCGCTCTGACCCAGCTCGGCGAGCGCCACATTTCGGGCGGACGGCGCGATCCCCTCGATGCGCGACGACGCGATCGCCTCGGAGCGCAGGAGGAAGCGGGAGATCCCGGCAAGATCTCGAAGGTCCCCGTCGAGCGAACGCACACGCCGCTCGGCCTCCGCGACGAGCCGATCCGTCTCCGGGTCGAGAGCCAGCGCGGCGCCGACCAGCAGGTCCGGCACATATCGCGGGTAGCGCCCCGAACGCCGCTCGCGCCGAGGCAGGCTGGGCTCGGACGAGTCCCACCACGCCTGCTCCCACGTGCCCATAGTCGCTAGCCTTTCGTCGAGATGCCCTAAGATGCCCTGTGGCAACCTTAACGCTTAAAGTTGCCTCGACGGGGCCGCGGCGACACCTTGAGCCCTAAGGTCGGACGGCTGCCAGCTGCCGACTCGGCCCCGCGGCTCTCCCACACCCCTGACGAGCCGAGCGGTGAGATCCACTCGATCCGCCGCCACGCCGTCCTCACCGTCTGTGGATGGACCGTCCTGCGCGCGAGCGGGTGGGGTTCGTCATACGGCCTCGTCCTGGTCCCGCCCGGGCACCCCGGGCATACTGACCGGTAATCCAACGGTGAGGAGCAGGCGATGAAGCTGGGTCTGGGACTGGGCTACTGGGGCGCGGGCAAGCCCGAGGGGATAGAGGAGGCCGTCGCAGCCGCCGAGGAGTGCGGCTTCGACTCCATCTGGACGTCCGAGGCCTACGGGTCCGACGCCCTGACGCCGCTCGCGTGGCTCGGGGCCCGCACGACGCGGCTCACGCTCGGCACCGCCGTCATGCAGATGTCGGCGCGCACCCCCGCCGCCACCGCCATGGCCGCGATGACCATGGACCACCTCTCCGACGGACGGTTCGCGCTCGGCATCGGCGCCAGCGGCCCGCAGGTCGTCGAGGGGTGGTACGGCCAGCCCTACCGGCAGCCCCTCGCCCGGACCAGGGAGTATGTCGAGATCCTGCGCACCGCCATGCGTCGCGACGTCGTGCAGCACACCGGCCGGCACTACCAGGTGCCGATCGAGGGCGGGACCGGCCTCGGCAAGCCGCTCAGGTCCACGCTGCACCCCGTCCGCGAGACCATCCCGATCCTCGTCGCTGCCGAGGGGCCCAAGAACGTCGCCCTCGCGGCCGAGATCGCCGATGGCTGGCTGCCGCTGTTCTACTCCCCCTACGAGGACTCCTTCTACCGCCACTGCCTCGACGAGGGCTTCGCCGCGCGCGGGGGGCACCCGGACGGCTTCGAGGTGCCGCTGCCGGTGCAGGTCGTCGTGGACGAGGACGTCGAGCGTGCGGCCGACCGCCTGCGGCCGCACGTCGCCCTCTACGTCGGCGGGATGGGCGCCAAGGGCCAGAACTTCCACTACGACGCGGTCGCGCGCCTGGGCTTCGAGGCGGAGTGCGCGCGGATCCAGGAGCTGTTCCTGGCGGGGCGCAAGGAGGAGGCCGTGGCCGCCGTCACGACCGAGATGGTGTCGCGCATCGCGCTCGTCGGCCCGGTGGCCAAGATCAAGGACGAGCTCGCCGCGTGGGAGGAGTCGCTAATCACCACGATGGTCGTCCACGGCAACGCCCGCACCGTGCGGCAGATCGCCGAGATCGTGCTGTAGGTCTGCGTGCTGCAGGTCTCCGTGCTGTAGATCACGGTCGCTGCGGGCCCCGGGCAGCGCTCCCGGGCCTGCGCCTTCCGCGACGTCAAGTCCTATCCTCAGGGCATGCCAGCCGAGCGCCTGATGCCCAACGACGAGTCCCAGGACCTCATCGACCTCACCCGCGAGATCTGCCGCGACAAGCTCGCGCCCCAGGTCGATGCCATGGAGGCCGCCCACGAGTTCCCCCGCGAGACCTTCACGCTGCTCGGCAGGTCGGGCCTGCTGACGCTGGCCTACCCCGAGGAGCTGGGCGGCGGCGGCCAGCCCTACGAGGTCTACCTGCAGGTGGTCGAGGAGATCGCCTACGCCTGGATGTCGGTGGCCGTGGGCGTGTCGGTGCACTCGCTGACCTGCTTCCCGGTCGCGACCTACGGCACCGAGGAGCAGCAGCGCGACCTGCTGGCCGGGATGCTCTCGGGCGAGCAGCTCGGGGCCTACTGCCTGTCCGAGCCGCAGGCCGGGTCCGACGTCGCCTCGATGACGACCCGGGCCACGCGCCAAGGGGACTCGGGTCCCTACGCCCTGCGCGGCACCAAGGCCTGGATCTCGCACGCCGGCCACGCCGACTTCTACACGACCTTCGCCCGCACGAGCGACGAGGGCGCCAAGGGCCTGTCCTGCTTCATCGTGCCGGGGGACGCGGCGGGGCTGGGCTTCGCCGAGCCCGAGCGCAAGATGGGCCTGCACTGCGACACGGTCCGCCAGGTCTACCTCGAGGGGGTCGAGGTCGACGAGGGTCGTCGCATCGGTGCCGAGGGTCAGGGTATGCCGATCGCGCTGGCCGCCCTCGACGCCGGACGTCTCGGCATCGCGGCGTGCGCCACGGGTCTGGCCCAGGCCGCGCTGGACGTGTCCGTGCGCTACGCCAAGGAGCGGGCGCAGTTCGGGCGGACGATCGGCGAGTTCCAGGGCCTGGCCTTCCTGCTCGCCGACATGGAGGCCGCCGTCCACCAGGCGCGGTCGACCTATCTGATGGCCGCCCGCATGAAGGACGCCGGGCGCAGCGTCGGCAAGCAGGCGTCGGTCGCCAAGCTCACGGCCACCGACGCGGCGATGAAGGTCACCACGGACGCGGTGCAGGTGCTCGGCGGCGCGGGCTACACGATGGACTTCCCCGTCGAGCGCTACATGCGCGAGGCCAAGGTCGCCCAGATCTTCGAGGGGACCAACCAGATCCAGCGCCTCGTCATCTCGCGGGCGCTGCTCCGCGGCTGAGCTCGTCCGGCTGCGGCCAGACCTATCATCCGATCGTCAACATCCCTCCAGGACAGGACATTTCGTGAAGATCACCGACCAGACCGTAGCCCTCGTCACCGGCGGCGGCTCGGGCCTCGGCGAGGCCACCACCCGCGCCCTGCACGCCGCCGGCGCGGCCGTCGTCATCGTCGACCTCGAGACCTCGCGCGGGGCCCAGGTCGCGGAGGAGCTGGGTGAGCGCGCGCGCTTCTGCCCCGCCGACGTGCGGGACGAGGACGGGGTGCAGGCCGCCGTCGACGTCGCCGCCACGCTCGGCGAGCTGCGGATCGCGGTGTCCTGCGCGGGAGTGGCGACGCCGGGTCGCGTCGTGGGTCGCGGTGGCCCCCTCGCGCTGGAGAAGTTCCGGACCGTCGTCGACATCAACCTCGTCGGCACCTTCAACGTCATGCGCCTGGTGGCGGCGGCGATGGTCGACAACGAGCCCGTCGACGGAGACCGTGGCGTCATCATCAGCACCGCCTCCATCGCGGCCTACGACGGGCAGGTCGGGCAGGCGGCATACGCCTCCTCCAAGGCCGGCATCGTCGGGCTGACGCTCACCGCCGCCCGGGACCTCGCCGACAAGGGCATCCGCGTGATGACCATCGCCCCCGGCACCATGGAGACCCCGATGATGGCCGGCATGCCGGAGGAGACCCGCGCCAGCCTCGGCGCGATGGTCCCGCACCCGTCACGCCTCGGCCGCCCCGAGGAGTTCGCTGGGCTCGCGGAGCACATCATCGCCAACCCCATGCTCAACGGTGAGGTGATCCGCCTGGACGGGGCGCTGCGCATGCCGCCTCGCTGACGAGTCGTGAAGCCTGGACCGAGGGCACGTTCCGTGACGGGACGTGCCCTCTGCGTATCTCGTGGCGTGTTGACCGATCCAGAAACAATTAGTGGCCAGAAGGTCTTTACAGGGGATCGCTGACGGTCCAGGATGATCCCCCATACGGCCCTCCCATCCCCAGGCCGTGCTCACCCACAGGAGTCATCGATGCGCCATCTGGCCGTGCCCCGCCCTGCCCTCTTGTCCCTCGCGACCGTCGCCGCCGTCACGCTCGGTGCCGGCGTCCTCGCCCCCGTCGCCCAGGCCGGCGCTCCCGCCGCACCGCCGGACGTCAACCCCATCGTCGGCGGCGGCCAGGCCCCCGAGGGCCGGTGGCCCATGGCCGTCAAGATCAAGATGACCACCTCGGGCGGCACCTTCGGCTGCGGCGGCACCCTCATCAGCCCCGACACCGTCCTGACGGCCCAGCACTGCCTCGACGAGACCCCCTCGACGATGACGGTCCAGGCCCTCATCGGCAAGGTCGACTACACCCAGGGTGAGTCCCGCAAGGTGGTCACGTGGAAGACGGGCGCCGGACCGCGCAAGGGCGACTGGGCGGTGGGCAAGCTGGACCGCCCGTCCACGATCACGACCTTCGCCCCCATCACCCCGGACACGTCGCTCGACCGCTCCCCCTGGTTCACCGCCATCGGCTGGGGCCGGCTCACCGAGGGCGGCGCGAGCACGCAGTACCTCCAGCAGGTGGACCTCCCCCTGCACACCGGCAGCGGCTGCCTCCCCTATGCCGACGCCGAGATCTGCGCCTCCGGCAACGGCACGGCCGGCACGGACACCTGCAACGGCGACTCCGGCGGCCCGCTCTTCGCCAAGAACGCCTACGGCCGTGACGTCCAGGTCGGCATCACCTCGTGGGGCGTCGGCTGCGCCCGCGCCAACGACGCGGGGCACTACACCAAGATCTCGGCCTACCGCTCGCAGATCCTGTCGGCCATCGACGCCATCGGCGGCACGCGACCCGGCGGCACGACGCCCACCCCGACGCCGACCCCGACGCCGACCCCGACACCGACGCCCACCCCGGGCAGCAACGCGGTCGTCAACGGTGGCTTCGAGTCCGGCCAGACCGGCTGGACCGGCACCACCGGCCCCATCACCAACAACGCCGGACGCCCCGCCCACACCGGCACCTGGAAGCTCTGGCTCGGCGGCAACGGCGCCACCGCCACCGAGTACGAGCAGCAGACCCTCACCGTCCCCGCCGGCCACAAGCTCACCTACTGGGTCGCCGTCGACAGCGCCGAGACCTCCAGCTACACCGCCTACGACAAGGCCACCGTCACCATCAACGGCTCCGCCGTGGCGTCCTACTCCAACCTGACCAAGACCAACGGCTACGTCCAGAAGACCGTCGACCTGTCCAGCTACGCCGGCCAGGCCGTCACCCTCAAGATCAGCGCCACCGAGGACTCCTCCGCCCAGTCCAGCTTCGTCTTCGACGACATCACCGTCCAGTAACCCCAGCGTCACCCCAGACAAACACAGCACGCAGAGGCCGTATGCCGGGTCCCCCTTCCCGGCATACGGCCTCGCCGTCCGTCACCGCGCCAAGGGCCACCCCACCGCATCACCCGACCGACCCCGGTCCTAGGGTTGGACCGACCCCAAGGACCGACCCCCGAGGTGATCTCGATGAGCTCCCGCGTCGCCAACCCCGCCCTCCGCAGCAAGATCATGACGGCCGATGACGCGGCCGCTCTCATCAGCCACGGCGACAACGTCGGGATGAGCGGGTTCACGGGCGCGGGCTATCCCAAGGCCGTCCCCAAGGCGCTCGCCGACCGGATGACCGCCGCCCACCAGCGCGGCGACGACTTCCGGGTCGGGGTGTGGACGGGCGCCTCGACGGCCCCGGAGCTGGACGGCGCGCTGGCCGAGGCCGACGGCGTGGAGCTGCGGCTCCCCTACCAGTCCGACCCGATCAGCCGCGCCAAGATCAACGCCGGCACGATGGAGTACATCGACGTCCACCTCTCGCACGTCGCGCAGATGACCTGGGAGGGCTTCCTCGGCAGGCTCGACGTCGCGCTGGTCGAGGTGGCCGCGGTCAACGAGGACGGCACGCTGCTCCCGTCGGCGTCCGTGGGCAACAACAAGACCTGGATCGACCAGGCCGACAAGGTGATCCTCGAGGTCAACGCCTGGCAGCGCCTGGAGCTCGAGGGCATGCACGACATCTACTACGGCACCGCCCTGCCACCCCACCGCAAGCCGGTCATGATCACCGACGCCGCGGACCGCATCGGAGACCCCTTCTTCCGCTGTCCGCCGGACAAGATCATCGGGATCGTCGAGACCGACGCCCCCGACCGCAACACGGCGTTCAAGGCGCTCGACGACGACTCCAAGGCCATCGCCGGTCACCTGATGGACTTCCTGCAGTCCGAGGTCCGGGCCGGCCGCATGCCGGAGAAGCTGCTCCCGCTGCAGAGCGGCGTCGGCAACATCGCCAACGCCGTGCTCGCCGGGCTGTCGGAGTCCCCGTGGAAGGGGTTGCAGGCCTACACCGAGGTGCTGCAGGACGGCATGCTCGACCTGATCGAGAACGGCACGATCGAGGTGGCGTCCGCGACCGCGTTCTCGTTGTCCCCCGAGGGAGTTCAGCGGTTCAACGACGACATCGACTTCTTCAGCAAGCGGATCATCATGCGTCCGCAGGAGATCTCCAACCACCCCGAGGTGATCCGCCGGCTCGGGGTCATCGCCAGCAACGGGCTGATCGAGGCCGACATCTACGGCAACGTGAACTCGACGCACATCATGGGCTCGCGGATCCAGAACGGCATCGGCGGCTCCGGCGACTTCGCCCGCAACGCCTTCCTGTCGACCTTCGTCACGCCGTCGACGGCCAAGGGCGGCGCCCTGTCCTGCATCGTCCCGATGGTCACGCACGTCGACCACACCGAGCACGACGTGCAGGTGCTGATCACCGAGCAGGGTCTTGCCGACCTGCGCGGCTGCTCCCCGCGGCGTCGGGCGCAGCGGATCATCGACCACTGCGCGCACCCCGACTTCCGGCCGATGCTGCAGGACTACTTCGACCGGGCCCAGCGCGGCGCGTGGGGGATGCAGACGCCTCACCTGCTGGGCGAGGCGTTCAGCTGGCACGAACGGTTCATGCAGACGGGCACGATGCGTCCCGCCTGACCGCCTGACCGGCCTAGGATGGCGAGGTCCTCGCGGGAGCCCGGTGCACCGGGCTGAGAGGAGACCTGGAGCCTGGTCTCGACCGCTGCACCGACCCGGTCATGCGGGTCAGGGAGATCGGAGCGCAGATGTCCTCACCCGGCCCCAGGGTCGTCGTCCTCGGTGGCGGCGTCATCGGTCTCGCCTGCGCGTGGTCGCTGGCGAGCCGCGGGGCGGACGTCGAGCTGTGGGATCCCGCGCCCGGGCAGGGCGCCTCGCACGCCGCCGGCGGCATGCTGGCTCCGGTCAGCGAGGCGACCTACGAGGAGGAGGACCTGCTCGCCCTGGCGCTCGCGTCGCACGCCCGGTGGCCGAACTTCGCGGCGCGGCTCGAGGCTGCGTCGGACATCTCGCCCGACCTGCACACCGAGGGCGCCCTGCACGTCGGGATGGATCTCGACGACGCCCGCGAGGTATGGCGGACCGCCGACCTGCTGGAGCGCTACTCCCTTCCCTACCAACGGCTCTCGTCACGCGAGCTGCGTCGGGTGGCTCCCGCTCTCGCGCCCGGTGCGCGTACCGCGCTGCTCGTCGAGAGCGACCTGTGGGTCGACAACCGGTTCGTGGTGCAGGGGCTCCGCGCGGCGGGGGTCCGGGCCGGGGTGGAGCTGGTCGCGCGGCGCGGGGCGCCGGTCGTCGAGGACGGACGGGTCGTCGCGGTGGCGTCCTGCGACCACGACACGCCACGCGAGTCCCGTTGCGACACCGTGGTCCTCGCGGCGGGCGTCGACAGCGGTGCGGTCCCGGGCGTCGCCGAGCTGGTCACCCTGCCGCTGCGCCCGGTCAAGGGGCAGATCCTGCGCATGGGCGGAGCCCGAGGCCTCCTCGACCACACGGTCCGGGGGACGGTGCACGGCGACCACGTCTATCTCATCCCCCGCATCACCGGCGAGCTCGTGATCGGCGCGACGTCCGAGGAGCTGGGCGACACCGACGTGACCGGGCGCGGCCTGCTGGAGCTGCTGCGCGCCGCCACCACCCTGCTGCCCGAGGTCGGTGAGCTGACGCTGGTCGACGCCGTCGCCCGGCTGCGCCCCGGCACCCCCG
Organism: Arsenicicoccus sp. UBA7492; assembly: GCF_002479615.1. Lineage (NCBI taxonomy): Bacteria > Bacillati > Actinomycetota > Actinomycetes > Micrococcales > Intrasporangiaceae > Arsenicicoccus > Arsenicicoccus sp. UBA7492. The sequence continues at coordinate 19,102 of NZ_DLOE01000049.1, read as the reverse complement.
ACAACGGACCCCTGCTCGGACTCGTCGGCACGCCCGGCCTGGTCGTCGCCACCGGTCACTTCCGCCACGGGATGCTGCTGACCCCCGTCACCGCCGACCTCGTGACCGACCTCGTGCTCGACGGTGTCACCGACATCGCCGAGGCGACCCCCTTCGCCGCCACCCGCTACCCACCTCCCTCCCGTCACCACCCTGAGGACAGCCCATGACCATCACCGTCAACGGCGAGAGCCGTTCCGTCGCAGACGGGCTCGACATCACCGGCCTCGTCGCCGAGCTCGGCCTGACCCCCGACGGCATCGCCGTGGCCGTCGACCACACCGTCGTCCCCCGCGGACGCTGGCAGGGCCGCACCCTCGACGACGGCGCCCAGGTCGAGATCGTCACCGCCATGCAGGGAGGCTGAGCCGCCATGTCCCCCACCACTCCTCACGCCCCGGCGGGCGCCACACCGTTGGACGACCCGCTCGTGGTCGGCGGGCACGAGCTCTCGTCCCGGCTGTTCCTCGGCACGGGCGGCTCGCGGCGCATCGCCGACCTCAAGGCCGCGGTGCTCGCCGCCGAGCCGAGCCTGGTCACCGTGGCCATGCGCCGCATCTCGACCACCGGCAAGGACGACACGCTCGGCCTGCTCCGCCGCCTCGGGTGCCGGCTGCTGCCCAACACGGCCGGCTGCTACACCGCGCGGGAGGCCGTGCTCACCGCCCAGCTCGCCCGGGAGGCGCTCGGCACCGACCTGATCAAGGTCGAGGTCATCGCCGACGACCGCACCCTGCTCCCGGACGTCGTCGAGCTCCTCGACGCGTGCGAACGGCTCGTCGACGACGGGTTCACGGTGCTGCCCTACACGACCGACGACCCCGTGATCGCGCGTCGGCTCGCCGATCTCGGCTGCGCCGCCGTCATGCCGCTGGGCTCCCCCATCGGCTCGGGCCTCGGCATCCGCAACCCGCACAACATCGAGCTGATCCGTGAGGCCGTCACCGTGCCCGTGGTGCTCGACGCAGGCATCGGCACCGCCTCGGACGCCGCCCTCGCCATGGAGCTCGGCTGCGACGCCGTGCTCGTCGCGTCCGCCGTCACCCGGTCCGAGCACCCCGCCGCGATGGCCGCCGCCATCCGCCACGCGACCATCGCTGGGCGCCTCGCCCATGGCGCCGGCCGCATCCCGGTCCGACGCCACGCTCTCGCGTCCTCCCCCATGCAGGGCCGCATCGACTGATGCCCTCCCGGCTGCTGGTCCTCACCGACCGCTCGCAGCTGCCGGCCGGCCGGTCGCTGGTCGAGCAGGTCGAGCGCTGCATCGATGCCGGGGCGTGCTGGGTGTGCCTGCGCGAGCGCGACCTGCCCGACGACCAGCGACTCGCCCTCGCCACGTCGCTCGCCGGCCTCCTGCGGCCGGTGGGTGGTCGGCTCGTCGTGGCGGCGCCCCTGCCTGCCGCGGCGGCGTGGGGCGCGGTGGCGGACGGCGTGCACCTGCGACGCAGCGATCCCGTCCCGCCGCACGCGTCGCTGGTGGGGCGCTCGACCCACGACGTGGCCGAGCTGCGTGCTGCGGTGGAGCAGGGGTGCGACTACGTCACGCTCTCGCCGTATGCCGCAACCGCCTCCAAGCCGGGCTACGGCCCCGCGCTCGGACCCGCAGGGCTTCGCCGGGTCATCGATGCGGTGCCCCTCGGCGAGACGAAGGTCCTTGCGCTGGGCGGCATCTCGGGCGAGACGGCCGCCGAGGCCATGGGCGCGGGTGCGCACGGGGTGGCCGTCATGGGCGAGGTGATGCGGGCGGGCGACCCCGGTCGCGTCATACGCGCGCTCCTGCCGGACTGAGCCGATCGCGCCCCTGGCGGGTCGGCCGTCGCCCTGCCACCCTGGGACGATGAAGCCGCTCCTGGCAGCGGGCCTCGTGGCCCTCACGATCGCCCTCGCGGGGTGCGGCGGAGGCGATCCGAGCACGACGGGCAGCACCGCTGCGGGGTCATCACCGGCGGGCTCCGCCACGGCCACGTCCACGTCCGCTCCCGCTCCGTCGTCGCCGTCCGAGACCGTCACCATCACCATGACCGCCTCTCCCCAGACCGGTTCGCCATCGACGGCCCCCGGCGGTGCCCCGGCCACCCCGACGCCGCCGGCGCCCGCGACGGCCACCCCCACCTCGAGCTCGGGTGGCCCGTTCACGCTGGCCCGCGCCCTGGCGGCCGTCCGCGACGGAGTCCAGGAGCACGGATACGTCCGCGAGGCGTCGTTCGTCAGCCACGACGGGTCGGTCTATTGCCAGATCGCGTCCAGCGAGGGCGGCGGCGTGTGCGAGCTCACCGACGGCGCGGGGATCGAGGCGCCCGGGGTGTGCGCGGCCGGCGACGGACGCTCTCAGGTCGGCCGGATCGAGGTCGACGAGCGCGGACGGGTCGTCCCCGTGTGCAACTCGGACACCATCGTCAGCGTCGACCCGGCCACCCTCCCACGCCTGCAGGAGGGGCGCGTCGCACAGGTCAAGGGCGCGCCGTGGTCCTGCCTCGACACCGCTCGAGGCATCACCTGCGTCGACCCGCAGGGACGCCGGGCGTTCCGGCTCGGGCGTTCTGGCTACGCGGTGGCCCGCCGCTGACCGCGGTCCCCTAGGGTGGAGGCACCACATCGACCGGGGGGATCATCGTGGAGATCGCTGTCGCACTGTTCGCGCTGGGCTGCGTGGGCTCCGGCACCTGGAGCCTCGCCCAGATCCTTCTTGCGCCGCTGGCGTTGGCCGACCGTCGCCGCGACCGTGGAGGACGTCCGGCAGCTGACGGTGCGGGCCAGCGAGGGTGATCCGATGGGGGTGCCGCACGTCCGCTACCGCTATGCCGGGCCGGACGGCCGCGAGCACGAGGGTGAGGCACGGCTGCCGTCGGCCCTCCCGGTCGAGCCCGGCCAGCCCATCTCGGTGCAGGTGCACCCGCAGGACCCGGGCCGGTCGGTGATCCCTCCCCGTGCGTGGTCCGCCCCGGTCGTGACCGCCGTCCTCCAGGTCGTCGTGCCCGTCGTGGGGCTCGCGGTCTGGCAGGCCACGCGGGGCGGAGGCGGAGGCGGGGGTGACCAGGCGGTCGGCTCGGCCGCCATCTCACTGGCCGGCCTGGCGTTCGCGGGCGCAGCGCTCCACCCGCTCTGGTCCTCCCGGCACTGGACCACGGCGACGGCCACGGTGCTGCAGCTCGCCCACCGCGCGGCGCCGGGAGGTGGCCCCACGCTGGTCGCGGACCTGGAGCTCCAGGACCCGCACGGTCCCCTGCGGCGGGTCTCCGTCCCCTGCTCCGGGGTCCCCCACCTGCAGGTGGGTGACACCGTCGAGGTGGCTGTCGGTCCCGGTCCGCAGGACCTACGCCTGCCTGCTCCCCGGCCCCTCCCTGACCTGTTCGGCGGTGCGGTCGGTCTCATCGTCGCGATCATCGCGGGCCTGGGTGCGTTGTCGTCCATCGCCCAGTGGTAGGCCGTCGGGCCGGGTCGCAGCCTGCACGCCGGGGCTAGGCCCGCGTCCGGCCCGCCGACCTGCCCGACGGGTCACTTCCGGTCGGGTCGCGTGCGAGTTGACCGCTCGGCGTGACCCGACAGATCACGTCCGGTCGGGTGCAGGTGGCGGATGAGGAGCTCGCCGCCCCGACGGGTCACTTCCGGACGGGTGCAGGTGGCAGATGGGGAGGACCGCGCCCCGACGGGTCACTTCTGGTCGGATGGCGCGCGAGTTGACCGCTCGGCGACCCGACGGGTCACTTCCGGTCGCCTAGGGGGCTAGGAGCCAGCGGGTCAGCAGCGTGCCGCTCTCTTCGAGGACCAGCACCGGTCGTATGTCGCGCCGCAGCTCCAATCCCTCGACCAGGCGCGGGCCGTGGCCACCCACCAGCAGGGGCGAGGTGGTGAGGCACAGCTCGTCGAGCACGCCGCCGAGCAGCATCGCTCGCAACAAGGTCGGTCCGCCCTCGCACAGGATCCGGGTGGCTCCTCTGCGGACGAGCTCTCCCCGCAGCCAGACCGGGTCGACTGGGCCCGCGCCACCGACGATCACGTGGGGCTCCCCCAGCTGCCGGACGGCCTCGCCCAGTGCCTCGGCGGGGGCCTGCGAGGTCGTCGCAAGCATGACCGCCCCCGGTGCCGCGCCGAGCAGACCGGCGGGGATCTCGGCCGAGGCACTGACCACGAGCAGGCGGGCAGGCGTGGTCCGGCCCACGGCCCGGCGGCGCACCGCGGCCAGCTCGTCCGTCAGGGGCTGGACCGGCCCGTATCCCTCCGCCCGCGCCGTCCCCGCGCCCACCACCACGACGTCCGCCAGCGCCCGAAGCAGGTCGAAGACGACCTTGTCGGCGGCGTTGTTGATCGTGCCGGTGCGGCCGTCGGCGCCGGTGACCGCGCCGTCGACCGTCGTCACGAAGTTGGCTCGCCACCAGTCCTCGGGCGTCGCGTAGAGCTCGGCGAGCTGGTCGAGGTCACGGACCGGGCCCAACGCTGCACGGTGGTCCAGGACCTCCACCGGTCCCCCGTCGTCGAGGATCACCCGCACGACCACACCCCCACGAGATAGGCCACGCCCCAGCGGTCCTCGTCGAGCAGCACCGTGCTCTGGACGCGACTCTCACCCACCGCACCGGCGAGAACCTGCAGCGGAGCACGCCCGCGGGCCAGCAGGTCGGCGGCGAGCTCCGGCTCCAGGGCGCGCAGCTCGTCCACGTCGCCGTCCCGCAGGGCCGCGCGCCACCGGTCGTCATAGGCGAAGGCACGCTCGTCCAGGTAACCCGGCGCCTTGACACCGCGACGGGCCGACCCGTCGGCGATGACGAGAAGTGCTGTGTCGCCAGGCAGCTCGCACAGCTGTCGACCGAGGCACGCTGCGGCGTCGCGGGTCTCGTCGGGTGCCACGACCACCTCCTGCACCGAGGGAGCGTCGAGCCCCTCGAGCAGCTCACGAGCAACCCTGACGGACAACGGGTCCCGCGTCGTGTGCCGGGCCTCCGGCCCCGGCCCCGCCCCCACGACCACCAACCGGCGCGGCTCCGCGCCGAGCACGAGGGACACCGCCTCGCGACAGGTCTCCCGCAACGAGGCGAATGGGTCTGCGGTGCTGCGGTATTCGCGCAGCAGACCGGCCGGCTGGGGGCAGATCGCGGCCGCCGCGATCACACGAGCCCCCGGACGGTCCGCGCGGGCGCGCGCCGGCCCTGGATCGTCGAGACCATGTCGAGGACCTGACGCGTCTCGGAGACCTCGTGCGCGCGATAGATCATCGCGCCGTGCCACGACGAGATCGCCGTGGTCGCAAGCGTTCCCGTCAGGCGTTGGTCGACGGGCAGGTCGAGCGACTCCCCCACGAAGTCCTTGTTGGACAGCGATACCAGCACCGGCCGGCCGCGGGCGACGAGCTCGTCGAGGCGCCGGGTCACCTCCAGCGAGTGCCAGGTCTGCTTGCCGAAGTCGTGGGCGGGGTCGACGATGATCCGGTCCCTCGCGACACCGGCGCGTTCCGCCCGCTCGGCATAGGCGGTGGTGTCGTCGATGACGGATGCGACGACGTCGTCGTACTCCACACGATGCGGGCGGGTCCGCACCGGCACCCCGCCGGTGTGCGTGCAGACGATCCCCACGTCGAACTCGGCTGCCACGTCGACGAGCTCGGGATCGGCACCGCCCCACGCGTCGTTGAGCAGGTCCGCCCCTGCCGCGCACACTGCCGCCCCCACCGACGCGCGCCAGGTGTCGACGCTGATGATCACCCCGGGGTGGTGCTGGCGGACGGACGCCACGAGATCGACCACGCGAGAACGCTCCTCGGCCTCACCGATCTCCTCGCCCGGGGCTGCCTTGATCCCGCCGATGTCGACGATCTCCGCTCCGGCTGAGACCAACGTGTCCACGCGGCGCAGGGCGGCGTCCTCGGCCCAGGTCGCACCCTGGTCGTAGAACGAGTCAGGCGTCCGGTTGACGATCGCCATCACGAGCCGGTCGTCCGCGGTGAACGAACGACGACCCAGTCTCAGGATGGATTCGCCCATGGGTCAGGCCGACTCGCTGTCGGAGGCGGTCGCCGGCGGCTCGGGCAGCGGCGCGGGAACAAGCTCGCGCAGCGCAGGGAGCACCTGCTCCGCCAGGGACCGCAGGTATCGCTCCTGGTCGTGACCCGGACCGTGCAGGACCAGGTGGTCGAAACCGAGGTCGGTGTAGAAGCGGACCTGCTCGACGACCTCCTCCGGCGTCGAGGCCACGATCCAGCGCTGGGCCACCTGCTCGATGGGCAGGGCGTCGGCCGCGGCCTCCATCTCGGCGGGGTCGTGCAACGAGTGCTTCTGCTCGGCGGTGAGGGACAACGGCGCCCAGAACCGGCAGTTCTCCAGCGCGGCAGCGGGATCCGGGTCATAGGACAACTTGATCTCGATCATCCGGTCGATGCCAGAGGGGTCGCGTCCCACCTTGCCCGCAGCCTCCACGACGGCGGGGACGAGCTTGTCGGCATACAGCTCGCGGCCCTTGCCGGAGGTGCAGATGAAGCCGTCGCCCTTGCGGCCGGCATACCTCGCGACCATGGGCCCGCCGGCCGCGACGTAGACGGGCACGGGAGACTCGGGCCGGTCGTAGACCGTCGCGTCCGTCGTCCGGTAGTAGTCGCCGTCGAAGGTCACGCGCTCCTCGGTCCACAGGCGGCGCATGAGCTCGACGGACTCGCGGAGCCGCGCGAAGCGTTCCTTGAACTCGGGCCAGTCCCCCTGCACCGAGCCGACGGCGATCTCGTTGAGCGCCTCGCCCGTGCCGACGCCGAGGACCAGGCGGCCCGGGTGCAGGCACGCCAGCGTCGCGAACGACTGCGCCACCATGGCCGGGTTGTAGCGGAAGGTCGGGGTCATCACGGAGGTCCCGAGCACGATCCGCTCGGTGCGCGCAGCGACGTGCGCCAGCCACGGGATGCTGGACGGGGCGTGGCCGCCGGTGTGACGCCACGGCTGGAAGTGGTCCGCGATGAACGCGCTGTCGAGTCCGAGCTCCTCGGCCAGGACCGCGTAGTCGGCGAGCTCCCGCGGGGCAAACTGCTCCGACGATGCCTTGTATCCGATGCGCAACGCCATGGTTCGTCTCCTTCGTCGGTGGGTCCGGGCCAACGGGCGGCGCCGTCGCCGGCCCGCTTCACCATAGGGCTGCAGGCTACCCTCGGAGCCATGACCCTGCAGGCCACCGCACGTGACGTCGATCGCAGCGACCCCGCCCGGCGAGCCTGGGTGGCCCAGGCGATCCGCGCGGTCCAGGCCGACGCCAACCGCTCCGCCGACACGCACCTGCTGCCCGTGCGGCTGCCCGAGGCCTGGGGCATCGAGCTCTACCTCAAGGACGAGTCCACCCACCCCTCGGGCTCGCTCAAGCACCGCCTCGCGCGGTCGCTGTTCCTCTACGCCCTGTGCAACGGGTGGGTCGGCCCCGAGACCCCGATCATCGAGGCGTCCAGCGGCTCGACCGCGGTCAGCGAGGCGTGGTTCGCGCGGCTGCTGGGCCTGGAGTTCATCGCGGTCATGCCGCGCTCGACCAGCCAGACCAAGATCGACCTGATCGAGCGCAACGGCGGCCGCTGCGAGTTCATCGACGACCCCGCCACGCTCTACCCCCGCGCCATCGAGCTCGCCGAGCGCCTCGGTGGTCACTACATGGACCAGTTCACCTTCGCCGAGCGCGCCACCGACTGGCGGGGCAACAACAACATCGCCGAGTCGATCTTCGAGCAGATGCGGCTCGAGCCGCACCCCGACCCCGCGTGGATCGTCACCGCCGCCGGGACCGGTGGCACCTCCGCGACCATCGGCCGGCACCTGCGGTATGGCGGACACCTGACCCGCCTGTGCGTCACGGACCCCGAGAACTCCGCCTTCTTCGACGCGTGGTGCGACGCGGACGCAGGCGTCACGACGTGCGTCGGCTCGCGGATCGAGGGCATCGGGCGTCCTCGGGTGGAGCCGAGCTTCATCGCCGGCGTCGTCGACCGGATGATCTCCGTCCCGGACGCCGCCTCCATCGCTGGCATCCACGTGCTGCGCTCCCGCACCGGGTTGTTCGCCGGAGGGTCGACCGGCACCAACCTCTTCGGGGCGCTGAAGGTGGTGTGCGAGATGCGTTCTCGCGGCCAGCAGGGGTCCGTGGTGACGCTGCTGTGCGACGGCGGCGGACGCTACGCCGACAGCTACTACTCACGAGAGTGGTTGTCCCGCAAGGGGCTCGACGTCGACCGGTGGATCCCGACCTTCGAGCGCGCGCTGGACCAGGGCGTCTGGCTCGAGCCTTGATCGCAGCGCGCGCCGAGGGTCCCGCACGCCTACATGAACAGGGCTCGGGACAACCGGGTGCCGTAGTCCGAGTCCGGGTTGGTCGTCCCGTCGCCGACCCGCTCCGCGATGGCCGCGACCGACAGGTCACGTCGCTTCGGCGCCCGGGCCGCGTCGGCCGTCGCCAGCGCGTCCGGCAACTGGGCGCTCGTGAGCTCCGTGCCGTAGGCCGGCGTCCCAGGCTGCTGCCGCCAGGACTCCTCGAGCGAGCCCGCGTCGAAACCGTCGAAGCCGGTGTCCTCGACCAGCGCCATCCCGACCCGGCGACCACGCTCGTCACCAGCCACCGCCACCGCGAGTCGATCCGGGTCGCCGGCAGGCAGGCCCTTGTCGGACAGCGCGTGGCTCCCGATCATGTTCCACGCCTTGACGACCCGGCGTCCCAGCTGCTCCGAGACCCAGAGACTCTCGGCCTGACCTGCCTCGATGCCCTCGATCACACCGTCGCGCTGCGGGTAGTAGTTGGAGGTGTCGACGACGACCGTCTCCTGAGGCAGCTCCCGGATCAGGGGGGCCAGCTGCGGGATCCGGCTCAGCGGGACGGAGAGGATGACGACCTCGGCCCCGCCGACGGCGTCCGGTGCCGAGGCCGCGCGTGCACCGTCCCGAGCAGGTCTGCCTCGATGGTCTCGGGGCCGCGCGAGTTCGCGACCGCGACGTCGTGGCCGGCGGCGCTGAGCTTGCGCACCAGGGTCTTGCCGATGTGTCCCGTGCCGATGATGGCGATCTTCATGTGCTGTCGTTCCTCTCGTCCGTGACTCTGTGGCCGTGCTCCGTCTGCCATGTCCGTGCTCACTGGTAGAGCACGCGGTTCAGCCGCGTGAGGAAGTCCCCGTCGACCGTGCGGGTGGGGTCCTGCGCGCGGTCGGTGATGACCGCTATCGCCAGGTCCCGCCGCCCCGCCGAGCGGTCGCGCTGCGCCGCCGCCAGAGCATCGGGCACCTCCGCGGCCGTGAGGCTGGTGCAGTAGACGGGCGATCCCGGCTGCTGGCGCCAGGACTCGGCGAGGGAGCCCGCGTCGACCGCGTCGAAGCCGCTGTCCTCCACCAGGCCAAGCGCGACGCTCTTGGCGTCCTCACCGTCACCCGCGACCGGGATCGCGGTCCGCTCGGGGTCCCCCGCCTCGCGGTCTCCGTCGACGAGGCGCTGGGCGAGGATGGCGTTCCACGCCTTGAGGACGGGGCGCCCCAACTGCTCGGACACCCACTCGCTCTCGACCTGACCGCCGTCGAGGGCCTCGATCGCTCCGTCGCGGGCTGGGTAGTAGTTGCCGGTGTCGATCACCACGGTCTCGGCGGGCAGGGTGCCGACGATCGGGGCCAGGTCCGGGATGCGGCTCAGCGGGATGGAGAGGATGAGGACGTCGACGTCCGTCGCCGCCTCCTCCGCCGTCACGCCATGGGCGCCGGTCGACGTGACCTCCGCGTCCAGCGTCTCGGGGCCGCGCGAGTTCGCGATCTTGACCTGGTGACCCTTGGTCGGCAGGCGGCGGGCCAGGACGCCGCCGATGTTGCCCGCGCCGATGATGCCGATGTTCATGAGAGACCTCTCGTGGTTGTCGGGTGTCGTCCGAGCAAACGGAGAGATGGTCCGGATCATTCCGACGCGTGCCGCCCGCCTGCTGCCGGGCGGTCGCCGCCATACGGCTCGATCGGTTGTCCGCCTCGACACGTCGACGTCACGCATCGGCCACGGCCCGGCCACCTGGTGGGAGTGGGCTGGTCGCGTGCGCGCTGGAGCGCCGGCGCCCTTGTGCTGGAAGGACATCGACATGGACATCGACCGCCGCCACGTCCTGGCCGGAGCGGGTGCGAGCGCCATCGGCTGCGCCGCCGTCCTGGCCTCGCCGATGCAGGCCCAGGCCTCGTCGGGGCCGGGCCGCCGCCCCCGTCCCATGCCCAAGGCGCCCGACGTCCCCGCTGCCCGGCTGGCCCGGGACGAGCGGTTCTGGGCGAGGGTCCGCGCCGAGTACGACCTGCCCCGCGACTACGTCAACTACGAGAACGGCTACTTCGGCACCACCCCGCGACGCGTCGTGGAGGAGTACAAGCACCACATCGACGTGCTGGCCCGCGACAGCTCCTACTTCATGCGCACGGCCTACCCCGCCAAGGAGCAGGCGGCCCGCGAGCGCGTCGCCCGGCTGCTGGGCGTCTCGGTCGAGGAGATCGCGCTCACCCGTGGCGCCACCGAGGCGCTGCAGAACCTGATCGGCGGCTACAACAAGCTCCGCCCGGGCGACCAGGTGCTGTACGTCGACCCGGACTACGACTCGATGCAGTACGCCATGGACTGGCTCAAGGACCGACGCGGCGTCACCGTCGTCAAGGGCGTCATCCCCGAGCCCGCCACGCACGCCTCGGTGCTCGCGTACTACGAGTCCTTCCTCAAGGCCAACCCCAAGGCCAGGCTCCTCCTCCTCACGCACCTCTCGCACCGCACCGGCCTGGTGATGCCGGTGCGGGAGATCGTCGCCATGGCGGCGGCACGGGGCGTGGACGTGATCGTGGACGCCGCCCACTCGTGGGGCCAGATCCCCTTCACCGCCAAGGATCTCGGAGCCGCGTTCGTGGGCTACAACCTGTACAAGTGGATCAGCGCGCCGCTCGGGATCGGGTTCATGTACATCCGCAAGGACCGGCTGGCCGACATCGACCGCGACCACGGCGACCAGGACTACCCCGCCACGGACATCCGCTCGCGGGTGCACACGGGCACGTCCAACAGCGCCAACCTGCTCTCCCTCCAGGTCGCGCTGGACCTGCACGAGTCCATCGGGGTCGCCAACAAGCACGCGCGCCTGCAGTACCTGCGGGACCGGTGGGTCCGCCAGGTCCGCGACGTGCCGCGGCTGCAGATCCTGACCCCCGACGACCCCCGCATGTACTCCGCGCTCACGTCGTTCAGGGTCCAGGGGCGCGTGACCAAGGCCGACACCACGGCCATGACGGCGTGGCTCATGGAGCGGCACCACATCTTCACGGTGCGCCGCGGGGGCGTGGCGAGGGGTGAGGTCGTGCGGGTCACGCCCGGCCTCTACTCCAGCGCCCGCGACAGCGACCGGATGGCCCGCGCCCTGGCAGAGATCACCCGCGTCTTCTGAGCCCGGCCCGCCATCGCGCCGGCCGAGGGGTGGGCGGCGGTTGGCGGCACACGACTGGTCGTGATGGGCTGGGCCGTATGACGACTGCGCCCGACGCCACCTCCTCCTCCGACCTCCCGCGCCGCGCCCAGGACGTGCAGGCCGCACTGGACGAGGCCGGCGTCGAGAGCCGGGTGCGGGTGCTGGAGGAGCCCGCCCGCACGGCCAAGGACGCAGCGGAGGCGATGGACTGCGAGGTCGGCGCCATCGCCAACTCGCTGGTGATCATGGCCGACGGCGCGCCCATCCTGGCGATGACCAGCGGCGCGCACCGGGTCGACTTCGAGGTGCTCGAGCGCGCGCTCGGCGTCGTCGAGGTGCACATGGCGTCCGCCGACGAGGTGCGCTACGCCACGGGGCAGGTCATCGGTGGCGTCGCCCCGGTCGGGCACCCCGCTCCCCTGCGCACCGTCGTCGACGAGGCGCTGCGGCAGCACGAGCAGCTGTGGGCCGCGGGCGGGACGCCGGACACGTTGTTCCCCATCACCTTCGACGAGCTCGTCCGCATCACGGGCGGCGAGGTCGTGCAGGTCGCCGCCGACTGAGCCGGCTGTCAGGAGGCGGGCGCGGCGCCCTCACCGCTGAGCGCCCAGCCGGAGCGCAGCATCTCTCGCAACCCCTGCTCGACGGACCCGTCCGCAGACTCCGTGCCCGCCGCCCACACGACGGCGAGCGTGCCGAGGTAGAGGTCCCGGCCACGGATCCCCTTGCGCGCGTGGCCGTCTCGCTGCGCCGCCGCCAGGAAGCGGTCGGTGGTGGCTATCACGTCCCGGCAGGTCGGCGCGAGGGGGGATCCCTGCTCGCGCAGCGCCGATCGGAGCGGGTCGGGCAGTCCGTCATACGCCCGCATGAAGGCACTGACCGCCTCGAGCCACCGCTCCAGGGCCACCCGGGAGTCCGACTCGCCGTCCTCGATGGCGACCCGCTCGCGCTCGAGGTCCGGGCTGCGCGCCTCCATGACTGCGGCGACCAGCGCCTCCCGGCTCGGGAAGTGGCGATAGAGGGTGCCCGCGCCGACCCCGGCGCGCTTGGCGATCGCGTCCATCGACACCTCGACCCCCAGGTCCGCGAACCCCTCCTCGGCGACCGCGATGATGTGCGCCCGGTTCCGCTGCGCGTCGGTTCGCGTGGGCCTGCTGGCTGCGGGTGTCGTCATGGCTCTGGATCCCTCTGGGTTGCGTAGCGGAGATGCTCTCCGTATCGTTGATGGTGAAACGGAGACCTTCTCCTCATTCTCCCCTAGGAATCCCATGAAGACCAATCCGCTCCGCGACGCCACCGCCTCCCCCACCCCGGACGCCATGCGGCACGCCCTGTCCGCGTTCCCCACCGGCATCGCCGTCGTGGCCGCGCAGGTCGGGGGGCGGACGGCGGGGATGCTGGCCAGCTCGTTCAGCTCGGTGTCGCTCGACCCGCCGCTCGTGTCGCTGGCCTTCGCCCGCACCTCGACCACCTGGCCGGTCCTGCGGCAGGCCGACCGCTGGGGCATCAGCGTCCTCGGCGACGGGGACGAGTCGCTCATCCGGCCGCTGAGCCGCCCGGCCGACTCCCGGTTCGACGGCGTCGCGACCCACACCGGCGCGGACGGCAGCGTCCTGATGGCCGGCGCCATGGCGACCTTCACCGTCGCGCGGCACGCCGAGATCGATGCCGGCGACCACGTCCTCACGCTCCTGCGGGTGCTCGACCTGCACCGCGACGCCCATCAGTCACCGCTCGTCTTCCACGGCAGCACCCTGCGCCGGCTCGCCGCCTGACCCCCCGACAAAGCCAGAAGGAACCCCATGAGTGACCGTCAGATGATCCTCGGCCTGCAGCTCGGCAACGCCTACGGCTCCCAGGCGATGGCCTGGCGCGCGCCCGGCGTCGACCCGAGCAACTACACGAGCTTCGACGCCCAGGTGCGCTACGCCCGGGCCGCCGAGCGGGGGAAGGTGCAGTTCTTCTTCCTCCCCGACTTCGCGGGCCTCACCAGCGACCTCACCCACGAGGCGCCGATGCTGACCCTCGACCCCCTGCTGACGATCGCCGCCGCCGCCCGCGCCACCGAGCGCATCGGGTTCGTGGCCACGGGGTCCACGACCTTCAGCGAGCCGTACAACCTGGCCCGCCAGTTCAAGACACTCGACATCATGAGCCACGGCCGGATCGGCTGGAACGCCGTGACCACCAGCGACGCCACGGTGGCCGCCAACCACGGCGCCGAGATCGCGCCGCGGCCCGAGCGCTACCAGCGGGCCCACGAGACCATCCAGATCGTGCAGGCCCTGTGGGGCAGCTGGGGCAAGGACGCCTGGCTCAAGGACGTGGAGCAGGGGCTCTTCGCCGACCCGGACCAGATCACGCCGATCAACCTGCAGGGGCAGTATGTCGCCTCGCGGGGCCCGCTGCCGATCCCGCCGTCCGAGCAGGGCCAGCCCGTCATCTTCTCCGCAGGCGGTGGCGAGTACGGCCTCGGCATCGCGGGCCGCTATGCCAGCGGGGTCGTGGGGGCCGCCTACACGATCGAGGATGCCCGCGCCCAGCGCCAGGCCGCCCGCGACGCCGCCGAGCAGGCGGGTCGGGACCCCGACGAGGTGAAGTACTTCGCCGGCGTCATGCCCGCGATCGCCCCCACCGTGCGCGAGGCCGTGGACCGGCGCCTGCGCATCAGCGAGTTCCTCCTGCCGACGCGGGTGCCCTACCTCGGCTCCATGCTGGGCACCCCGCTGAGCGTCTCTCAGATCGACGAGCCGCTCACGGCCGAGCAGCTGTCCGCCGCTCGTCCCAGCCCGTTCGACCCCCGCTCCCCGCGCGCGCTGGAAGTGGCGCGCGAGGGGTGGACGATCCGCGAGATCCTCGCCCACGGTGTCATCGACTACCACCCCACGCCGGTGGGCCCGGCCTCCGTGACGGCCGATCACCTGCAGGAGTGGTTCGAGGCAGGCGCGGCCGACGGCTTCTGGATCTCGATCGACGCCTACGAGGACGGGATCGATACCTTCGTCGACGAGGTCGTCCCGATCCTGCAGGAGCGCGGCCTGTTCCACACCGAGTACGAAGGCACCACGCTGCGCGAGCACCTCGGCGTCCCCGAGCAGTACGGTCTCGACCCGCGCGTCAGCTAGTCCGCGCGCGGCGCACCCCACTGCCTCCGCGCGTGCACAACTGCTGCACAACGAGACGCGCCGCCAACGAATTCCGTTGTGCCCCAACGCGCGGGCTCCGGTGGGGTGCCGTCATCTGCAGCAGTTGTGCACGCCACTGCCCCCGGCCAGGCGCTACCCGTCCAGGCGCACGTCCTCGTGGCGCTGCTCGTCGAGGTGACGCCGGATGGAGCGACGGAGCGGGTCGTGGGCAGGGCCCAACGCTGTCGTCTCGCCATAGAACGAGTCCGGGTCGTAGCGCCATACCGGCAGCCCGACGTGAGCGGCGTCCTCCCACTCATAGCGCGCGAACACGTGTGCGTGCAGGAATCCGTCGGTGTTGCCGAGGATCTCGTAGTTGAGGCGGCGAAAGGCGGAGTCGTGCTCCCGGCACGCTGCCGAGACGGCCTCTCCCAGCCGGTCCATCGAGTCGAGGAACCGCAGCCGTCGTGGCCGTGGCAGGTCCGTGAGCTGACCGATGGTCGGGTCGTCGACGAGCAGGACGCAGTAGCCGGGGAGGAACTGGGCGTCCCCGATCGCGGCGAAGCTCTCTTGGAGGCGGGCGATGACGGTGGGGTTGGCCCCGGCGAGCGCAGCGCCGATGCGGTCCCGCCGCCAGTCCTCGGTCATGCGGCCACCCTAGGCCTCCGTCGTCGCCGGCCCGGATCTGGGTCGCGACGGGCGTGGCGAGGCTCCCCGTGGTTGGGTAACGTGCACAACTGCTGCACATCGGGACGCGCCGCCCGCGAATTCTGTTGTGCCCCAACGCGCAGGCTACGCGGGTTGCCGCTATCTGCAGCAGTTGTGCACGACCACGCCCGTCACCGAGCGCATCGGGCTCGCCGCGCAGGCGTGGGGGCGGGCCAGGCGGATGGGCGGGCTAGGAGAGCGGGCCCTTCACGTCATACGTGGCGCAGACGAACGACCGGTTGCGGGTCACCTCGGTGAGCTCCAGCGCGAATCGCCGTGGGAACAAAGGCCGCCCGGATCCCAGGGTCACGCCGGCGATCGACACGACGAGCTGGTCGAGCAGCCCGGCGTCGGCGAACTGCGCCGCCAGGTCACCGCCCCCGACCACCCACACGTCCTTGCCGTCAGCGGCCTCGACGAGTGCGGCGTACACGCCCCCGACGTCGCCCTGCGCCCACCGCAGGTCGGCGCCGTCGATGCCGGGCAGCTCGGCGTGGCTGAGCACCCAGGCGGGCACGGCGTACGGCCACTGCTCCCCCGCCGTCTCGAGGTGGCGACGCAGCCACTCGTACGTCGTCCGCCCCATGACGAGCGCGCCGACCCCGGCCATGAACGCGTCGTGGCTGTTGGGGCCGGCGTGATCGATGTCCTGGACGAAAAGCCATTCCAGAGAGTCGCTCTCGTCGGCGAGGTAGCCGTCTAGCGTCGTGGCGGTGTAGAAGATCGTGCTGGTCATGCGTCGAAGCCGGTCATGCGGATCACGCGGGCCGGGACGCCGGCGACGATCGCGTTGGCGGGCACGTCCTTGGTCACCACGGCGCCGGCGCCGACGATCGCGCCGTCCCCGATGGTCACGCCCGGCACGAGGGTGACCGAGGCGCCCAGCCAGACCTTGCGGCCGATCACGATCGGCGCGGGGATCATGTCGGCGCGCCGGTCCGGGTCGACGCCGTGGTCGAGCGTCGTCAGCGTGCTGCCGTGCCCGATCAGCGAGCCGTCCCCGATGGTTATGCCCCCGGCGTCCTGGAAGCGGCAGCCGATGTTGATGAACACGTCCTCGCCGAGGTGCAGGTTCTTGCCGAACTCGCTGTAGAACGGCGGGAACACCGCCAGCGACTCCGGCACCGGCCGCCCGGTCAGCTCGCTCATCAGGGCCCGCACCTCCTCGGGGGTGCGGTAGGAGCCGTTCAGCTTCGCCAACGTACGCAACGCCTCCTGGGACGCCGCGTGCATGAACCGGTGCGCCTCCGAACCGTCCTCGATCACGGCACCGCTGTTGCAGTGGTCCAGAAATTCGTGGAGCTCCATGCCCCGAGCCTCGCACTCGTCCGACGCCCGCGCGCGTCGTGATGCAGGATGGACAGATGCTGACGCTGGACCTGGCCCGCCGCCTCGCCGCCGCGGGCGTGCTGTGGGAGCCGCAGCCGGGCGACCGGTTCGCGATCGACGTGGACACCCTCACCGACCAGACCTACTGGATCAGCGACCTCACGATCGAGCTGCACCACTACGCCGACCAGTCCGTGCTCGGCTTCAACGGGACGACCGAGTGGGCCCTGGACTCGGTCGGGCTGGACCAGACGGTCTGGCTGCCGCGCGAGGACCAGCTGCGCGAGCTGCTGGGTGACCGGCTGCGGTCGGTGCACCACGAGACAGCGGCCGTATGGCGTGTCGTCACCAACGACGGGCAGCGGGACCGGCATACGACCAACGTCGACCTCGAGTGCGCCTATGCGGAGGCACTGCTCGACCTCTGCTGAGGGTCCCTGGGAAGAGTCTGACCACCCTCGGTGTTGACCTCATGTCCGCTTGATGTCGTCTCGTGGACGCATGAGCACCGCCACCGAGGAGTCCCCCTTGAGCACCAGCGCCACGGCCGCCACGCGCGCCACCCCCAGCAGCGGGGCGGCCCCCGAGGGGCCGTCAGAGCAGTACGAGCCGCCGGAGCAGGGCATCTTCGCCACGCTGGGCCACATCATCCGCTTCACCTCCGAGCTGCGCCCCTACTACCTGGGCGTCGCGGCCTGCGCCATCGTCACGGCGAGCGCCGGCCTGGCGACGCCCTTCCTCGTCGGCCGGGCCACCGACACGATCGTCGACGCGGTCCAGGACGGACGGGGGACCTCCGTCTTCCCGACGCTGGCGATCCTCACGCTCGCGATCCTCGCGGCCGAGCTGGTCAGCACCGTCGTGTCCAACCTGGGCGGCTACACCGGCGACGTCCTCAGCAACCGGATCCGCGCGATCCTGTCGACGCGCTACCTCGACAAGTTGCTGCGCCTGCCGCAGAGCTGGTTCGACGACGAGATGACCGGGACGATCGTGTCGCGGCTCAACCGCTCGATCACCGAGGTCTCCAACTTCGCGAAGTCTCTGGCCAACACCTTCTTCACCATGCTGATCCAGACGGCGGCGGTGCTGGTGATCAGCGCGATCTACTACTGGCCGCTGGCGGTGCTGCTGGCCGTCGTCTTCCCGACCTATGTCTGGCTCACGGGGCTCACGTCGCGCAAGTGGCAGCGGCTCGAGGCCGACAAGAACCACCACGTCGACACGGCCGGTGGCCGCTTCGCCGAGGTCGTGGGGCAGATCCGCGTGGTGCGGTCGTTCACCCGCGAGCGGCACGAGCTCGACACGTTCACGGACCACTTCATGCGGACCGACAGCACGACCAAGGAGCAGTCGCGGCACTGGCACACGATGGACATCATCCGTCGCGGCGTGCTCAACCTGGCCTTCGCGGCCATGTACCTCCTGATCTTCTGGCGGACCCTCGGCGGCGGCTTCTCCGTCGGCCAGATGGTGCTGCTGATCCAGCTGATCGCCATGGCCCGCATGCCCGTCGAGATGATGAGCTGGGTGCTGGACGCCTCGCAGCGTGCGGTGGCCGGGTCGCGCGACTACTTCAAGGTCATGGCGGCGACCGAGGTCGAGCACGTGCGCGAGATGCCGGCGCTGCCCGCCCGCGCCGAGGGCGACGCCGTCCTCGAGTTCGAGGACGTGCGGTTCGGCTACGGCGACGGTCCGGACGTGCTGCGGGACGTCACGTTCGACATACGGCCCGGCGAGCGTGTGGCCCTGGTCAGCGAGTCCGGCGGCGGCAAGACCACCCTGGTCAACCTGCTCCTCGGCCTCTATCCGCTGCGGGGCGGCCACATCCGCCTCGACGGCGTGGACATCGCCACGCTCCCCCACGACGAGCTGCGTCGCCGCATCTCCCTCGTCTTCCAGGACCCGTCGCTGTTCTCCGACACCGTCGGCGAGAACATCCGCTACGGCCACCCCACCGCCAACGCGGACGAGGTCGCCCTGGCCGCCGAGCGCGCCAACGCCAGCGGCTTCATCGGCGGGCTGGAGGGCGAGTTCGACGCCATGATCGGCGAGCGCGGCCTCAAGCTCTCCGGCGGTCAGAAGCAGCGCATCTCCGTGGCCCGTGCCATGCTCAAGGACGCCTCCGTGCTGGTCCTCGACGAGGCCACCAGCGCCCTCGACACCCGCTCGGAGCGGGCCGTCCAGGAGGGGCTCGTGCAGCTCATGGCCGGCCGCACCTCGCTGATCATCGCCCACCGCCTCTCCACCATCGCCGGCGTCGACCGCATCGTGACGATCAAGGACGGCCGGGTCGACGAGATCGGCTCGCCTGCCGAGCTGTCCACCTCCGGTGGCGTGTATGCCGAGCTGCTCGCCATGCAGCGCCGCGGCGAGGACTCGTACCTCAACGCGTACCAGACCGCCCAGTGATCACAGGTGCACGTGGGGGGCTCCCCACTCGTTAGTGTCACTTGACGCCTAAGTGATGCTAACGCCCCCGGAATCCCCAGCTG